>JBEKNT010000055.1:0-22655 GCA_049522565.1 Acetobacteraceae bacterium
CGGGGGGGGGGGGGGCCACCGGGGGCGCGGGGCGGGGGGGGGGCACGTGCCCCCCCGCCCCCCGTTGGTGGGTGGGGGTTGGGGGGTGGGGTGCCCGCCCCCCCCCCCACGGGGCCCCCCCACCCCCCCCCCCAACCCCCTCCCTCAAGGGGAGGGCGAGTCTCCTCGTCCCCGCCCCCGGCCGAGCGCCGACGTTCTCCGCCCCCGGCACGGCCCTCACCCGCCGCTCCGCCCTGCTCGGGCTTACCGCCGCCGTCACGCTGGGCCGCGCCTCGCTCGCCGTCGCCGCCGCGCCGGGCGAACAACGCTTCGTCGTGGTGATCTTGCGCGGCGCGCTGGACGGCATGGCGGCGGTGGTGCCGTACGGCGATCCCGGGCTCGCGACCCTGCGCGCCGAACTGGTCCCGCCCGGCCCCGGCCAGGCGAACGGACTGCTCGACCTCGGTGGCTTCTACGGTCTGCACCCGTCGCTGGCGAACCTGCACACGATGTTTACCGCCGGCGAGTTGGTGCCGGTGCACGCCGTCGTCGGGCCGACCCGCGTGCGCAGCCATTTCGAGGCGCAGGACTGCCTGGAAAGCGGCGCCGACCACCGCATGACCAGCGGCTGGCTGAACCGCGCCGTCGCCGCGCTGCCCAAAGCCGCGCATGGCCGGCCGGAGGGGGACGCGCTGGCGATCGGCGTGTCCGTGCCTCTGCTGCTGCGTGGCCCGGTCACGGTGGGAAGCTGGGCGCCGCATGGCGTCATGGCGCCGCCGGCCGACCTCTACGCGCAGATCGCCGCGCTGCATCGGGCCGATCGGATCACCGGCCCGGCGATCGCCGAGGGGCTACAGGAGCGCGGCTTCACCGCCGCGGTGATGGCCAGCGACGATCCGGCCGAGCCGGTGAAGGACCGCTATGCCTTCCCGGCGCTGGCGCGCGCCGCCGGCGAGATGCTGCATGCTCCGGACGGTCCGCGCGTCGCCGCGCTGGAGATCGGCGGCTGGGACACCCATCAGGCGCAGATGTCGCGGCTGGCCGGCGTGCTGAAGCAACTCGACGCCGGGCTGGCGGGACTGAAGCAGGGTCTGGGCCCGGCGTGGCGGCAGACCGCGGTTCTGGTGATGACGGAATTCGGCCGGACCGCCCGGGCGAACGGCACCAAGGGCACCGACCACGGCACCGCCACGGTGGCGTTCGTGGTGGGCGGCGCGGTGGTCGGCGGACGCGTGGCCGGTCACTGGCCCGGCCTGGGCCCGGGCAAGCTGTTCGAGGATCGCGACCTGGCGCCCACGTCCGATTTGCGATCAGTGGCAAAGGGGCTGCTGGCGGCCCATCTGGGGGTGCCCGGCGGCGCGCTGACGACGGTGTTCCCCAACAGCGAGGCCGCGCAGCCAATGCGTGGGCTGATCCGAACCTGAGCGCCGCCCCAGCGGCCTTGCGGCAGGCCGGTTGAAGCTCTTCGCCTGCCTCACTTGCCGGCGGCTGCGAGCGGCAGGTCAAGGCGGCTGCGCACGCTGAGCACCGAGGCGATCTGCCCGCCGATGCGTTGGTCGAAGTCCATCAGCGCCTTCAATTCGTCGCCTGCCGGTGGCTGGTCCGCCGCGTCCCAATTCGAGAACAAGGCGCCCAGCAGCTTGCCTTCCACATCCGTCACCGGGCAGGACAGCAGGCTATTGGCTCCCAATGTCCGCAGCCGGCCTTGTAGTCCGAAGTTGTGAACGTCCGCTAACGCGATCAGTTGGCACTTGCCGGCGAGCAGAGCCGGCAGGAACTCGCTCCAGGTGGACAGCGGCTCGTTGACGACCGTCTCGCCGGCGGCGCGGCCGGGCGATGCGACGGCGTTGGTCACGTCGTACCGCAGCATGCTGGTGCCGGTCAGGCCGCTGACGCCATTGTGGACCACGCCAAGCCGAACCCGCGCCGCTCCTCCCGAGTGCAGCAGCACAACCCCGAGCAACTCATCGATCAGTTTCCCGCTCGTCGCGTATTGATGCAGTTCCGCCTGCATGAGGGCCGCCACGAGTGCCTGTTGCTCGACTTCGCGATTCGCCCGCGTGTCGATAAACGCTACCCGCAGGCCCGCCACCAGACTCCCTTCGTCGCGAATATGCCACCCGCTGTAGAGGCCGAGCAGCATGGTCACCGTCAGCAGCGGCTGGATCACCAAGGTCACGAACGGGTAGCGCACGGCGCCAAGCAGGGTCAGCACCCCGTTGAGGAACCGCAGCGCTTCAAATAACACGTCTCGGGGCTCCCATAATTTTGCACGAGCGGTCGTCGGCCACGGTGGGGTGGCGCGCGCTTCGCTTAATGCCAGCGGCCCAAAGACTGGCTCGCCGACGCAGCCACCACCGTCATGGCAGGCCTCCGGCTGTCGTGTCCGGGGGCAGACTCCCGCTCGCCATCCACGGCCTTGCGGCGCACATAATGGGAAATCAAGGATGGTCCGCCTGCGCGGACCATGACGAATTGGGCAGGGTGCGCACGTCAACCGACGCGGTTATTCCTCGGCGAGCTCTGAAGAAAATCGCCCTCCCGGAGGAGTGGCGGGCTTGGCGAGTCGCGGCAGCCTTGGCGAAGCACGGCAGCCTTGGCGAAGCACGGCAGCCTTGGCGAAGCGCGGCAGACTCGGCGAGTCTCGAATAAGAACATCCGGCGCAGTACGGCCGTTGATCGGAACCCCTCTACTACAACTTTGGGTTGTTGTCAAGAAAGCTTTCCTTACCTGATGACGCCAAGCCCCTGGACGATTGGCTTTCTTCCGGGTTTGGCAGGTCGGTCGGACCGCTTGGATCTGCCACGCGAACGTGGCTAGCCGGTCAGCACCGGCGACCGGCGCGCCACCTCGCCTTCTCCAGCGATCACCACAACGTTGCCCGTGCGGTCGGTGTGCTTCACGAAATGGCCCAGCCCGCTACAGAAATAGCTGTTGCACACATCGGATCGCAGCTCGCGTTCCAGGGTGCAGCCCTGCGGCCCGTGGAACACGCACGAACCTGCGAAGCCCGTCGGCGGCACACGCTCGCTGTACAGCCGCAACACCGCGCGCGCATCCAGTTCTGGCCGTGCGCGCCGCACCCGCGCCATCGCGCGTTCATCGAGATACGCGTGTTCCTCGCCGCCCTTGCAGCACCAGCCCTGGCACAGCGTACACGCGGTGCGCGCCACCAGACCGGCAAAACCCTCCGGCTCGGGCCGCACCGGCGAGGCGGAGCGTTCCGGGTGCTTGATTTCCCGCTCCCCGCGCAGCGACTCGACAAGATGCTTGCGCAACCGCCGCACCCGTTCGGCGGATACCGACACCAGCGCCCTGCGGTTCAGCGGCACCGTGACGGCCTGGCTGCCGTCCGGCGCCGTCCCGTCGCCGCTGGCGAGCGCGACAGACTGTGTGGTCATGTGAGGTTCCGCGGCACGCGCCAAGGTGGCATCCTGGCACGCCCCAGGCAAGGAATCCGCCGTGCCGATCCCGATCATCCTCGACTGCGATCCCGGCACCGACGACGCGCTCGCGCTGCTGTTGGCGCTGGCATCGCCGGAACTCGACGTGCTGGCGGTGACCGCCGCGGGCGGCAATGTCGGGCTGGAGCAAACGCTCGCCAACGCGCTGGCGCTCACCGCGCTCGCCGGCTCCCCGGTCCCGGTCTACGCCGGCGCCGACCGTCCGCTGCTCGGCGCCTTCGTCAACGAGCCGCGCGTGCATGGCGTGGACGGCCTGGGCGGCATTTCCCTCCCGCAGGGCGGCCCGCCGGCGCCCGGCATCGCCGCCGACGCGATCCGCCGCATCCTGCGCGAGGCCGCGCAGCCGGTGACGCTGGTCGGCATCGCCCCGGTCACCAACCTGGCGCTCGCCCTGATGACCGAGCCGGCCCTCGCCGCGCAGGTGGACAAAATCGTGCTGATGAGCGGCGCCTGGGGCGAGGGCAACGCGACGCCCGCCGCCGAGTTCAACGCGCTGAACGATCCCGAGGCGCTGGCCGTGCTGCTGGCCTGCGGCCGCCCGGTGGTGTTCGCGACGCTGGAACTGACCGCCCAGGCGCAGGCCACGCCGGAGCGCATCGCCGCGCTGCGCACGCGCGGCGCGGGCCGTTGCCTGCGTGCCGCCTGCGACATCCAGGCCAGCGTGCCGGCCTCGCCCCGTCTTGGCGACGCCAGCGCGCCACTGCACGACCCCTGCGCGATCGCCTGGCTGCTGCGTTCCGAGCTGTTCACCAGCCGTCCGTGCAGCGTGCGCATGGATCTCGGCCCCGGACCCAGCCGCGGTCGCACGGTGATCGACCGTTGGAACCGCACCGGAGCGCCGCATAACGCGGCTGTGCTGGAGACGCTGAACGTCGACGGGTTCTTCGCCTTGCTTGGCGAGCGGCTGGCGCGGCTGCCGTAAGGCGACGCCCGGCACTTGCCACGCCAGATAACGCGCGGGTCGCGCCCACCCCGTCATGCCGGCGCAGGCCGGCATCCACGACTTTCCCTCATGCAGGCAACAAAGTCGTGGATGCCGACCCTCGTCGGCATGACGGAAAGAGATCGTGTGCGCCACGAGACGACTCGTTTGTTTCCGGGCGTCGCCTGACGTCAGATTGACACCGACTGCCGCGACCGATGAAATCCCGCTTCTAACCGGGAAATGCGACATGCCCAGAATCCTTACCGACGCGCAGGTGCAGCAGTATCAGGATCAAGGCTACGTCGATGCGGTGCCGGTGCTGACGCCCGAGGAAGTGCGGCACTGCCGCGCCGACCTGGAACGCTACGAGGCGAGTGTCGGCCATCCCCTCGACTTTCCGGAAAAGTCGAAGTCCTACCTGCTGTTCGATTGGGCCGATCGCATCGTGCACCACCCGAAAGTGCTGGATGCGGTCGAGGATCTCATCGGCCCGGACATCCTGGTGTATCACTCCACCATGTGGATCAAGGAGCCGCACAGTCCGGCCTATGTGCTGTGGCATCAGGACGGCACGTATTTCTTCCTCGATCCGCCGTTGCACGTCACCGCCTGGGTGGCGCTGTCCGACGCCACCGTGCAAGCCGGCTGCGTGCACGTCATTCCCGGCAGCCACAAGCTCGGGCAATTACCGCACTACGACGCGCCGGCGAAACACAACATGATCCGGCGTGGCCAGGGCGTGCACGGTTTCGACGAGCAGACCGGCGTGCCGCTGCCCGCCATGGCCGGCACGGTGACGCTGCACCATACCAATCTGGTGCACAGCTCCCGGGGCAATGACGCGAGCCACCGCCGCATGGGCTTCGGCATCAGCTACATCCCCACCAGTGTCCGGCCGATCGGCCGCGGCACGCCGAGTGCGCTGCTGGTGCGCGGCGTCGATGCATTCAACCATTTCGTGCCGGAGCAACGTCTGGCGCATGCGGAAAGTCCCGCGGCGTACGCAGCCCATCGCGAAGCCAATGCGCGGTTTCGCGCGCTACAGGACCAGGGCTTCGTCGCCGCCTGACCGGCCGCGACAACAACCGCGAGCCGGCCCATACGCCGGCCCGATCCACACGCAAACCGCCCCACACGCAAGGGAGTGACCACCATGGCCAGATTGACCCGCCGCACGATGCTCGCCGCCGGTGCCGCGAGCCTCGCCGCGCCAGCGGTGCTGCGCGCGCAGCCCGCTTCGGTGAAGCTCGGCCTGATCCACCCGGTGACCGGCCCGCTCGCCTTCTCCGGTGGGCAATGCCGGCTGGGCGGGCAGTTGGCGATCGAGGACGTCAATGCGGACGGCGGCATCAAGGCGATGGGCGGCGCGAAGCTCGAGGCGTTGCTCGGCGACGCCCAGCTCAAGCCGGAGCTGGCCGCCAGCTTGGTGGACCAGTTCGCCGAGGCCGGCGCTTCCGGCTTTACCGGCTGCTTCTCCTCCAGCCTCGGCCTCGCGGCGACGCAGGCGGCGGCAAAATACGACCTGCCGTTCTCGATCGACAGCGGCGTCGCCGATTCGCTCACCGCGCGCGGCCTGGCCAACACGTTCCGCCTGTTCCCGCCGGCCACTCCCACCGTGATCGGCGCGGTGGCCGAGTTGGACGCCCTGAACAAGGCAGCCGGCTCACCGGTGAAGTCGGCAGTGCTGGTGCACGAGAACAGCGAGTTCGGCACCAACACCGCCAATGTGCTGAAGGAGAAGCTGCCCGGCATCGGTATTGCCGTGCCGGAAGTGATCCCCCATCCCACGCCGACGCGCGACTTCAGCAACATCGTGCTGCGCATCAAAGAACAGAAGCCGGAACTGGTGATCCTCTCCAACTACGTGAACGAGTATGTGCTGCTGATCCGCACACTGGTGCAGCAGCGCGTGCCGCTGGTGGCGATGTTCTCCGTCCTGGGCGGCGGCTTCGACCTGAAATTCGCGCACGATCAGCCGGAAGTCTCCGAGAACGTCATGGACTTCAACCACTGGTACAATCCACGCAAACCCGAGGCGGTGGCATTCCGCAAGCGCGTGGTGGACGCCGGCCACGTGTTCTCCTGGGAAGTCCTGTTCGGCTACTACGCGGTGCGCCTGCTGGCCGATGGCTTCCAGCGTGCCGGCACTGCCGACAAGAAGCAGGTCCTGCCCGCCTTGGCCGCCAGCACATACTTTCCCGACATGCTGCCATATGGCCCGACCAAGTTCGTCAACGGGCAGAACCAGGGCTGTCAGGCGGTCGGACTACAGATCCAGGATCACGACATCAAGGTGGTGTACCCGGAGCAATTCGCCGACGCCAAGCCGGTGTTCCCACGCCCGAAGATCTGAGCCGGGCTTGCCGTCGCTCGACATTCTCGTCGCCGGCGTGGTGAACGGCCTGCTGACCGGCGGCGTCTATGCGCTGGTGGCGCTTGGACTGACGCTGATCTACGGCGTGCTGCACATCGTCAACTTCGCGCATGGCAGCCTGTTGATGGTGGCCATGTTCGGCGCCTGGATGTTGGTAAGCTGGGTCGGGCTCGATCCCTATGTCGCGCTGCTGCCGCTGACCGGGATCATGTTTGTCGTCGGGTGGGCGCTGTATGCCGGTGTCATCGGCCGCATCTCGCATGGCGACGACCGCGGCATCCTGCTGGCCACGCTGGGCGTTGCGGTGGTGTTGGACAACCTGGCGCTGGTGCTGTTCACCGGCGACACGCGCACCATCGACACGCCCTACCAGTTCGCGGTGCTGGAAGCCGGCCCGCTACTGCTCTCGGTGCCGCGGCTGATCTCCTTCGCCGTGGCCCTGGCGATGGCCGGTGTGCTGTGGGCGTTCATGACGCTGACCGACACCGGGCGCGCAATCCGCGCGGTGGCGCGCGAGCCGGATGGTGCCCGGCTGGTCGGCATCCGGTCGCAGCGGATTTTCGCGCTGTCCTACGGCATCGGCATAGCAACACTGGGCGCCGCGGCATGCCTGCTGTTGCCGACGTTCTACGTGTCGCCGCAGGTGGGCAACGCATTCGTGCTGGTCGCCTTCACCATCGTCGTGCTGGGCGGCATGGGCAGCTTCCCTGGCGCGGTGGTGGGCGGCCTGATCATCGGCGTGACGGAGAGCCTGGGTGGATTGTTCCTCGGCGAATCGCTCGGACCGATCGGCATCTCGCTGGTGTTCATCGCCGTGCTGCTGTTCCGTCCCACCGGCCTGTTCCGCACCGCGCGATGAGAAAACCTCGCCCATGCAGTGGGGTTGGGCCGCGACGCGGACCAACGCGCCGCGTCGCGGCGTCGGCGGGTGATCGGGTCGCCTCGCTGCGTTCTTATGCAGCGTGCCGACCCGATCACCCTCACCCTCGTCGCTTGCGCGCCTCGACCTCTCCCGCGCAGCGGGAGAGGTAAAGTCTTTCCCATGAACCGCTGGTTCCACTTAGCGATCGTGCTGCTGGCGCTGGTGCCCTTCGCGCTGCCGTCGCAGTTCCTGGTCAACCTGGCGATGCTGACCGCGTTCTCGGCGCTGCTCGGGCAGGGCTGGAACATCGCCGGCGGGTTCGGCGGCCTGACCAGCTTCGGCCACGCCATGTTCTTCGGCGTCGGCGCCTATGCCGTCGCCATCATGCAGACGCGCTGGGGGATCAGTCCATGGCTTGGCCTGCCGGCCGCTGCGGTCCTCGGCGCACTGGTCGGCGCCGCGGTGGGTCTTGCCGCGTTCCGCGCCGGGCTGCGCGGCAGCTATTTCGCGCTGGTCACCCTGGCCGTGGCGGAAGTGTTCCGCATCCTGGCCAACAGCCTGGACATCACCCGAGGCGGCCTTGGCATCCTGATTCCCCTCAAGCCCACCCTGATGAACTTCCAGTTCGCCGACCGCCGCACCGCCTATGCCATGGTATTGGCCCTGCTCGTCATCGCCATGCTGATCGCCGCCTGGCTGCGCCGGTCGCGTTTCGGAGCGCGCCTGGCCGCGGTGCGGGAAAACGAGGACGCCGGCGCTGCGTTGGGTGTCGATCTGGTGCGCATCAAAACGCAGGCCCTCGCCTTATCCGGCGCGATCACCGCCACCGGCGGCGTGCTGTACGCGCAGATGTTCCTGTATATCGATCCGTCCATTGCGTTCGGGGTCGAGCGCAGTGTGGAGATGCTGCTGGTGGCGATGATCGGCGGCGCCGGTACGGTGTGGGGACCGGTGCTCGGCGCCATCGCACTGCACCTGATTGCCGACACCAGTCGCGTACTTATTCAAACACCTGGCTTCGCGCCGATGCTGTACGGCGTCGTGCTGCTGGCGATCATCGCGTTTCTGCCGCACGGAATCGCGGGCTTGCGCTTCAAATCCCTCTCCCGCTTGCGGGCGAGGGGAGGGTGAGGATGATGCGGCCCGCACGCCCCTCGCCCGACCCTCGTCCGCAAGCGGGAGAGGGATTTCTCGTCGTCCGCTCACTGACCAAACGTTTCGGTGGCCTCACGGCCGTGCGCTCGGTCGATCTCGACGTGCCGCAAGGTACGATTACCGCGCTGGTCGGCCCGAACGGCGCCGGCAAGACCACGTTGTTCGCCATGCTCGCCGGCTTCACCCCGCCCGACGAGGGCAGCGTGCGCTTCATCGGCACCGACATCACCGGCTGGCGGCCCGATCGCATCGCGGCGCTCGGCATGGTGCGCACCTTTCAGATCACCCAGCCATTCGCCGGCCTGACCGTGATGGAGAACATCCGCGTCGGCGCCTTCCTGCGCACCGCGGACCCCGTGGCGGCGGCAGCGGCGGCGCGCGCGGTCGGCACGCGTCTCGGCCTCGGGCCTATGCTGGATCGCCCTGCCGCGGCGTTGACGCTGGCCGGCCGCAAACGCCTGGAGGTGGCGCGCGCCCTGGCGACCGCCCCGCGCCTGCTGTTGTTGGACGAGGTGATGGCCGGGCTGAACCCGGCCGAGGTGAACGAGATCGTCGCGCTGATCCGCGCCGTCCACGCCGATGGCGTCGGCATCCTGCTGATCGAACATGTCATGCAGGCGGTCGCCGCGTTGGCCGCGCAGGTGCACGTGCTCGCCGAGGGTGCGCTGATCGCCTCCGGCACGCCGCGTGAGATCGCCACCGCGCCGACCGTCATCGAGGCTTACCTCGGCCATGGTGCGGCCGAACGGATGGCGCGCCATGGGTGATGCATGAGCAGTTACGCCCCCAATCGGCATGGCAGGCGCGGGCCGGCCATCCACGACTTGCCTTTGTGCGCGCGGCGCAGTCGTGGATGGCGGGCCTGCGCCCGCCGTGACGGGTGGAGCGCAGTCGCAGCTCTGGCCGCCACGATGCGCAGTGCAGACGCATGAGCAGTGTGGCGTGCATGCTGGAAGTGCGCGGTCTGCACGCCGGCTATGGTGTGTTCGAAGTGCTGCATGGCATCGACCTCGATGTCGGGGCCGGCGAGATCGTCGCCGTGCTCGGTGCCAACGGTGTTGGCAAGACCACGCTGAATCGCACGCTGTCCGGCCTGCTGCGTGCCCGCGCCGGCACGATCCGCTTCGACGGCGCCGACATCGCGCGCGCCGACCACGCGGCCATCGTGCGCGCCGGACTGATCCACGTGCCCGAAGGCCGCCGCATCTTTCCCAACCTTTCGGTGCGCGAGAATCTATTGCTCGGAAGCTATGCACGCGGGCGCGCCGATCGCGCCGCGAACCTGCGCCGCGTGCTGGACATCTTTCCGCGGCTACACGAACGCCTCACGCAGCAGGCCGGTTCGATGAGTGGTGGCGAGCAGCAGATGCTGGCGATCGGCCGCGGGCTGATGGGAGAGCCGCGACTGCTGATCCTCGACGAGCCCTCGCTGGGTCTGTCGCCGAAACTCACCGAGGAGTTGTTCACGCTGATCGCGCGGCTGCATGAGGACGGGCTGGCGATTTTGTTAGTAGAGCAGAATGTTATGCAGTCGCTGGCGATCGCGCAGCGTGCCTATGTCATCGAATATGGCCGTGTGGCACTCTCGGGTACAGCCACGACGCTTGCCGACGATCCGCGACTGAAGACCGCCTATCTCGGCCTTTAGATGGAGCCAGCCGATGAATCCCGCCGAATTGCCCTTCGACGCCGACGCGATGCTGGACGGGCTGCGCGTCTGGGTGGAGTGCGAAAGCCCCACCTACGATGCCGCCGCCGTCAATCGCATGATGGATGTCGCGTCGCGCGATCTGGTGATTGCCGGCGCGCGCATCGAACGGGTTGCGGGGCGCATGGGCTTCGGCGATTGCGTGCGCGCGACCTTCCCGCACGCCACGCCGAACGAGCCGGGCATCCTGGTGATGGGCCATCTCGACACCGTGCACCCGATCGGCACGCTGCGGACATTGTCGTTCCGCCGCGAGGGCGGCCGGGCCTGGGGGCCTGGCATCTGCGACATGAAGGGCGGCAACTACCTCGCGCTGGAGGCGATCAGGCAGCTTGCCCGCGCGCGCGTCGCCACCAGGCTGCCGATCACCATGCTGCTGACCTGCGACGAAGAGGTCGGCAGTCCTTCGACACGCGACCTGATCGAGGCGGAAGCGTCGCGCCATCGCTATGTGCTGGTGCCGGAACCGGCGCGCGCCGATGGCGGCGTGGTGACAGGTCGTTACGCGATCGCGCGGTTTAACCTGGAAGCCACCGGCCGGCCGAGCCACGCCGGCGCGCGGCTCGCCGAGGGCCGCTCGGCGATCAAGGAAATGGCCCGCAAGATCGTCGAAATCGAGGACATGACAACGGACGACTGCACCTTCAGCGTCGGCGTGATCCACGGCGGGCAATGGGTGAACTGCGTGTCCACCACCTGCACCGGTGAGGCATTGTCGATGGCCAAGCGGCAGGAGGACCTCAATCGCGGGGTCGCCGCCATGCTGGCGCTGCACGCCTCGGCGAACGACGTGTCGTTCCGGGTAACGCGTGGCGTGACGCGGCCGGTGTGGGAGCCGGATGCGCGCGGCATGGCGCTGTATGGCGTGGCGCGTGACATCGCACGCGGGTTGGGCCTCGACATCCCGCACCAGAGTTCCGGCGGCGGCTCGGACGGCAATTTCACCGGCGCGATGGGCATTGCCACGTTGGACGGGCTTGGCGTGCAAGGCGCCGGCCCGCATACGCTGGACGAGCACATCCTGGTGGACAGCCTGGCGTATCGAGGGAAGCTGTTCGCCGGGATTCTTGCCGCGCTCGGCTGAGATGCCGGCCGCGCGGCGCGTGCTGCGCCTGTGGCGGATCGTCGCGGCCCGTCCGCGATTGTTCATCGGCTTCGGCTGCGGATTGGTCATCGCGCCGCTGCTGCCGGCGGCGATCGGCCACACGACCCGTGCCATTCTCGCGTGGGACACTGGCGTCATCGTTTACCTCGCGCTGTCGGCGTTGCTGTTCACCACCGAACGCGTGGAACGCATGGCGGCGGACGCCGAGGCGCAACAGGAAGGCGAGTGGACCATCTTCGCGCTGACGGTGGCCGCGGTGGTGTTCAGCTTTGCGGCGATTCTCGGCGAATTCGCCGGGACGAAAGCTGCGTCCGGATGGCAGAAGGATTGGCATCTCGCGCTGGTGGCGGTGACGCTGTTCGTCTCCTGGCTGATGACGCATACGACCTTTGCGTTCCGCTATGCGCACGAGTATTACGCGAACGATCGCGGCGGGCCGGATGTAGATCGTGGCCTGGAGTTTCCTGAAGAACAGCAGCCGGACTATCTGGACTTCATGTATTTTGCGCTGGTGCTGGGGATGACGTTTCAGGTCTCCGATGTGCAGATCACGTCGCGCAAGCTGCGTCGCCTGGCGGCCGTGCATGGCCTGCTGAGCTTCCTGTTCAACACGATCATTCTGGCGCTGACGGTGAACCTTGCCGCCGGCCTGCTGTGAGGTTCGCCGTGTCCCCTGTGTCATTGCGAGGAGCAAAGCGACGAAGCGATCTCCTGCCCGACGAGCCGCTCGTCAGGCAGGAGATCGCTTCGTCGCTTTGCTCCTCGCAAGAAACAGAGAGACTCCCCCTCCCCTTGTGGGAGGGGGAGTATCCTTCGCGGCGACCTCCGCAGTTTCATTCAGGGCGGGTCGGCCGCTGCCGGCCGGTGGCCAACTCGCAATGACAGCCGATCGCCGCAGTGACAGCGGGATCGCAGCATGGACGCGCGGCGCTTCGGTATTTGATCCGCTGCACGCTATAGCGGACGATCGTGCCATGCCGACGAGGTAACGCGATGACCCAGCCGATCGATACCGACTCCGCGGCCCGCGATGCACTCCGGCTGATCGGCGCCGATCCGCCGAATTGGGTGCCGGAGCATGCCGGGATCGACCATAACGTCACCATCGTCGGCGGTGGGCAGACCGGCTGCGGCATCGCGTTTGCGCTGCGCCGCGCAGGCATCGGTCGGGTAACCATCATCGACGCCGCCGCGGACGAGACAGGGGCGGGGATCTGGCTGACCGCCGCCCGGATGAACCTGCTGCGCACGCCGAAGACATTGCCGGGACCGGAACTCGGGATTCCGGCGTTCAGTTTCCAGGGCTGGTACGAAGCGCGGCACGGCGCGGCAGCCTATGCCGCGATCGACCGCATCAGGCGCACCGACTGGGCGGAGTATCTGCGCTGGTATCGCCATTTCCTCGAGATACCGATCCGCTACCGCAGCAGGCTCCGCCGGATCGAGCCGGCCGATCGGCACTTCCGTCTGCATCTCGAAGTCGACAGTCAGGCCACGGTGGAAACCACCCGGAAAATCGTGCTTGCCACCGGCTTTACCGGTTACGGCGGGGCCTATGTGCCGCCGGTGCTGACCGACTCGCTGCCGTCCCGGCTCTACGCCCACACCGAGGACGCCATCGACTTCGCCGCCTTGCGCGGCAAAGTGGTGGCGGTCATCGGTGCGGCCGCATCCGCGTTCGATGCTGCCGGCGTGGCGCTGGAGGCGGGCGCCGCTGCGGTGCACTTGTTCGCCCGGCGGCCGGCGATCGCCGCGGTGCCGATCAGCCGCAGCCGCGGCTATCCGGGTGCCTACGACAACTATCATGCGCTGCCGGATGCGACGCGTTGGGAACAGGCGATCCGGTTTCGTCGTGCCGGTTCCACGCCGACCATCGATGCGATCGAACGCGCGGTAGCATTCGCGAATTTCCATCTGCATCTCGCCTCGTCATGGGACGCCGCGCGCGTCGAGAACGAGCGGATTGTTGCGCAGGTGGGCCGCGCGGCATTCCGTTGCGATTGCGTGATCGCCGGCACGGGCTATCACGCCGATCTGGCGGCGCGTCCTGAACTGGCAGCGTTTGCCGGACAGGTGTTGTTGTGGCGTGATCGCTTCGAGCCGCCGGACGACGCGGCCGATACTTGGCTGGGCGCGCATCCGTATCTCGGGGCGGCCCATGAATATCTCGAGAAGACCCCGGGCGCCGCGCCCTGGCTGCGCGACATCCATGTGCAGAACCCGGCAGGCTTCGTCAGCTTCGGCGTGCCGACCGGCGACGTGCCGAGCATGAAACGCGACATACCGACGATCGTGGCGCATATCAGCCGGGATCTGTTCTTCGCGGATTTCGACCACCACGCGCGGCGGATGACGGCCGATGTCGCGCCGGATTTCACCGCAGCGGCGTACCTAAAACCTCTCCCACGAAGTGGGAGAGGTCGAGACGCGTGAGCGGCGAGGGTGAGGGTGCAGCGGTACGCACGATCTGTTTGCAGCGGGGCGACCCGATCACCCTCACCCTCGGTGCTGCGCACCGCGACCTCTCCCGCGAAGCGGGAGAGGTTTTTTCTGCGCCCTACCGTCCGCCGTCCACTTGCAGGATCTGTCCATTAACAAACCCGGCAAGATCCGACGCAAAGAACAGCACCGCGTTGGCGATATCCTGCGCCGTGCCCAACTTCTGCATGGCGATCCGCTGCACCAGTCCCTTCTGCCCCTCCGGCCCGTAGCTGTCCCATTGCCGCTCGGTCGCCGCGTTGGTGCGGATGAAGCCCGGGGCGACCGAGTTCACAGTGACGCCGAACCGGCCCAACTCGTGCGCGAGTTGGCGCGTCAGGCCCACCACCGCATGCTTGGCGCTGCAATACGCCTGCACCCCGGTCAGCGACGGCTGCAGCCCGGCGCCCGAGCTGATATTGACGATGCGGCCGCCGCCGGCCCGCTTCATGCCGGGCGCGGCGGCGCGGCACAGGATGAAGGCGGCATTGACGTTGATGTCGAAGATGACGTTCCAGTCGGCATCCGACACGTCCTCGACCGGCTTGAATTCCTGCCCCGCCACGCCGCCGGCGTCGTTCACCAGAACGTCGATCGCGCCGCCGGTCTGCGCCTCGATCGCGCCGATCCACGCCGCCGCCGCGGCGCGGTCACGCAGATCGACCACCTGCGTCACGATGTTTCCCACCGCGGCGGTCTCTGCCAATTCGTCGGCCGACAGATCGGTGGCAAACACGCGCGCGCCGAGTCGGGAAAAACTCTGCGCGATGGCGCGGCCGAAACCATGCCCCGCGCCGGTGACCGCAACCGCCTTGCCGTCGAAACGGATATTCATGCCGCCGCACTCTCCTTTGCCAGGCGCCGCAAATTATCGTCGCTCATCGGCAACCTGCCCTGCTCCGCTGCATGGATCATCGCCACCAGGCGACGCGTGGCGGGACAGTCGATGCCGTGCCGCGCGCCATGCGCCGCGATCGGCGCGATCTGCACGTCCACCTCGGTGCGGCGCCGGCGCACCCACAGGTCGCGCCAGACACCGGAATGCGTCTTGGCACTGCCGCGATTGAATGCCGACATCGCTGCGACGGAGGCGCGCGCCGCGGCTTCGCTGGCGCCTGGACGGAACGCATCCACCTCGAAGCCGTTGAAGCCGCGCGGCTGCACGCCGTCCGCCAAAGCGACGCTGATCGCCTCCGCTCCAAGCTGCCGCCACAGGGGGAGAAGTTCCGGCCGCGCCAGGCAGTCGGCGATGCCCGCCTCGCCGAGTGCCTGGGCGAACAGCATCGCGCCGTAGCCGAGCTTGCCCCACAGATACGCCCAGATGTCCGGCGTGGTGATCGCATCGGGTTCGAAGTCGCGCAGCAGCGTGTGCAGCGCTTGCAGCCGAGGCGTGATCGCGCCGTCCAGTTCGCCCAGCACCACGGCGCCGCGATTGCCGAACATGATCTCGCCCGGTGCCATCCAGTCGGCGCCGTAGTTTATGAACGCGCCGATGGTGCGCCGGCGCCCGACGATGCCGGCGATGATGTCTTCGTTCAGTCCGTTTTGCAGCGACAGGACGTAGCCGTCGTCGGCAAGAAACGGCAACAGGGAGCGGGTCGCTGCCTCGGTGTGTTGTGCCTTCACGGCCAGGAAGATGTGGTGCCAGGTGCCGGATAGTTCCGCCGGTGTAAAGGCTGGCGCGGTCACGCCGAACTGTTCCACCGGACCGCTGATGCGCAATCCTTGCGACGGATCGCGAATCGCGGCGACATGCTCGGGCACGACATCGACGAAGGTGACGTCGTGCCCGGCGCGTTTCAGCCAGGCGCCCGCCGAGCCGCCGATCGCGCCGGCACCCCAGATCAGGATGGGCGCGGCCATCTCACCATCCCTCGAGCAGGGCACGGGTTTCGCGCACGGCGACTTCCCAGATTTCCAGCATTTCGGCATCGTCGCGTTGGTAGCGGCCGCCGAAATTGCCGTCATCCAGCATCAGCCGCACCTCGAACGGCGGCAAAGCGCGAAGCTGGTCAACGTCCACCATCGGCTTGGCACCTTCCACCGGCTCGCGATTCGGCAGGCGGGTCCAGGGGAAATTCTCCATCCAGCTCGCATGGCTGGCGACCGGATCGATGCGTTGCACCACCGCCGCGGTCAGTGGCGCGCGCCACCAGTCGTGCACGCGCACCCGCGCATCGGGGTTGTCCATCATCCATTCCTGTGCCAGCGAGATCGCCGGCTGGTTGCCGCCATGGCCGTTGACGATCAGCACGCGGCGGAAGCCGGTTTGCTTCAAGCTGTCGAGCACATCGCGCAGGAGTGCGGCGAAGGTCGCGACCCGCAACGTTACGCTGCCGGCGAAGCTGGTGAAATAGGGCGTCAGGCCGTAGGGCAGGACGGGGAAGACCGGAATGCCGAGCGGCTCGGCCGCTTCGATGGCCACCCGTTCGGCGAGGATCGCGTCGGTCGCCAGCGACAGGCCCGCATGTTGTTCGGTGCTGCCGAGCGGCAGCACGCAGCGGTCGTCGTGGCGGACCCAGTCCTCGACCATCCGCCAGTCCATTTCGGCAATGCGCATTCCGTCCCCCAGACCGCGAGTAGGAGCGAACGCTGGAGAGAGAAGCCGCGCGCGTCAATGCATGAGGAAACCTCTCCCGCGCTGCGCGCGGGAGAGGTCGATGGTGCGAGAGCACCGAGGGTGAGGGTGATCGGGTCGGCAAGTAGCAGGTAGAGCGAGGCGACCCGGTCACCCTCACCCTCGACGCTGCGCGTCTCGACCTCTCCCGCTCTCGCGGGAGAGGTTCTTCGCGATGCTACGACGCCTTGGCCGGCTTGCTGTCGTTCGCCGCGGTCGGGCGGATCACGCTGGTGATCGTCTCGCGCAGCACCGTCACGCGGATGTTCGGCGCAATCTCCACCTCGATCTCGTTCGACGCCACCTGCTTGCCGTCCTTGTCCTGCACCATCGGCACACGCTGAACCGTGCCGAGGATGCCGCCGCCGGTCACCACCCGATCGCCGCGCTTGATCGCCGAGATCATCGCCCGCGCCTCTTTCTGCTTCTGCTGCTGCGGCCGGATCAGCAGGAAGTAGAACACCGCGAATATCAGTACCAGCGGCAGGAACGAGGTGGCGCTGCCCAGCATGCTGCTGGCGTCCTGCGCGTAGGCGGGGGAAATCAACATTATCCGGGTCCTTGCGGTGATCGCGCCGGGACCATACTTTCCGCCCCCTTTGCGTCAAGCTTTGCCGGAACCGCCCCCGATGGACCAGCGCCTGATCGAGCTTACCACGCGGATCGCCGAGGCGCTGGAACGCCTCGCCCCGCCGCCATTGCCCGCCGTGGCGCTGGATGCGGCGGAGGCCTTCGTCTGGTATCCCGCGCCGCCCCACCTCTCGCCGGTGGCGAAAGTCTCGCGCGTCGATATTTCGCTGCTTCAGGGCGTGGACCGGCAGAAGCAGATCCTGCTGGACAACACGCTGCGCTTCGCCCGCGGCCTGCCGGCCAACAACGCCATGCTGTGGGGCGCCCGCGGCATGGGCAAGTCCTCGCTGGTCAAAGCGGTACACGCGGTGGCGAATGCCCAGCTTGGCGGCGTTCTGGCACTGGTGGAAATCCATCGCGAGGACATCCGCTCGCTGCCGGATCTGCTGAACGTGCTGCGCGGGCAGAGCCGCCGTTGCCTGATCCTGTGCGACGACCTGTCGTTCGAACGTGAAGATGCCGATTACAAGGCGCTGAAATCGGTGCTGGAAGGCGGCATCGAGGGACGGCCGGACAACGTGCTGTTCTACGCTACCTCCAACCGCCGCCACCTGATGCCGCGCGACATGATCGAGAACGAGCGCGCCACCGCGATCAACCCGTCCGAGGCGACCGAGGAAAAAGTATCGCTATCGGACCGGTTCGGCCTGTGGCTCGGCTTCCATAATTGCGACCAGGACACGTTCTTCGCCATGATCGACGGCTACGCGGCGGCGATGCACCTGCCGATCGATGCCGAGGCCTTGCGCGCGCGGGCGGTGGAGTGGTCGGTGACGCGCGGCGCCCGCTCGGGCCGCGTGGCCTGGCAGTTCATCCAGGACCTGGCGGGGATTTTGGGGGTAAAGCCGGACTGAATGACGCTCGCCGCCAATCCCCCCGCCGCATCGGGCAACACGCCCGCCTGGCGGAGAGTTCTGCCACTGCCACCGGGCGGCGCGGTGGAGAGCGCGCTGTTGCTGCTGCTGGCTTGCTGCATCTCGCTTGGGCAAGGCCAGGACCGTAACTGGGATTTGCTCAACTATCATCTCTACAATGCATTCAGCTTCGTCGATGGCCGTTTCGCGCACGACCTCTACCCGGTCGGGATCCAAACCTACTTCAGTCCCCTGCTCGATGTGCCCTACTACCTGTTGGCGGTCCAACTGCTTCCCGGCTTGCCGCGCGTCGTCGCATGCCTCGCCGGCGTACCATTCGGCCTGCTGATCGTGGTGGTGTTGCGCATCGCGCGCATCGCTCTGCCGGCAGCCACGCCGGCGGAAGCCTGGCTCGCGCCCATCGCTACAGCCATTGGCGTCAGCGGGACCGCGACCTGGTCCGAGATCGGCACCACCTATGGCGACATTCAGGTATCGGCGCTGGCACTGGCTGGTCTTCTCGCGCCGCTCTCGCTGCTGCCGCGCCGCGCAACGATGCGGCGTGGCGCGTGGAACCGCGCCATGCTCGTCGCGGGAGTCTTGATCGGCTGTGCTGCCGGACTCAAGCCGACCGCCTGCATCCTGGCACCGGGCGCGCTGGTCGCGCTGACTTTGACGGCGGGCGGCACGCGGCGCGCGTGGACCGGCGCGGTGGTGTTCTGCTTCGGCTGGGCTGCGGGATTTGCGTTGGTTTATGGCTGGTGGGGCTGGCTGCTGTACCGGCGTTTCGGCAACCCGCTCTTTCCCCTGTTCAACCATGTTTTCGCCTCGCCATGGGTGCCCACCGACAACGGTTCCGATACCCGCTTCATGCCGCGCGATGCGGTGCAGGCACTGTTCTACCCGTTCTTCTGGCTGCGCGGACGTGCCTTCGTGGTTGCCGAGGTGGAAGTTCGCGATCCACGCTTTGCACTGGCCTATGTTGCCATCGCCGCCCTGGCCATCGGCGGGCTGGTGCGGCGCGTGCCAGGCGCGCACCGCCGAGCGGGCGTCACCCCGCAGCCGGTTGCTGTCGCCATCTGCATCTTCGTGGCCGTATCCTATGTGGCCTGGGAAGTCCTGTTCTCGATCTTGCGTTACGCGCTCGGCCTGGAAGTCCTGACGGGGATCATCATCATTCTTGGTTTGCGTGCCGCGGTGGCGAGCGGTCCGGCAGCGGATTTTGCCGCGCGGCGGTTGCCGGTCGCATGCGCGATCGTGCTCGTCGCACTCGTCGCGGTGTCTTCCCGGCCGGGCTGGGGACGGCTCCGGCATTACGGCACCAGCGTGTTCGACATCCATGCACCGGCCATTCCGGACGACGCCACGATCATCCTCGCCGCGAAGCCGATCGGCTTCGCGGCACCGTTCCTGCGCGGCAAGGACATTGCCTTCGTCGGCATCGCCGAGGTGCCCCGCGCCGGCCTGCTGCGCGACGAAATCCTGCGGCGGGTGCGCCATGCCGCGCCCGCGCTGGTGCTGATCGACAAGCCGCCGGCGTATTATGCCGCGCTGCTGCGTTCATATGGCCGGCAGATCGATCCCGCCGCCTGCCAACCGGTCGGCAATGAGTTCGACCGCGGCCTGACCCTGTGCGGCACCCGCCTGGCGGACGGAGCGTAGTCACGCGCCGGAGATCGCGCGTAGGCTCCCTTCGTCAAGCGAAAGGAGCCCGCCATGTTCGATTTCCTGTCCTTCGACCGTTTCATCACCCCGAGCATCATCCACGTCGTGTTCGTGCTCGGCCTGCTGGTGATCGCGCTGGGAACGTTGATCCGCGTGATCTTCGGCATCTGGACATTCAGCATTCTCAGCGGCGTGATCCTGCCGCTGATCGCCATGTGCGCGATGGCGCTGTTGTGGCGGATCTACTGCGAAGTGATCCTGGTGTTCTTCGACATGCGCGACAAGCTGGCGACGATCGCCAGCCGTACCACGCCGCCCTGAGCCCGCGCTACGCCGTCACCCGGCGCAGGAACGCATCCATCGCTGCGGCCGCCTTATCGGCCTGCGCATTCGGGAACAGCGTGAAGCCGTGCGCGCCGCCCGGGTAGATCTCCAGCTCCGCGTCGTTGCCCGCGGCGATCCAGCGCGCGTGCATGAACAGCGTGTCGTCGAGGAAGGCGTCCGCGGTGCCGACGGTGAACAGGGCCGGCGGCATGTTATGCAATTTTGCATAGAGCGGCGAAATGTCCGGATCGCGCCGGTCCGGCACCGCCGGCAGGAAGGCGTTGGCGAACTGCACGATGTCGTTGGTGCGCAACACCAGGCGTTCGTTGCCGAAGGCACGCTGGCTCGGCGTCATGGTCATGTCGTACGCGCCGTACACCAGATTGGCGCCGCGGAAGCCGGTATAGCCGTGCCGGTCGCGCATGCGCAGCAGCGTCACCGCCGAAAGATGCCCGCCAGCCGACTCGCCGCCGATCGTCAAGACGTCAGTGCCGAACTCGGCTCTGGCATGGCGGGTCAGCCACACCGCGGCGGATTCACAGTCGTCGGGGCCCGCCGGATAAGGATGTTCCGGGGCCAACCGGTATTCCACGCTGACCACCGCCAGCCCGGTGTTGTCGGCGATCCGTTCCAGCACCGGATCGTGCAGGTCGGCCGCGCCGAGCACCCAACCGCCGCCATGGATGTGCAGATAGACGCCGCGCGGATGGTCCGGAGCGATGATGTGCAGTGGAATGACGTTGCCGTCCTTGCCGGAAATCTGCCGGGTGCGGGCGCGCTTCGACATGACCGGCGGGGGGAACGGGCCGTCGCCGCGTCGCCGCGCCGCGCGCGTGGCCGCCGCGCCGGCCACCCACCAGTCCGGCATTCCCGTCAGTATCTTCACCATGGCCTCGTTCAACGCGCGTGTCTCGCGCGACACGGCGTCGGGGCGGAACAGGGCGGGATCGAGCGGGTTGGCCATCATCGTGTCTCCCTGCGAACGCAGTCAGCCCAATGCGCGACCGCGCGTCTCCGGCATCATGCAGAACACCACGCCGCATACCAGCCCGACCGCCATCACGTACCAGGCAATCCCCAGCGGCTGGCCGTTGCGCACGAACCAGGCGGCGATCAGCGGCGCGGTGCCGGCGAAGATCGCCGAGGCGATCTGATACGGCACGCCGATCCCCGAGGTGCGCACGCGCGTGGGAAAAAGCTCGCAGAACAGCGCGGGCATGACGCCGTCGATCATCGCGATCAGCGAGCAGCCGACGATGTCCACCACCAGGAACGTGACGAAATCGCCATTGCCGAGCGCCGAGAACATCGGCCATGCCAGGAGTAGGAAACCGAAGGCGCTGCCGATCAGCAGCGGCTTGCGGCCGATCCGGTCGGACAGTGCCGCCGCGGCCGGCACCGCGACGCAGAACACGGCGAGCGAAATCGTGCCGCCGATCAGGCCTTGGGCCAGCGGCAGCTTGCCGGCAAGGTTGGCGTAGGTCGGCAGGAACACCGTCCAGGTGTAGAACATCACCGTCGTCACCTGCACCGAGAACACGAACAACGTCTCGCGCGGATGCCGCCGGAATGCCTCGAACATCGGCCGCCGCGCCTTTTCCCCCCGCTGCTCCATGGCGACGAAGTGCGGCGTCTCCGGCAAGCGCAGGCGGATCCACAGCCCGTACAGCGAGATCAGCGCTCCGAGCAGAAATGGCAGACGCCAGCCCCAACTTCCCAAGATGGGTTGCGGGATGAGGTTGGTGGTCAGCGCCGAAACGCCGGTGGCGAGTAATATGGCGATGCCGATGCTGACGAGCTGGCTGGAGCCGACGAAGGCGCGGCGTCGCACCGGCGCGTGTTCGACCAGGAAGACGGTGGAGCTTTGGAATTCAGCGCCGGCGGAGAAGCCTTGCAGTAGCCGCGCTGTCAGGATCAGCAACGGCGAGGCGATGCCGATCGCGGCATAGGACGGGGTGAGTGCGACGACCAGGCTGCCGAGGCCCATCAGCAGGATGGTCAGCGACAGGATTTGCCGGCGGCCGAAGCGGTCGGCCAGCGGCGACAGCACGATCGATCCGATCGGCCGCATCAGGAAGCCGAGGGCGAAGGTGAGGAGCGCGGCGATGATCGAACTGGTGGGATCGTCGGCGGGGAAGATCGAGCGCGAGAACACGCCGGCCAGGAGGCCATAGACGGTCCAGTCGTACCACTCGATCATATTGCCGATGGCGCCGGCGAGGATGGTGCGCGGGGTGTACTCTTCCGTCTCGGCGTAGGCGGCGACGATTGGATCGCTCATTGTTTGTTCTCCCCTGGAGATTGGGTGGGTCTCTCTGAAGGCAGAATGGGCGCAAACTACTCCCCCTCCCCTTGAGGGAGGGGGTTGGGGGGAGGGGTGCGTACATCCACTGTCCTCGGCTGTGCGCACCCCTCCCCCCAACCCCCTCCCTCAAGGGGAGGGGGAGTAGTTTGCGCCCATCACGCTGCCGTCTTGTTCGCCGCGCCCAACGCCGCCGCCAGCCTGGCCAGGAT
>JBEKNT010000056.1:0-22516 GCA_049522565.1 Acetobacteraceae bacterium
CCCAAGCAAGGCACCGGATTCGCTCGATAAGAAGGATGAACACACGGTGGAACTGGATTTTGTCCATCCGACCCAAAAAAGCCGCTTGACAGGGAAACCCTCATACGAGCCCGGCCATGACGTGGGGAGTGCCGGTGCGACAATGATCCTCGCTTCCCTGCGGTAGGCACACTTCCCCCGCGCATAGCGCGGGCGATCACAGCATCGCGGCAATCGCGTCGGCAAGCTGCCCCACCGCGGTGCTCATCGCACCCACCAGCCCCGGCGTTCCGGGCGACGGCGGCGGCACCGAGAAACGCAGGTTGCGTGTCGTCGTCACGCGCCCCGCCACCGCCACCTGCGCCAGCAGAACCAGCGCGCCGCTTTGGTCCTCGTCGAACCGCTGAATGTTCAGCTCCACCGACGCATCGGGCGTGGCGGTGATCGCACCGTTCTCCGCGAACACCGTGCTGGACGGCAGCCGCTGCGACAATGCCTGCACCAGCACGCGGCTCAGCATCGCGTCCAGCGGCTCGCCCCACCAGTCATTGCCGAGCACGTCGAGCCGGTAATCCTCCGACGATCGCACGATCTGCGAGCGCTCCAGGTAGTGCGCCAGCGCGATCTCCCGCAACTCGATATGCGGCGGCGCGGCGGGATGCGTCGCGCCAGGCACCACCGCCAGGGTGTAGAGCGACGGGTTCGGCGAGGCGCAGGCCGCGGGCAGCCCGGCGAGCACCCACAATATGCGACGCCGCCCCATGCGCGCGCTCATGGCCGCATTCCCATCATGGAGACCCCTGCTCGGTGCGGCCGCGGATCAGCGCCTCGGGATGGCGCGTCAGCAGATCCGCCAGCACGCGGAACGATCGCGCCGTGTCGGTGAGCTGCGCCAGCAACCGGTTGGCATCGCGACTGAAGTCCGAATTGCCGCCATAGCCCGACTGCACCGAGGCAACCAGCGCGTTCAGCCGCTTGGCGGCGGAATCCAGCTCCGTGATGATCTCGGGCAGCTTCTGGGGCAGCGGCCCGGTCGCGGTGTTCAGGTGCTGCACCAGCGTGTCGGCACCCGCCAGAGTGGTGTGCAGCGACGCGATCGACTGCTGCAAGTCCGGCCCGTTCACCAACCCGTTCAGGCCGGCCAACGTCTTGCTCAGGTTGTCGCCGATCTGCTGGAACGGTATCGCATCGAGCTTGGCCATCAGCGCGCCGGCCGAGGTGGCGATGTCCTCCGCTCCCCCCGCCAGCACCGGAACGACATAGGTGTCGTCCTGCTTGGTCAGCGTATCCGCCGGCGCATCGGGATAGATGTCCATGGCGAGCTGCTTCTGCCCGGTGAGCAGACTGGCGCTGTCCAGCTTGACGCGCAGGCCGCGGCGAACCAGGTCGCGCATCGTCGCATCCAGGTCGCCGCCCGATGGCAGGTTCAGCTCGCCGATGCGCTCCGGCTCGACGGCGAAATGCACCGGCGCCACGACGCTGTCGATGCTCTTGTCGTATTGCAGCCCGACACTGCTCACCTCGCCGATCTTGATGCCGTGCAAGGTCACCGACGCATCGGGCGCCAGGCCGGCGACCGAGCCCTGGAAATACGCCAGGAACTTCAGCCGCCGCGGGAAGGCGGCGGAATCGGCGGCGTCCTCGCTGTCATACAGCGGGAACACACGATTTTCCGAACTCATCGCGAAGCCGCGTCCCTGGTTCGGCGTGTCGAAGGCGATGCCGCCAAGCAGCACGGCACGCAGCGAGTCGAGCTGTAGCTGCAGCCCGTTGGGGCCGAGCGCCACCTTCGCGCCGGAATCGTTCCAGAACCGCGAATTGTCGTGCACGTACTGGTCGTAGGGCGCCCGCACGAAGGCGTGGACGGTGACGGTTTCGGCCATGTTGCCAAGGTCCCAGCCGAGCACCTCACCGGCATCCAGATCGCGGAAGAACACCGGCGAGCCGAGCGAGATGTTGCCGAGGCGCGACGCGGTCAGCAGGAAGGTATGGCCGGGCACGTCGGAGGTGAGCACCGGCGGTGTTTCCAGGCCGATGAAGTGGGTCACCGGCTGGCCTCCGGCCGCCGAGGGCTGCAACTCGATGTAGCTGCCGGAGACCAGCGTCTCCAGCCCGCTCAAGGCTCCGGCGAAGAAGCGCGGCTTCACCACCCAGAATTGCGCCTTGTCGGTCAGCAATGGCTCGGCCTCGCGGTTCATCCGCACGGTGACCACGACGCGCTGGAGGTCCTTGCTGAGGGCGATGCGCTCGACCAGGCCCATATCGACGTCCTTGTGGCGGACATGCGACTGGCCGGCGGTCAGGCCGGAGGCAGCCTCGAAGCTGATGGTGATCAGCGGCCCGCGCTCCAGGAACGTGCGCCAGGCCAGCCAGCCGCCGATCAGCGCGCTGACGATCGGGATGGCCCAGATCAGCGACAACCGCCGCCGCCGGTCCAGTTGCGAGCGGACCACCGCGCGCGGATGGTGCGGCTGGGGCTGGTCGCTCATGCGTCGAAATCGGCTTCGAAATCGGGGGCCTGCGCGCCGGCGCTGTCCCACATCAACCGCGGATCGAAGGTCTGTGCCGCCAACATGGTGAGGATCACCACCGAGGCGAAGGCGAGCGCACCGGCCCCCGGGACGACCGAGACGATCGCGCCGAACTGCAACAGCGCCACCAGGATCGAGCCCATGAAGATGTCGATCATCGACCAGCGGCCGATCTGGTCGATGAAGCGATACAGCCTGGTGCGGTCGCGCAGCCGGCGCCGGGAGCCCGCCTGGGTGGTCAGCAACAGCAGGGTCAGGCCCGTCACCTTCAGGCCCGGCACGACGATGCTGGCAAAGAACACCAGCGCGGCGAGCGGCCACATGTCCGCTTGGAGCAATTCGCGCACGCCGCCGAGGATCGTGCTGGGTTGGCCGGAGCCGAATTCGGTAAACGTCAGCACCGGGTAGACGTTGGCGGGAATGTACAGGATCAGCGCGGCCAGCCCCAGCGACCAGGTGCGCGCGACGCTGTTCGGCTTGCGCACGCGCAGCCTGAAGCCGCAGCGCGGACAGCGGGACCCCGGCACGGTACGGGTGACGAAGTGGCAGGTATCGCAGCCCAGCCGCCGCGGCGTGCCGGGCTGCCAGCCCTGCCGCACCGGTCGGACGGTTTGGCTGTGGCGGCGGTCCAATGCCTCCCAGACCGCCTCGGAATCCAGCGTCGCGTCCGCGGCCACCATCGTCAGCATCAGCGCGGCGAGGGCATAGAGCGCCGGGCCAAGCTCGATATGCGCCAGCGCGCCGAGCCGCACATAGGCGACGAAAACGGCGAGCAAGTAGACCTCGATCATCGACCAGGGGCGCAGGCGCTGCACCCAGGCGAACAGGCCGCGCAGCTCGTGGGGTGGGTGCTCGAAGCGCACGCCCAGCAACACCGCAATCATCGCGAGGACCTTGGCCAGCGGCGCGGCAAACGTGGTGAACACCACGACCGCGGACAGTTCCCACCACCCGGCTTTCTCCAGCCCGACGGGCCCGGTGAACAGGTCGGCGAGATGGGTCTGGCCGGCCCGGCTGACTGTCAGCAGGACGCTGCTGGTGGCGATCAGGAACAGCACCAGGGCGGTGACGTTGAGCGCCAGCGGGACGCCGATCGGGTCATGGTGCGTGTGCCGCAGCACCGCCTCGCAGCGCGAGCAGACGGCGCGAGAGGCGGGCGGCATCGGCGGCAGGACCTGGAGCAGGCCGCAATGCTGGCACTCGCGCAGCCGGGCCGGCGTCAGGACATCCGGCACGGTCGCCGCGCCGGCGTCTTGCGGCAGCGCTTGGGTCTCGACAGCCATCAGGTGAGGATGCTGGGGAAGCGGGTGGCGCCTGGCATGGTGCGGTATCTGAGTGGGCGGAATGGCCGTCGGGGAGATTGGGCATTACCGGCATACAAGGCAATCACCCCGCTTGCCCATACGAGCGCGTGAACGCCGCCCGTTTCCCTGTTTTGTCGTTGCGACGGACGCGGCGTTGGCCGGGCCAGGGACATTTCGGGCTGACCAGGATCGTCGACGTCCCTGTCATTGCGAGGTGCAAAGCGACGCAGCAACCCCCTGCCTGGTGAGCCGACGGCCACTCGTCAGGCAGGGGATTGCTGCGTCGCTTTGCTCCTCGCCATGACAGGTGGGGCCAGGTGAGGGCCGCCGTCATTGCCGGCGCGGCACCGGACTCCAGCGCAGGCTGTCGGGGCCGGAGACCGCGGCGCGCGGGGCCGACCGGTCCACCATCTGCCCCTTCACCTCGATCGAGCGGAACCGTCGCGCCGCGAAGCCGGGGGAGAAATGCTCTGCTGCCATTCCCGCCTTCAGCTTCAGCAGCGTGAGGAACCGGCGCGGGTCGCGAATCTCCTCCCAGACGCTGGGGAGGAACAGGGCAGCGCGGCCGGTATCCTCGATGATCAGGCCGTCGGAGCCCGGCCGGAGCTGCGCCAGCAGGTCCGCCTCGTCGGCGAAGTCCATCGGCACCGGCGCGGTCAACACCGACACCGACAGCTCCAGGCTGGCCAATTCGTCCAGCGCCAGCCTGGGGAAACGCCAGTCGCGGAACGCCGCGTTGAAGGCGTGCTGCACCACGTCCACGATCAGCGGCCGCGTCGCCACCGCCGAGCCGATGCAGCCGCGTAGCGTTCCGTTGCGCCGTAGCGTCACGAACGCCGCCCCCGGTGCCGAAAGCAGTGGCGGGATTTGGGCGTTGGGGTTGATGTCCGGGGGACGGCCGGTGTCGAAGCCGAGGCCGATGGCGGTGCGCACGAGCTGGATCAGCCCCTCGGCCACCGCCACGACCGCCTGTTGCTCTGCATCCACCGCCGTCTCCTGTGTTTGGGTGTCCTGCGTCCGGGTCTTTGGCGCATGCAACGCCCAGGCACCGTAGCCGACGACGCTGTCGCGCGTCCCGGCGGTGTCGCCGGAATTGCGCAGGTCGAGCCGCTCGATCGTCATGCCGCGGCGGCGCGCCGCCAGCAGCAGCCCGCGCGTCGGCACCGCGCCACAGGCGCCGGCCGAGGTGATGGCGTCGCTGTCGAAGCGCTCGATTGCCGCGGCGGTGCTGCTATCCATGCGCTGGCAGGCGTCGTAGTCGAGGTAGTGCGACAGATCGGTGGACACCACGATCAGCGTCTCCGGCCCGCCCCACAGCGTGTCGAACACGGCGGCGACCGCCTCGGGCGGTGCGTTGCCGGCGACGATCGGCACCAGGCGGAAGTCGCCGAGCACCTGCTGGAGGAACGGCACGTGCACTTCCAGGGCGTGTTCGCGCGTGTAGGCGGCTTCCAGTTCGCCCACGCCTGCCCGGCGCAGCATGGCGATCGCTTCGGTGTCGAGCGGCACGGTGCCGCCGGGCATCGCCCAGGCCTGGGCGGTGTCCACGACCAGGCCCTGGAAGGCGACGTAGTGCGACGGACCAATCAGCACGACGCGGCGGATCTTCCCCCGCGCGGCCGCCAGGCGCGCATAGGCCCGCGCGGCGATCGGTCCGGAATACACGTAGCCGGCATGCGGACCGATGATCGCCTTGGGCAACGCCGTGCCGGTGGGCGGCGCGTTGTCGGCCTCGGCCAGGAAGCCGGCGATCTGCCGGTGCAGGATCGTGGGGTCCGCGGGGTAGAAGGTTCCGGCGACGGCGGGGGAACGGATCGCGGTCACGGCGCGTGCCTCATTGCTGTCGCGGCAGTTTATACTCCCCCTCAGCTTGAGGGAGGAGGTTTGGGGAGGGGGCGGTGGGAAATCGCACCGAGCCCTCCCCCTTACCCCCTCCCTCAAGGGGAGGGGGAGCATTATGTGTTGCACCATGGACACGGAGCTCGACGGCACGCTGTTCCCCGCCCGCTACTGGCACGCCCTGCCGGATGGGCGGCTGCAATGCGACGTCTGCCCGCGTTTCTGCAAGCTGCACGAGGGCCAGCGCGGGCTGTGTTTCGTGCGCGCCCGGGCGGGCGACGCGATGGTGCTGACCACCTACGGCCGCTCCTCCGGCTTCTGCATCGATCCGATCGAGAAGAAGCCGCTGAACCACTTCCTGCCCGGCACGCCGGTGTTCTCCTTCGGCACCGCCGGCTGCAACCTGACCTGCAAGTTCTGCCAGAACTGGGACATCTCCAAGGCGCGCGAGACCGACAAGCTGAACCAGAGCGCCTCGCCCGCGCAGATCGCCGCCGCGGCGCGGCAGTCGGGGTGCCGGTCGGTGGCGTTCACCTACAACGACCCGGTCATCTTCCTGGAATACGCGGTGGACACCGCGCTCGCCTGCCACGAGGCCGGGTTAAAGACGGTTGCCGTGACCGCCGGCTACATCACGCCGGAAGCGCGCGGCGAGTTCTACCAGCACATCGACGCGGCCAACGTGGACCTGAAGGCGTTCACCGAACCGTTCTACCGCAATCTGTGCGGCGGCCGGCTGGCCGACGTGCTGGATACCCTGGTCTGGCTGCGGCACGAGACGAAAGTGTGGCTGGAGATCACCACGCTGCTGATCCCGGGCGAGAACGACGGCGATGCGGAGCTGGGCGCGCTGGCGAGTTGGGTGGCGGCCGAGCTGGGCCCGGACGTGCCGCTGCATTTCAGTGCGTTCCATCCGGATTGGCGGATGCGCGAGACGCCTGCGACGCCGCCGGCGACGCTGACCCGGGCGCGGGCGATCGCGATGGGGCGCGGGCTGCGCTACGTCTATACCGGCAACGTGCACGATCCGGCGGGCGGCAGCACCTGGTGCCATGGCTGCGGGGCGCTGTTGATCGAGCGGGACTGGTACGAGCTGGGCGCGTGGGGGCTGGATGCGCATGGCTGCTGCCGGCAGTGCGGCACGGTGGCGGCGGGGGTGTTCGAGGCGGCGCCGGGCAACTGGGGGCGGAAGCGGCAGCCGGTGCGGTTTGGCGGGTGAGCGGCGCTGGGCCATTTCCTCACGCTGCCGGGATCATGCCCTGCAGTCCTTTCCAATGCACCTTTCGTCACAAGCATGCCCGCGGCGCCGGTGCGCGGACAATCCACCTCACCCGGTGATTTCGATGACGCTGGCGTGGTTTTCAGCCACCGGCCAGGTGCGCGCAGCGATGGTCTCGTCGTTGAATGTGCCGATGACGGTCCGGCCTGTCGCGCCGGCGAACCGAGTGGTCGAAACCGTCGGCACGCCCGGCGGCACGTCGCTAACGGGCTGGCCATTCAGCGACACCTCATCCCGCCCGGCACCGAAATAGCCGCGCGGGCGGGTCATGGTGAGCACCGCCTCGGCCGCCGCGTCGTCCTTGGTGAACGGCTTCGGCCGCAGATGCAGCAGATCTGACGAGCGAGGCAGCTTGCCGCGATAGATATGCGTCACCGGGTAGCCGGGCGCGGCCAAAACGAATTCGTGGCAGGACGCGGGGTCGGCGGTGAAGGGGCCCCAGATGCCGTCGGGCCTGGTGGTCCGGTCGTGCATCGCCTCGCCCTGCCGCGCCGCGCTGACCGGATCGACGCGATAGACCGTCACCCGAGCACCATCGATGCCGATATTGGTCGGCGCGTCGCCCTCGAAGCCGCTGACCTTGCCGTTCAGCACCGGCGCGGCCTCCGCGGTGATGGCCCGGCTGGTGGGGGCAAGGCCGGTGACGGCGCGGAACAGCGGCGGGAAGGCGGCGATGCCGTAGCCGGTTTCGCGGTGATCGATGCCTGGCATGACGACGTTTTCCGCGCCCGCCAGCGCCGGGCCGGCGAAGCCGACGCCGGTGGGCGTGCCGGGCCAGCCGAGATACTTCGCGTCGGGCTGGGCGTATTTGTCGTTGGCATCGCTGCGGATGGTGACGAAGCGCACCCCTTCGACGATTTCCCCCGGGGTGGAATTGAGATCGCGCATGAAGGCCGAGGCGCCGTTGAACTCGCTGCCCACCAGGTGCTCGTCCGAAACGATGACGCCGTGATTGACCGCGCCGCACAGCACCGCGAGGGAGACATGCGGCGCGCCGCCGCCGTTCTTGAGATAGTTGCGCGCTGTGTTGCCGCCGCGCGACTGGGCGACCAACACCACCTTGGCCGCCCCGGTGAGCGACTTCACCCGCGTCACCTCGTCGGCAAGCTGGGTCATCTCGGCGGCGGCGGTGGAGCGGCCGGGCTGCGGCCTGTCGAACACTGCCCCGGCGAGGGGATAACGCAGATCGAGCGCGAACAGCCGGTCGTGCGGGAAGCCATTGCTCTCGAAGCGCCACGCGGTCGTGATCCATAGCCCGGCGGTGTCGCCATTGCCGTGCACGAAGATCACCGGGAGCGTGTCGGCCGCCGCGGCCCGAGTGGCGGTGGCGGCGAGGGCGGCGAGCATGAACGGGCGGCGTCCGAGCCGAAGAGCAGGCTTCACGGGGTTCCTCCTGGTTGGGGGCACCATGGCCCAGGCCGCGTCGCGGTCAAGCGGGCGCGGCGAGGTGCGTGGCCAGTGTTGGCGTGACTCCCGTGAGTCGTCCGGGCCTGGTGGGGTTCGCGAGGATGCATCGTTTTGTGGTCCTGGCGACGGAATGATGCTGCACGAGGCAGCGTTGCGAGGCCTGGTGCCAGTCCTGGCCGCAGGCTGGACCAGCGGCGGAGCGTCAACGCTTTGGCGGTTATTTGTTGGCGGCATCGCCGAAGCAAGAGCTTTTACGCAAATGCAAGCCGATGCACGCAAAACACGCAGATAGTGCCAGGCTGAACGAACTGTCGCGCGTCGTCATCGGCTCCGCGTTCACCGTGCTGAACACGCTCGGGACCGGATTTCTGGAAGAGGTCTATGAGAATGCGTTGGCGCATGAACTGCGCAAGGCGGGCCTCGCCATTGCACAGCAATGCGGCACCATCGTCACGTACGACGGTGTCGTGGTCGGCGAGCATTGCGTAGACCTGTTGGTCGGCAACGGGGTTCTGGTCGAATTGAAGACTGAAAAGGTATTGGTCGGTGCACATCGTCTCCAATGCGTCAACTATCTCAAGGCAACCGAACGGCAGCTCGGCTGATTGCTCAACTTCGGCAATTCACGTCTGGAGATCAAGCGCGTTGTGAGCTGCCTGCGATGCGTACCATGCCATCTGCGCGTTTTGCGTGCTTCTGCCAAAAATTTGCGAAAAGATTCTTCCTTTTGCAAACTTTCACACCCGCACGATGTTGGACGCCACGTGGCACAAGCCCGAACGATCGGCGCAGAGCATGATCGTGATGGGTCCGGCATGCGCCACGATCAACTGCGTCGCGGTCTCGATCGGCCTGGCGGCACAATTTCCTTGCACCATAGCACTGGGTGGCAACTCCCGCCGCATGACACTGAGTGCACCCTCTACGCCACCCCCGCCGCCGCCAGCAGTGTCGCCAACCCCGCCGCCATGCCGCGCACGCTCGCCTCGGGCTCCACGTCGAGCCACTCCTCCAGCGAGTGCCCGCGCCCGCCGGTGCCACCGGAGCCGATCTTGATCGCCGGAATCCCCAGGCTCATCGGAATGTTGGCATCGGTCGAAGACGCCTCGAACGACGGGGTAAACCCGTGCGCCACCAGCGCCGCCTGCGCCAGTCGTACCAGCTCGCACGCCTCGTCGGTATGCCCGGCGGGCCGATCGCCGATCTTCACAATATCCGCGCGCACCGCGCCATTGCGGGTCGAGCGCGTCGCATTCTCCGCCGCCACCGCCTCCTGCACCAACGCCAGGAACTCGTGCTCCAGCCGATCGAGTTCCTCTGGCGCCACCGACCGCAAATCGAACTCGGTCCACACGCTATTGGGAATCGAGTTGATCGACGTCCCCCCGCCGGTGACCGAGGCGCTATACGTGGTCTTCGGCCGCTGCGGCACCGTCACCCGCGACAGCCGCGCAATCGCATCCGCCATCGCATACAGCGGATTGACCAGTCCGAACGCGCCATAGCTGTGCCCGCCCGGCCCGTTGAACGTCACGCGATAGCGCTTCGACCCGACGCCGCCGGTGGCGATGCGATCCATGTCCGGGCTGTCCACCGTGATGAACGCGCTGATGCGGTCCTTGTAGCGGCCCTGCTGGAACAAATAGCGCATGCCGCGCAGGTCGCCCGGCCCTTCTTCGCCGACATCGGCGACGAACAGGATGTCGGCGCGGGTGCGGATCCCCGCTGCGTCCATCGCGCGCAGCCAGGCCAGCAGCACCGCCAGGCTGCGCGTGTCGTCACCGACGCCCGGCGCGAACAGCCGCGTGCCCTCGCGCCGCACCGTCAGCTCGGTGCCGGGCGGAAACACCGTGTCCAGATGCGCCGCGACGCAGATCAGCGGACCGTTGCCGATGCCGCGGCGCAGGCCGGTCACGTTGCCCTCGGCGTCGGTCTCCAGCGCCTCCAGCCCGTGCGCTCGCGCCATCTCCTGAAACGCCGCCGCGCGGGTGGCTTCCTGGAAGGACGGCGCGGCAATCTGCGTCAGCGTGACGATGTCCTGCACCGTCCGCTCATGCTCCCGGGCCAGCGTGTCGCGCGCCACCCGGAACGCCGGGCTGTCGATGATGCGGCGGATTTCTCCCGCGGCCTGATCGCTCATGCGGCACCTCTCGCGATTATGCGATGGTCTTGGACGCACAGCGCACGGCAGGCAAGATGCCGGCGGCAGGATAGGAGGCTCACATGGACCCGTTCGCGTTGCTGGTGTCGCTGGGACTACCGCGCTTTCTCGGCATGACGGTGACCTCGGCGGAACCGGAACGGGTGGTCGCGGAACTGGTGGTGGCCGAAGAACACTGCACGATCGGTCATACCATTCACGGTGGCGCGATCATGGCCTTCGCCGACACGGTGGGTGCTCTCGGCACCGTGCTGAATCTGCGCCAGGGGCAATCCACGACAACATTGGAGAGCAAGACCAATTTCTTTGCCGGCGCGCCGCTCGGCAGCCGCCTGCTGGCGGAGAGCATCCCGCTGCATCGCGGCCGCCGCACCCAGGTGTGGGAAACCCGGCTCACCGGCGAGAACGGGCGGCTGGTGGCGAAGGTCACGCAAACGCAATTGGTACTATAACATCGGCGCTGTGCACCCGGATGTGATGCGCGCGGCGCGCCACCCTTTCCCACGTTCCTTGCAGTCCGAGTGCGACGCTGCCGGCGCATGCCGCGTGGCGCAGAGCGCTTCGGCAACGGTACAGGAAGGGAGTTGCACATGCTTAAGGGACGCTTGCTGGCTTCGGTCTGTGCGTTGGGATTGCTCGCGGCGGCACCGGCCTTCGCGCAAGGCACCACGGGCCCGACGTCAGGGACGCCGACCGACATCGGCAACCAGAATAACGCCACTGGCGCGACGAGCGGCACCAGCACCATGCACAACTCGTCCGGCATGAGCAGCAGCTCGACCACCGGGATGAACGGCTCCGGCAGTGCGACGGGCGGGACCACCAGCACCGGCAAGATGACCGGCATGAACAACACCGGCAACGCGAACACCGGAACGAATGACACGACGACTTCGACCGCCGGCATGAACAACGCCGGCACGAACGGCACGATGCATTCATCCACCGGCATGGACCATACCGGCACCTCCACCAGCGGCATGAACAGTTCCGACAAGTCGATGAGCGGCATGGACCACGCCGGCAAGAATGACACGATGCATTCGTCCGCCGGCATGGACCACACCGGCACCGCCACCAGCGGGATGAATTCCACCAATGCCAAGCGGTCGAGCACCGCCAGCGCGGACGAGAACACCACGCGCGGCAAGCGCATGGACCAGTCGGACAACGCCGGCGCGCGCGACATGCACCGCTCGTCGGTGCATGCGATGCACGCGGCTCGTTCGGGTCAGACGGATACCTCGCAGAACAGCGAGATCGACCGCCTGAACGAGCGGAGCCTGCATGCGGCGCAGCAAGGCCATGCGTTCGACGTCGGGTCCGCGGAGGGTAACGCCGGCGGCATGAACAAGGGCGGCATGGGCTCCGGCGGCATGAATTCGGGGAGCGGGTCGGGCAATATGAACGGCAACGGGTCGGGCACGATGTCGGGCAGCGGGTCGTCGTCCGGCAGCAGCCATATGTAAGCGACACGAGGTGAGGCGCGCGGCGGCAACGCCGTGCGCCTTACCATCCGCCCGGCCGGCTGCCGGCCGGGGCCAGCCGTACGACCAGAAACACTGGCGCTGACGCGGGCCTCGCCGGGGTAAAGCGCGTCTTGCCGCATTGGCTTGTCGGCGTCCCGTGGCTTCGGCCGATTGACGCTAAAATAACGAAATGCCGGCAGCGCGTCTGCGTGTGTCACGACCTCCGGGTCAAGCGCCCAGGGGCAGGCTGCGGCCCGCTACCCGCGATTCTGCTGCATGGCACACAGGGATGTCGCTCTCCACATGCGATGGCCCTGCCGGCATCCCAAAATACTGGACAGACGTTTCGATTCTGCTTCAGGATGGCGTCCTGCAAGATCCTTGCGGGGAGAAACGCCAATGACGCGATGGGTGCGCTGGCTCTTCGTAGCCTGGCCGCTGGTGCTGTTTTGCGCGCCAGCCCGGGCGGACACTCCCGCCTGGTCGGTGGTCCCGGAAGTAGCCTATCCGGAAGCGCTGAGCACGGCGAATGGCCGGACGCTTTGGGGCTACAGTGTCACCGTTCTGCGCAACGACGGCAAGAAATTCACCGACGGCAAGAAGTATTGGCTGCGGTTCGACGGTGCGAAGCCGCTGGAGGCGTGTTCCGACCACTGCGATGTGCAGATCGCCGTGCAGAACGGCAACACGCAAGTCGTCTTCAGCAAGATACCGGGCGCCCTGGCCGGAGCACGCAAGTTCGTGGTCCAGGAGGACCAGGGGGAAGCCGGCGCCGATCCCGCCAGTTCGCCGGAGCTGACCGTGACGTTCGCCTGGTTCAATTCCATGGCGGTTCGCGCCACCGCCTTTCTGGTGGTCGCTATCCTCCTTGGCATCGTCCTGGTGCTGTTGAAAAGCGCCGGACGCGGACGTGTCCTGACAAGCGGCACCGCGGTAAGCCTGCTGAAGGCGGCGGTCATCGATACCGACACGCGGACCTACAGCCTCTCTAAGGTGCAGTTCTACATATGGGGCCTGGCCATCATCGCCAGCTACATCTACCTGACGCTGGCACGGTCGATGGTGCAGGGTGCGTTCGAGTTCGCCGACATCCCGAGCAATCTGGCGGTGCTGATGGGCATTTCGGTCGGCACGTCGGTCTCGGCCGTCGGCGTGAGCAGCCTCGCAGGCAACAAAGGTTCGGGCGACGTCGATCCGACACCGTCCGACCTGATCACCAGCGGTGGCGTGGTCGCGCCGGAGCGTCTGCTGCACTTGTTGTGGACCATTGTCGGCGGCGCCGCTTTCCTGGTCTTCGCGTTCTCCATCCCGCCCGAAACGATCAACAACCTGCCGTCGGTGCCCAACGGCTTCCTTGAACTGATGGGCGTGAGCGCGGCGGGCTATGTCGGCGGCAAGATCGCCCGCGGTCCGGGGCCGAACATCATCAACGCGGTTGCCGCGGCCAACGCCGCCGGTACCGCCTTCAACCTCACCATCGACGGAGCAAACCTCTCGAAGGACGCGACCTTTATGCTCGCGCCCCTGGCAGGGCGGCAAGATGTGTCCGGCGGACAGGATACGCCGGTCACCGTCCCGCCGGATCGGCGGCAGGGCAGTTACGACGCCAATGGCATGGCGACCCGTCTGGTCCTGACCGGTCTGCAGGTTCCTGCCGCGGCCGCCGCCGCGGCCGCCGGAACCCGATACCTGAGATTCACCGTGGTCAATCCGGACGGCGAAAAGGCGTCCTGGACGGTTCAGGTCTGACCGAAGATGGACGCCTGGCGCCAGCCAAGGTTAGGCTGCCGCCAACCCAGCAGCGAAGAGGAAACAGCCATGAAGGCCGCGGTTTTTCACGCCCCGCACCAGCCGCTGACCATCGAGGACATAGAGCACGCGAAGCCGAAGCGGCGCGAGGTGCTGCTGCGCACCGCGTTCGCCGGCCTGTGCCACTCCGACCTGCACTTCATGGAGGGGCTGTATCCGTTCCCCACGCCCTGCGTGCTCGGCCATGAAGGCGCCGCCGTCGTGGAGGTGGTGGGCGAGGACGTCACCTACGTCAAGCCCGGCGACCACGTCATCACCTGCCTGTCGGTGTTCTGCGGCGAGTGCGCGCAATGCCTGACCGGCCACACCAACCTGTGCGAGAATACCGAAGTGAAGCTGCTGCCCGGGGCGGCGCGGCGGCTGACCTGGAAGGGCGAGGTGTTGAACCAGGCGTTCAACCTCTCGGTGTTCGCCGAAAAGATGCTGGTGCACGAGCATGCGATCGTAAAGATCGACCCGACCATCCCGCTCGACATCGCCGCGCTGGTCGGTTGCGGCGTGATGACCGGGGTCGGCGCGGTGTTCAATGCGGCGAAGGTGGAGCCGGGCAGCACCGTCGCGGTGGTGGGCTGCGGCGGCATCGGGCTGTCGGCGGTAAACGGCGCGGCGCTGGCCGGGGCGGCGCGCATCATCGCGATCGATACGGTGCCGTCGAAGCTGGAAAAAGCCCGGGAGATGGGCGCCACCGACACGATCAACGCGTCGAACGTCGATGCGGTGGAGGCGGTGAAGGAACTGACCGGCGGTGCCGGCGTGCCGTATTCCTTCGAGGCGATCGGCCTGAAGAAGACCGCCGAGCAATGCTTCCAGATGCTGCGGCCGGGCGGCGTGGCGACGATCATCGGGATGATCCCGCTCGGCACCAAGATCGAGCTGCACGGCGCCGACTTCCTGCGCGACCGGAAGATCCAGGGCACCAGCATGGGCGGCAACCGGTTCCGCGTGGACATGCCGCGCCTGCTGGAGTTGTGGCGCCAGGGGCGGCTGAAGCTGGATACGCTGATCTCCGGCCACATCAAACTGGACCAGATCAACCAGGGCTTCGCGCAACTGAAGTCGGGCGCGCCGGTGCGGCAGTTGATCGATTTCGGCGCGGTGTAATACCACCCCAACCGGCGTTGGCACTGGAGCCCGGCGATTCCCGAGCAGGAAGACCGCGACTGGCAGCGGCTGGACAAGTGGTTGTGGTGCGCCCGCTTCATGCGGGCCCGCACCGACTGTGCCGCGCTGGTCGGCCAGGGACGGGTCCGCATCAACCGCCAGCCGACCGACAAGCCGCACGCGCGGCTGCGGATCGGCGACGTGCTGACCGTGCCGTTGCGCGGCGAGGTCCACGTGGTGCGCGTCCTGGCCCTGGCCGCCCGCCGCGGCCCGGCCTCCGAGGCCCGGTTGCTGTACGAAGACGTCGCGGACCCGGCGCCACCATCTTGCGCGGCCTCGGAAACGACGGCATACCGCCTGCCCTGAAAGCGCCTGTCGCGGGGACTGCCCTATGACCTACGTGGTCACCGAAAACTGCATCAAATGCCTCTACAAGGACTGCGTGGAGGTGTGTCCCGTCGACTGCTTCTATGTCGGCGCGAACATGCTGGTGATCCACCCGGACGAGTGCATCGACTGCGGCGTGTGCGAGCCGGAATGCCCGGCCGAGGCCATCGTGCCGGACAGCGACGACAAGGCCGCCGCCTGGGTGGAACAGAACCGGACCTACGCGCTGGTCTGGCCCAACATCACCCGCAAGGGCGAGGCGCCGGCCGACGCCGACGAGTGGAAGGACAAGCCAGGGAAGGCACAATTTTTCTCGCCTGAGCCCGGGAAGCCCTGACCAAGTTGTCGCTGCCCCCCTGACGTAACGGCGGTGTGATGCTATATTGCCAGCATCGGTGACGGCGGCTGCGCCTCGGTCGGGCGCGGCTCGCGTTGCTATCCCATAGGGGCGGGTCCGTCGGGGCGCAGAGGCCGCATGGCATGTGGCTGGCAGCATTGCTCGGGGATCGCCGGCAGATGAAGGATACGAGGTGTCAGGCATGAAGGCATCCGGGACCGCGGCCAAAGCGCGAGAGGACAGCGCCCACCGGAAGGCGCCGGCGGCGAAGCCGGGCGCCAAGCCGACCGCACGCGCCCAGGCGAAATCCGTCCCGGCTGTGGTGAAGAAGGCCGCCAAGCCAGTTGCAGCGCGGGCCGCTGCCACCGCGGTCGCGACCAAGACCGCGCCGGTGGCGAAGCCGGGGACGCCGAAGCCGGCTCAGCCGGTCCAGGCAACCGAAGCCCCGGCAAAGCCAGCCGCTGCGCCGGCCGGCAAGCCGACGCCGGCCGCCGCGAAGCAGCCGCCGGCCGCCAAGCCGGCCCAGACCGCCGCCGCGGCGAAGCGACCGGCGGACGCCCCCCCGAGCCAGCCCGCCACCGCGGCGAAGCACCCGGCGGACGCCTCTCAGACCCAGCCCGCCGCCGAAGCGAAGCGACCGGCGGAAGGCAAGGCGGCGGCCGGCAAAGCGTCGCCTCCGGCAGAGCATGCGTCGGCCCGACCGACCTCGGAGGGAACGGCCGCTTCGCCCGCCGGGGCGTCCAGCCCGGCAATGGCGACTGAAACCCCAGCGACCGCCGTCCAGGGTCCGGCAGCGGCAGTGGCCGCACATGCCCCGACGCCGCCCGCACCAGCGGCGCCCCCGCCCGCCGCCGGGGCGGCGGCACCAGCGCAGCCCGCGCCCCGCCCGCCGTCCGACGCGACGCGACGGCCCGGTACGCCCGGCATGCACACCGGTCCGATCACGGCGCCGCGGATTCCCGCGAAGGCCGAGGTGTTCCACGAAGGCGACCACGTCGTCTATCCGACCCACGGCGTCGGCAAGGTTGAGCGCATCGCCACGGAGGAGATCGCCGGCCACAAGCTGGAGCTGATCCACATCACCTTCGAAGAGAACCGCATGACGCTGCGCGTGCCGGTGGCCAAAGCCCGCACCGCCGGGCTGCGCAAGCTGGCCACGCGCAAGCTGTTCGAGGAGGCGCTGAACGTGCTGAAGGGCCGCGCCCGGATCAAGCGCACCATGTGGTCGCGCCGCGCCCAGGAGTACGAGGCGAAGATCAACTCCGGCGACCCGCTGGCGATCGCCGAGGTGGTGCGCGACCTGCACCGCAACGCCGGCCAGCCGGACCAGAGCTTCTCCGAACGGCAGATCTACGAGGCCGCGATGGAGCGCCTCGCCGCCGAGCTTGCCGCGCTGGACAAGACCGACAAGGCGACCGCGGCGACCAAGCTGACGGATTTCCTGAAGACGGTCTAGCGAAGGAAACCTCTTTCGCCTGCGGCGGGAGAGGTGTTGCATTTCCGTTGGTTGCGCGCGCGGCCAATAATGGCTGCTGCCATGCTCCCGCATCCCGCCACTGCTGCCGATCTGCTCGATGGGGCGCGGTTTCTCCATCGCGGCACCGCATAACCGCTTCGCAGGTCAGCAACGACCGAACGCCGCCGCAAAGCGTTCTTGCTGGTACCTTCTTGCTGGTACCTTCTTGTTGTTACCAGGGCGTGTGGCGCCCGCTACCGGTGCGTTGGTTCAGACGCCAGCGTGGCAACCATGGCCGCAATGTAGCCGAAGGGGCACCGGTGCGAATTTCCCGGTCCTTTCAACTGTCGGGCGTTCCAATTATTCGAAGGTAGTGCGAATGGCCCGGTTCCCGGGATGCACTTTGGCGCCGCCTTCCTGGGCGGGATCATCACCGGTTCGTTGGTACACTTTCCGGCTGCTGCTTATGGGTGGCACGCGCAACCCGGATTTGAACCACGCAAGCTGGTTTATGGGACACGCATATTGGACAATCTTTTGGGGTCGCTATGCATGGCCAACTACATGTCGCGTGCACGAATCTCGGATGACGAGGTGTCAAAGCGGAAACGGTGCTCAGGGATTTCGCTGAAGAGGTCGGTATAGCGGCGCGGCACAGGGATGTCTTTCAGTGCGCGTACGCGCGCCGCGGCGTCGATGCGCACGGCCACCAGAAAGCTGCCCCCGGAACTGGCGATTTCCTCGAGCGCGAGGTGCATTCGAATCTCATCGTCGCCATAGTATCGCGGCGCAACCAGCCGCTCCGCTGTATCCGCCCCGATCACAAACGTAGTCCCCGGAAACAAGCGCGACTTCTCGACGAAGGTGGGCGCTCTCGTCAGTTCGACCGGCGACCTCCAGGCGAATTGCGTGAGCCGGCGTCTCACCGCGTCGCCCGCCAGCGGCGGCTTGTCGACGTTAGTGACCGAGATTTCGAACGCCAAGGGCTGCTGCCTGAGTTCTTCGGCGACCCGCGCCATCAGCACATGCCCGGTGTGCAGCGGGTTAAAGGAACCTGGCAACAACACAACGGGCCGCGGAGCTGACAGCATCATTTGGCCATCGGGCTGGGCGGTGACGCGATCGAGCTCGCCGGCCAAGAGCAGATCGATAATATCCACGGTCGCGACGACCGACTCCTCGAAATGTTCATCCGCATCGAGCAGACTGCGCGGCGACGGTGCGACAATCCCGCATGCATGGGCTAACCACAGGACGATCGCGCGCGAAACGAGGTCTTCTTCGGCAGCGCGATCGCGTCTGCCCTTGGCCATCACGCCCGTGCAGTGCGCGATGCCGGCGGCGTTGGCGGATGCGATGTGAAACCGATGCTCGCCTTTACGCGGGCGATCGCTGACCAGTGCTGCCGTCGCGCCGAGGCCGACCAGATCGATGTCCGCTGGCACCAGCCTGGCCGTGCGCGCCCGAACGCTTCGTGCCATCGCGATCGCGGTATCAGCACTGCAAGCCTGTTCCGGTGCAAAGCCGAGAAACGTCGCGAGCGCCTGCGCGTCGTAAGGAACCTGTGCCTCGATCAGCAGCCGGGATCCGCCGGGAACACGAAGCAACTCGCCGATCGCCCCGCTGCCGCCCCCGGTGATCGCGAGTGCAGCCTTGCGGCCCGACGCGTGTAATGTGGAGATCAATTGTTGCCACGCAGCGTCCGGCGGTCCCATGGCGTGTGTGCGGTCCGAAGCTGAATATTGCGTCGCGGATGGTGAAAGACAATTCGGACAGTGTCAACAGACTCTGCTTAGAGGCGTACGGAACGCATCATCGTATCGCGCTGGTACCATGGAGGTCTCGCCGCCGCTGTTGGAGAGATCATGGGTTCTGTCAGAGTTCGGGCCATCGCGAGAGTCTAGTCGACACGAGAACGTTCCGCCATCAGGCTGCCTTCAGGATGTGGAAAGCGCTCGTCTTGCGTGTCGCTGTGCTCAGCCATCTTGGGAAAGCGCATTGTTCTGTTGCGCCCGGCCGATTGACCGGTTTGCGACACACCGAACGACCGCTGTACACCTATGAGCACCGGAGGGGACGCTGACGCTGATGTCCGCTTGCACGCAATGAATCGCCTCGCCTGAGCGACCAATCCGGGCGCCAGGCGGACTAAACGCAGTGCGCCGTGAATATCTGCTCTTTGCCCATTGCAGACGTTCAAATCAACAGGGCACCGGGCGGCAGAACCGACCGTTGTTGCGAGCAACGAAACGGCCGCGCCGTCCCGCTCACGCGCGCCGGCCGGCGGTGCGCTGCCCGCCGCGGTCTCGATCCCGCGGCCGGCGCCTGAAGCCTGAATTCACACGTCCGGCTGTTCGGCGGTTTCCGGCGACTCGAACATCGCGGCGGCGTCCACTGCGTCAGCCGCTTCCTCGTCAGCCTGGGCACCGACCCGTTCGCCGCGCGCCTGCCGCTCCGCCTCTTCCGCGCTACGCGCGACGTTGACGGTGACCCGGATCGTCACCTCCGGATGCAGCATCACCCGCACCGGCGCCAGGCCGAGCGTCTTGATCGGGTGCTCCAGCACCACCTGCGCGCGGTCGATCGTCAGCCCGGCCGCGGTGGCGGCATCGGAGATATCCCGCGCGGACACCGAGCCGTACAGGCTGCCCGATTCGCCCGCCTGGCGGATCACCACGACGCTCAGCCCGCCGACGCGTTCGGCGACGCGTTCGGCCTCCTCGCGGCGCTTCAGATTCTGCGCTTCCAACTGCACCCGCTGCTCTTCGAAGCGGGCGAGGTTCTCCTTGCTGGCGCGTAATGCCTTCTTCTGCGGCAGCAGGTAATTGCGGGCGTAGCCGGGCTTCACCTTCACCCGGTCGCCCATCTGCCCCAGCTTCTCGACCCGCTGGAGCAGGATCAGGTCAACGGCGGCCATGATTGGCTCCTGTTCAGGTCACGATATAGGGGAGCAACGCAAGGAACCGGGCGCGCTTGATCGCCTGCGCCAGCTCGCGCTGCTTTTTGGCGGACACCGCGGTGATGCGGCTGGGCACGATTTTCCCCCGCTCCGACAGGAAACGGGACAGCAGGCGCACGTCCTTGTAGTCGATCTTCGGCGCGTTCGGGCCGGAGAACGGGCAGGACTTGCGGCGGCGGTAGAACGGCCGGCGCGCGCCGACGGCGGCGCGCCGCGCGGCCGGGTTGACTTCGGTGCTATCGGACATGCGGGCTTACTCCTCGACGCCGACGCGGAAGTCGGGGACGGCGAATTCGTCGCGGGCGCGGAATTCCTCGCGCTCGTCGTAGCCGCGGCGGCGGCCGCTTTCGAAGCGCCCGGCGGGCTTGGGCCCGCGGAAGCCGCGCTCGCGCTCGTCGGACTTGCGCGACAGGATGGCAGACTGGGCTTCTTCCAGCGCCTCCACGTGGATGGTCATGAAGCGCAGGATGTCTTCGTTGAGCCGGAGCTGGCGCTCCATTTCGGTGATGAACGCCGGCTTGGCGTCCAGGCCGAGCAGCATGTAGTGGCCCTTGCGGTTCTTCTTGATCCGGTAGGCCAGGCCGCGCAGGCCCCAGTATTCGCGCTTTTTCACCGCGCCGCCGTCGGCTTCGAGCTGGCTGGCGACGTTGTCGGCGATCAGGTCGACCTGCTGCTGCGTCACGTCGTTCCGTGCGATCAGCACGGTTTCATAAAGCGGCATCCGTTAACCCCTCTGGCTGTCGGCCCCGGCCGGGATGGCCACGCCCCGGCGGCTTGGCGGCCGAGGGAGCGGCGGGCATAGCCGGGGTGGGTGCCACCGCCCCGGCAGGGAAGGGCGGGGGTTAAGCACGGGAGCACGCGGGAGGCAAGGCGCGGGTCGGGGAGCCGGATCGGTTTGGAGCGCCGACTGCTGGTTGCCGCCTATCGTCCAAAGATGATATGTACGGATTTCTGTCCATAGCTGGAGGACGCGCCGTGGGCTACGTCACCTACACCGAACTGCGCGAGAATCTTGCTCGCTACATGGACGAGGCGGTGGAAAGCCGTGCCCCAATCGTTGTCACCCGTCAGGGCGGTAAGGGTGCCGTGGTGATGCTGTCGCTCGAAGAGTTCGAAGGCTGGCAGGAAACCGTGCACCTGCTCAGCAGCCCGCGGAACGCTGAAATTCTACTTCGCTCGATCAAGGATGCGAATGAAGGTCGGGTCGAGGAGCATGCATTGATCCGGCCGGACGACATCAGCGAGTGAGGGTCTCTTTCACCCCGGATGGCTGGCGTGACTATCTGCATTGGGCCGAACACGACCGCAAGGTTCTGGCTGTTTTGAACCGCCTGATCGAGGACGTGCGGCGGCAGCCGTTTGCGGGCCTCGGGAAGCCGGAACCTCTGAAGGGCGAGCTTGCCGGCTGGTGGTCGCGTCGTATCACGGCGGAGCATCGGCTGGTGTACCGCGTAGAGGGCCGCAAGGGTGACCAACACGTCATGATCACCCAGTGCCGCTATCACTACTGACGCATGGCCAGGGGAGGCCGGATCAGTGGGCCGTGGCCAGGGCCACCTCCGGGGCCGATGGTATCTGGTACGCCGGCGGCGCGTTGAGTGGCGGCGCCGGATTGAATGAGGCCATCGCCTGGACCAGCGCGCTGTTGCTCTGGGATGACGCGGCGGCCGCCGGGACGGGCGTGGTGGTGTCCGGTCCCACCGAGAAGCTCACGTCTGCCCCTTGCCCGATCGTGCCGTTGGCGAATTTGAAGCTGAACGTGGCGTTGATCGTGTTGCCGTTGTTCATCTGGTTCGCCGTGGTGGCGGAGAGGTCGAGTTCCGTAATGCCGGCTTGAGTCAGCGTCTCCAGGATACCCGGGCCACCCTGGGTGCCCGGAATCCACACCTCCAGGTCATTGAACAGCGCATCGGCTGCGGTGATCTTGCCGTCCCCGTTGCTGTCGAAACTCGCCAGTTCGTTGAGGTCAGAGATCATGTCGTGGCTGCTGACGATCTGGCTCGCCTGAGTCTTGTCAAACACGAGGAAACCCTCGTCAGACGTGACCCAGCCGGTGTTCTGTTGGCTGCCGTTGCCTAACATATCGAACGTCACGCCGTTTGCCCCTTCTGCTGTCGTGGTGACTGGCTGGCCGGCGAGGTTGATAACAATAGGGTCAACTACTTCGTCCTCAAAGGTTATCGGGCCGAAAGTTATGATGCCAATAGGCAACACTCCCAAGTCATTGGTAAGCGACTCTGCGGAGTCGAATGTCGCTGTGGCGGTCAAATAAGCGCTGCTGAAAACATCGTCTATTTCGATGTCTCCGGCGACAGCACCAGCCGATCCGCCGGACCAGTCAGAATAGTACTGTGCGTCAGGATCGAGGAGGAGTTCACTAGGCCCTGTGGACAAACCTCGCCCAGATGCGGATGCATCCGAGCAAGACGAATCCGATGAAGCTGGTGGCAAGCTTGTCATATCGGGTGGAGATGCGCCGCTGCTCCTTGAGATGCCCA
>JBEKNT010000057.1:0-23742 GCA_049522565.1 Acetobacteraceae bacterium
GATCCCCGCGACGGCCGTCCTTCCCCCGAGGCATTGCTGGCGGAAGCCCAGCGGGAAACACGTGGCCGCTTGAAGATTTTCCTCGGCGCCGCGCCGGGGGTCGGCAAGACCTACGAAATGCTGTCTGCCGCCCAGGCGCGCGCGCGCGACGGCACCGACGTCGTGGTCGGCGTCGTCGAGACGCACGGGCGCAAAGAGACCCAGGCGCTGCTGGCCGGGCTCGAAATCGTCCCGCGCCGGCACGCCGAATATCGTGGCCGCAAGCTGGAGGAGATGGACCTCGACGCAATCCTGGCGCGCCATCCGCAGCTCGCGCTGGTCGATGAGCTGGCCCACACCAACGTTCCCGGCAGCCGCCATCCGAAGCGCTACATCGATGTCGAGGAATTGCTCGCCGCCGGCATCGACGTCTACGCTACGCTGAACATCCAGCACGTCGAAAGCCTGAACGACGTGGTCGCACGCATCACCCGCATCCGCGTCCGCGAAACGGTGCCGGATTCGGTGATCGACCGCGCCGACGACATCGAGCTGATCGACCTGACGCCGGAAGACCTGATCCAGCGCCTGCGCGAAGGCAAGGTTTACGTGCCGCACCAGGCCGAGCGCGCGATCCGCCATTACTTCGCCCCCGGCAACCTCACCGCGCTACGCGAACTGGCGCTGCGGCGGACCGCGCAGCGCGTCGATGAGCAGATGGTGCGCTATATGCAGGCGCACGCGATCAAGGGGCCGTGGGCGGCGGGCGAACGCGTGCTCGTCTGCGTCAGCGGCGACCCGGACACCGGCGCCATCGTGCGGCATGCGCGGCGCATGGCGGACCGGCTCAAGGCGCCGTGGACCGCGTTGCACGTGGAGACCTCGCGCAACCTGCGCATGACCGAGGCCGAGCGGAACCATGTCGCCGAGGCACTGCGGCTGGCGCAACGGCTCGGCGGTGAGGCCGTTACGCTGCCGGGCCAGGACGTTGCCGAGACGGTTGCCGAGTACGCGCGCGCCAACAACGTAACGCAGATCATCGCCGTGCAGTCGCCGCGGTCGCGTTGGCGCGATGCGTTGTTCGGCACGATGGCGCAACGGCTGATCCGCAAGGTGGATGGGCCGATCGTCCACGTCGTCAGCCAGCCGCGCCGGGACGAAACGCGGGACGCCCCGCGCACCCCGGCCGAGCCGCTACCGTTCGAGTTGCAGCCGCAGGCCTGGCTGGGCAGCCTGGCCTGCGTGGCAGTCGCGGCGGTTGTGGGACTGCTGGTGCGTCAGGTGATCGGCACCGGCAGCATTTCCCTGCTGTTCCTGACCGCCGTGCTGGTAAGCGCGGTGCTGTTCGGACTGTGGCCGGCCTTGCTGGCCTGCGTCGTCAGCACGCTGGCGTATAACTTCCTGTTCCTCCCGCCGCTTTACGCCTTCACCATCGCCGATCCGGAAAACGTCGTCGCGCTGTTCTTCTTTGCCGTGGCGGCGGTGATCGTCAGCAACCTCACGGCGCGGGTGCGTGCCCAGGCGATCACCGCCCGCGCCCGCGCGCGCATCACCGAGGAGCTTTATCTGTTCAGCCGCAAACTGGCGGTGGCAACGAACCTCGACGACCTGCTATGGGCCACGGTGCACCAGATAGCGCTGATGCTGAAGGTGCGCGTCGTGCTGCTGCTGCCGGAGGAGGAACGCATCGTGGTGCGCGCCGGGTTCCCGCCGGAAGACACGCTGGACGACGCCGATCTCGCGGCCGCGCGCTGGTGCTGGGAGAAGAACCGCCCGGCCGGGCGCGGCGCCGACACACTGCCGGGCGCGAAACGGCTGTTCCTGCCGATGCAGACCGGCCGCGGCGCGGTCGGCGTGATCGGCATCGATCGCGACGAGCCGGGGCCGATGCTGACGCCCGACCAGCAGCGCTTGCTCGACGCGCTGGCGGACCAGGCGGCGCTGGCGATCGAGCGGGTGAACCTAGTGGACGCGGTGGACCGCGCGCGGCTGGCGGTGGAGACCGACCGGCTGCGTTCTGCTCTGCTGACCTCGATCTCGCATGACCTGCGCACGCCGCTGGCGTCGATCCTCGGCTCCGCGACCAGCCTGTCGGGCGCGCTGGATGCGGCGACGCGCGACGCGCTGGCACGCAACATCCAGGATGAAGCCGAGCGGCTGAACCGCTTCATCGGCAATCTGCTCGATATGACGCGGCTGGAATCGGGGCCGTTGCCGACGCGCACCTCGCTGACCGAACTGTCCGACGTGGTCGGCAGCGCCTTGCAACGTGCCAGCAAGGTGCTGGCCAACCACGCCGTGCAGATGCGCCTGGAATCCAACCTGCCATTGCTCGAACTGGACGACGTGCTGCTCGAGCAAGCGCTGTTCAACCTGCTGGACAACGCGGCGAAATACACGCCGCCGGGCTCGCGCATCGCCATCAGCGCGTGGCGCGAGGCCGGCCAGGTGAAGCTCCAGGTGCTGGACGAGGGCCACGGCATTCCGCCGGCCGACCTGGAGCGGATCTTCGACAAGTTCTATCGTGCCGGCGGTCCCGACCACCGGCGCGCCGGCACCGGCCTGGGGCTGTCGATCTGTCGCGGCTTCATCGAGGCGATGGGCGGCACGATCACCGCCGCCAACCGCACCGACCGCTCGGGCGCGGTCTTCACCATAGCGCTGCCGGTCCCGGCCAACGCGGACCGGCCGCTGGAGGCGACAGGATGAACGCCGGGCCGACGCGCATACTGGTGGTGGACGACGAACCGGCGATCCTGCGTTTCCTGCGCGCCGGGCTGTCGCATCAGGGCTACCTGGTGACCGAGGCGGAGACCGGACAGGCGGCGTTGGACCTAATCCGCCGCAAGTCGGCCGATCTGATCGTGCTGGATCTCGGGCTGCCGGATATCGACGGTCTGGAGGTGATCCGGCAGGTGCGCGCCAGCGGCTCGATGCTGCCGATCATCGTGCTGTCCAGCCGCGACGATGAGGAGGCCAAGGTCGCGGCCCTGGACCTCGGCGCCGACGACTACGTGACCAAGCCGTTCGGCATGGACGAGCTGCTGGCGCGGGTCCGCGCGGCGCAGCGTCACCGGCTGCAGCAGGAAGGCGAGAAGCCGGTGTTCCGCTGCGGCGACCTGACGGTGGACCTGGTGCGGCGGATCGTCACGGTGCGCGGCACGGAGGTAAAATTCTCGCCGCGCGAATACGACCTGCTGCGGCTGCTGGTGGCGAATGCCGGCAAGGTGCTGACCCACAACCACATCTTGCGCGAGGTCTGGGGGCCTAATACCGACGTGCAATACCTGCGCATCTATGTCCGGGCGTTGCGGCAGAAGATCGAGGAAGACACCGAGCGGCCGCGCTATATCGTCACCGAGACCGGGGTAGGCTATCGGTTGCGGGCGCCGGACTGATGCGCGGCGCGGAGGGCGGAGCAGATGCATGGCGCTCGGTGATCTGATCGGACCCGACCATGTGGTGGTGGGGCTGCGCGTCGCCGACAAGGCGCAGTTGCTGAGCGAATTGTCGCGCCGTGCGGCGGCGGCATTGTCGCTGCAACAGCCGGTGTTGCTGCGGGCGTTGCAGGCGCGCGAGCAGTTGGGCTCGACCGGGCTGGGGCGGGGGTTCGCGCTGCCGCATGCCCGGCTGCGCGAGTTGCCGCGGATCTATGCGTGCTTGGCGCGGTTGGGGCGGCCGATCGACTACGAGGCGGTGGACGATAAGCCGGTGGACCTGGTGGTGCTGCTGCTGACGCCGGAGTCCGCTGCCAGCCAGCATCTGGCGACTCTGGCGGCGCTGTCGCGGCCGTTTCGTGACGAGGCGTTCATGCAGCAGATCCGCAAGGCGCCGGATGCCGCGGCGCTGCACCGGTTGCTGGCGGGGGTCTGATACCAACAACCGGCGTAAAGGTTGACTCACCGGCCGCCTTCCTCGTCATGGCGGGCGAAGGCCCCATAGGCGTTAAATTAGGGCGTTTGGGCGTCGGAACCGGCCACACCGCGTCATGGTGCGCCCCCGGGTCAAGCGCCCGGGGGCAGGCTTCGGCGCGCCATCCACGACTTGCGGTGCAACTCGCAGGAAAGTCGTGGATGCCGACCGGAGCCTGCCACCGGGCGCTTGACCCGGTGGTCGGCATGACGATGTCAGCGCGGTCCGTGGGTCAATCTTTTCGCCGGTTGGTATGATACCCGTTGCGGCGCGGGGGGTGGCGGGGCGACAATGGCGGTGAGTGCCCCGCCCACGCTGACCCCGGTAAGCGGGACACGCGCGCGAGGGCCGCCCGGACGGGCGGCCCCTTTTCAGTTTTTCGCCCGCGACAGTTCAGGCAGCCGGCATGCGATGAAGCGCGCACAGTTTGTTGCCGTCAGGATCACGCAGGTAAGCAAGATACATTGGACCGGCGCCGCCCTGGCGAATGCCGGGCGGGTCCTCGATCGCCGTCCCGCCGTTCGCGACTCCGGCTTTGTGCCAGGCGTCGGCTTGTTCCGGGCCTGCCATCGCGAAGCCGATCGTGCCGCCGTTGGCGTGCGTGGCAGCTTGGCCGTCGATGGGTTTGCTCACCAGGAACACCCCGCCGTTATGCGCGTAAATCAGCCGCCCCTTGGCGTCCTGCACCCCGGGCTTGCCGCCGATCGCGCCAAACAGGGCGTCGTAGAATTTCTTCGATCGGGCGATATCGTTGCTCCCGACCATAACATGGCTAAACATTCCGTTCTCTCCCCACCAAAGTCACACGAGGCCGCAGCCTTCGCGTCACGACCAAAACACGGTTTGCAGGCCACGAAAAGAGCCGCCCACCCCGGCTTCCTTATCATCGCCGGTGATGACCACGGGGCAAGATCGCCGTCGAACGGCCTCCGGCGCTGCCCCGATCACTCCGGTTGCGTTCAGTCCTTCAGCAGACGCGACGCCCAGTCGGCAACCGCGTCCCCACTGCTGATGTCGGCCTGCACCAGCCCGTCGATCATGAAAGTCGGCGACACATGGATACCGTTCTGGCGGGCATATTTGCAGTGCCACTTGATCTCGCGGTCGAGATCGGGAATCGCGAACGCCTCGGCGAATTTCACGCCGCTGTAGCCTTCGATCCGCGCGATGATGTCATTCGGCGTGGCGTCAAGATTCGGGCCGCGGCAATGGCGCTCGAACTCGAATTCCTCACGGTGCGCGGCCACCGCGGCCATGACAGATTTCGCCGCTGCCTTGCCGCCCTCCAGCGTGGAGGCGGCCAGAATGCAGCGCACGATCACACCCGAGTACATGTGCCAGGGCTGCGACTGAAGACGGATCTTGATGATGATACGATCTTCGCCCGCATGAGTCAGCAGGTCATCGAGTTTGCCGAACGCCCGCACGGAAAACGGGCAGGTCGGTTCGAGGAATACCTCGAACACCCGAGGCCCGTGGCCCCAGACAAGCGGATCAGCGCGCCATGCAACTTGATTCATATGATCTTTCCTGTCCGCCCGGTTCCGTACGCAACGCGCGCCTCCATAGGAGACGAGACGCCGGACGCCGCGGAACGTCTTGCAATCCGATCCTGAAGAGAGGCCACTCGCGCCGTCGTGTGGCAACACCTCTGCTGAGTCAAGCAGGCTTCCGGGCTCAACCGGCCATGGCTGCCTACAGGCTGCGATCGGGCGACGGGCGCCCCCGGTGCGTCGAGCAAAATCTCGTGCCGCGTGTTCGGCACGGTGCCGTACTCGGCGTCACCTCCGGCGCGCTTGGCAAAACACGGTGCCGGCGGCGCGGCAAGCTGCCGCGCCGCCGGCCACCGATCAGCGCGAGATGTGCTCCAGCGCCAGCCGGTTGGTGCGCGGGCCGAAATAGCCGATCGCGAGCACCACCACTCCCATTGCCCCGGCAATGAAGATGAACACCCCCTCCACGCCGTAATGCTGGAGTACCCAGGCAATCATGAAGCCGGTGAACACCACGGACAGCCGGCTCAACGAATAGGTGAAGCCAACAGCGCGGGCGCGGATGCGCGTGGGGTACAGTTCCGACTGGTAGGCGTGGAAGGAATAGGAGAGCCACCGGTTGCACATCGTCTGAATGGCACCCAGGATGATCAGTGCGATCGCAGCGTTCTGCATCGAAAAGATGATGCCGATCACCGCGATGCCCGTCGCCGAAATGACGATCTGCCATTTCCGCTCGATCCAGTCCGCCAGTACCATGCTGATCATCGGCCAGCTCGGGTCGGCCAGCGCCATGACAAAGGTGTATTGCAGGCTCTGGCTGACATGGATGCCCTTGGCGAGCAGCAGTGTCGGCACCCACGCAGTGAAGCCGTAGTAGCCAATGGTCTGGAACAACTGGAACACCATCAGCATGATGGTTCGCGAGCGATAGGCCGGGCTGAACACTTCGAGATAGGTGCCGGGGCGTGGATCCTCGGCCGCGGGCGCTTCGATCGGCGGCAGCTCCCGGCCGGTACGTGCCCGCACCCTTGTCTCGATCGCGCCGATAACCTGCTCGGCCTCTTGCAGCCGGCCTTGCTGCGCGAGCCAGCGCGGTGATTCCGGTAGTGCGAGGCGGATCCACCAGACAACGACCGCACCGATCGAGCCAATCCCGACGACCCAGCGCCAGCCGTCGATACCGAGCGGGGCGTGCGGCACCAGTTGCCAGGCCAGCAAAGCCACCAGCGGCGTGGTCAAGGCACCGACACCCTGTTGGAAGCCGAACGCCTTGCCACGCATGCCCTTCGGCACCAGCTCGGCGAGGTAGGTATCAATGGTCACCAACTCCACGCCGACGCCGATGCCGGACACGAAGCGCCAGAAGTTCAGTCCGTTGGCCGAACTCTGGCACGCCATGATGAACGCCGCGACGCAGTACCAAAGCAGCGCAAAGGTGAAGATGGTTCGCCGGCCGTACTTGTCCGCCACGAATGAAAATCCGATGGTACCGAGGAACATCCCGGCGAAGAACGCGGCGATGAAGCTGGCGAGCCCGGTCATGCCGAAGAACGAAACCGTGGTCGGCGTGAAGATCTTGGCGGCGTACAGGCCAGGCGCGACATAGGCGGTGAACCCGATGTCGTAGATTTCGAAGCAACCGCCCAGCGCGAGCAGGATTACCATGCGCCAAGTGACCGCGGTCACCGGTAATCGATCGAGGCGCGCCGTGATGATGGCAGCGGGCGTCGCCGTTGTGGTCGTACTCATCGTTGTCGTTTCCCCGGATGCGTTCTGGTCGTTACGCCGCATCTCCCGAACTCACCCCGGTTTCCTGGCAGCCTGTTGTATCGGGCGGCACGCTTTGTGCCGTTCCGGTTTTATTGGGCACGTTGTCGCCGATGGCGACGCCGTGCCGACCGCACATTGGGACAGTCTTGCACGGCGTGTCAACGATACGGGTCAGCATTAATACCGGTTGCAAACCATGCAACAACCCGCCGCATGGCGGATGGCACTCCGCAACTGCTGAACCTGCGGCTGTCCGCCGCGACGGACGAGCTGACGGTCGCCGAGCGGGCGGCGATGAATACGGGACTACCGGACGCCGATGGGACGCCGTCGGTCGGCAACGGCGCCGTGGCCAGACCATGGCGCTTCCGGTCCGGACACAGGCGCTCTAGCATGACGCACCAATCAGACGCGAGGCGATGCCATGGCCCCCACCTGCGTCAGCCTCCCTGTCCTCCGATGAGCGGGTTCGTCGCAACAGGCGCGCCGTTGACCCAGACCGGTGTCGCCACGGCAGCCAACCGGGCTGGCGCGGGCGTGCCGGAGCTTTGGGCGGTGATCTCGGTGGAGACCTCCGGCTGCGGCTTCCTGCCCGACCGGCGTCCGAAGATCCTGTTCGAGCGGCACATCTTCCACCGGCTGACCGGCGGGCGGTACGATGCCACCGCGCCGGACATCAGCCAGCCGACATCCGGCGGCTACGGCGAACCGGGCGCCAATCAATACGACCGGCTGGCGGTGGCACAGCAACTCGACGCCACGGCGGCGCTGCAGAGCGCGTCCTGGGGCCTGGGCCAGGTGATGGGGGAGAACTTCGCCGCCGCCGGGTTCGCCGACGTGGCCGGCATGGTGGCGGCGATGGTGGCTTCGGAGGACAACCAATTGCTCGCCATGGCCGCGTTCGTCGCCCATAGCGGCCTGACGCCGGCGCTGAGCCAACATGACTGGGCGGCGGTGGCGCGAGGCTACAACGGGCCGGATTACGCGGCGAACAACTACGACGGGCTGTTGCGGCACTTCTACGGCTTGTACTCGTCCGGCCCCACCCCCGACCTGCGCGTGCGCGCGGCGCAGGCGTATCTGACCTACCGAGGATTTGCCCCGGGCGGCATCGACGGCGTCGCGGGTCCGCACACCGTCGCCGCGGTCCGCGCCTTCCAGGCGGCGGCCGGTGTCGCGCAGACCGGGGAGATCGATGACGCGTTGCTCTCCAGGTTGAGCGCCGGGTGAGGGTGCCGCGTGCCGACCCGATCACCTCACCGCTTATGCGTCTCGACCGCTCCCGCGCCGCGGGAGCGGTGTCCCTGTGCTACGCCGCTTCCGCCAGGACCAGCCGGCGCCGCGGCACCGGCTTCAGCGGCATTGCGGCATACACGTCCTTCACCGCCTCGCTGATGATCACGCCCGCCATGCCAGGCATCAGCCGCCGGCCGGCGCGCTCGAACAGGTCGGCGCTGCGCAGCACCAGGCGTGGCCCGACCGGCGGCAGCCACAGCACGGTGTCGCGGTGCTCTACCCGATACAGCGACGCGGCCAGCAGGCGGCCGAGCTGACCGAAGGAGTACGGCTGGCCGTGCCCGAACGGCGTCCGTTCCACATAGGCCCACACGCCGGCGCGATTGGGGGCCACCACCAGCAGCCGCCCGTCATCCTTCAGCACACGCCAGGTCTCGCGCAGCAGCCTCCTTGCGTTCTCGGCCGCCTCCAGCCCGTGCACCAGCAGCACGCGGTCGAAGCTCATGTCCGGGAACGGCAGAGCGTCTTCCTCGGCGGTGCAGGACAGACAGGGCTCGCCGACGGGCCAGCGCGTCGCGCCCATCTGTGCCGGCGTCACCGCGATGCAGCGCGCCGCCTGCGCGCGCCAGAGGCGCAAGTAGGGCGCGGCGAAACCGATGCCCAGGACGGACTGGCCGTGCAGATCGGGCCACATGGCCAGCAGCCGTTCGCGCAGCAGCCGGGCCGCCACCGCCCCGCGGGTGGTGCCGTAGAAGTCCGCCGCCGCATGCGAATCTGCCGCCATATCGGCCTTCTATAGCACCAACCCGGTGGGATGAACCGACGGATGCGTCAGTCCCCGCTCCGCCGGCGCCGCAGCAAGCCGGTCGCCGCCAGCCCGAGGCCGAACAGGCCCAACGTCCCGGGTTCGGGCGCAAAGATCGAAGCGGTTGAGCCCAGGCTGTCGAAATTGCTCAGCACCAGGGAATCGGTGCCGCCGAGCGGTACGGTGAACGGCGGGTCGCTGGAGCTGCTTGCCAGATCGCACAGCACAAACGTCTGCGTTACCGGCATCCAGGTCTCGGTGCCGAAGGCTTCCTCGATGTTGTTGACCGACGCGGTCTGGAGCTCGATGCCGTAACTGCCGCCAAAGGCTATCGGCTGGTACAGCACGACGAAGAACGCGGCGCCGGGTGCGCTGTCGTAGGTTAGCGATCCGATCGTGACGCTCAGACTGGCGGGATAGGACGCGACCGGCAAACTCGGGGAGAGCAGATCCGCCGACCAGGAAAACGTTGCGACAACGGTGAAACCCTGGCCGGAGAACGGCGCGCCGTCGAGCGTGCCGTCCGCGGTTCCCGTCATTGTCAGCATTCCCGCCGCCGCGGCGCGTTCGGCTGTCCCGCCAACCAGCAGCGCCAGCAGCGCGATAGCCCACGCCTTGCCGATCGTCTGGGTCGCCATGTCCGTCGCTCCGTCCGGCGCTCGCGCACCGCGGGTTAATGCGTTGCTCTTGTAGAAGAAAATCCTTTCGGGGTGGTATCGCCAGGCGCCGGCTTTACCCGGCCGCGCACGGTGCTAGGCTGGCGGTCATGGCAATCACCGCAGAACCCGTCCCCATCCTGTCCGACAACTATGCCTGGCTGCTGCGCGACGGCGCGACTGGCGCCGTGGCCATCGTCGATCCGGCCGAGCCCAAACCGATCATCGCCGCATTAGAGAAGGCGGGCGGCCGGCTCGACCTGATCCTGTTGACGCACCACCACGCCGACCATATCGCCGGCGCCGACGAGGTGCGTGCTCATTTCGGTGCCAAAATGGTTGGCGCGGCGGCTGATGCACACCGTCTGCCGAAGCTCGACATGGCGGTGACGGAAGGCGACTCGGTGCCGTTCGGCGCCACCCAAGCACGGGTCATCGAGACCCCCGGCCATACCATCGGCCAGATCAACTACTTCTTCCCCGACGGCGAAATCCTGCTGTCCGGCGATACGTTGTTTAGCCTGGGTTGCGGCCGGTTGATCGAAGGCTCGGCCGACGTGATGTTCGCCTCGCTGCGCAAGCTGGCGGCGCTGCCCGGCGGCACCAAGGTCTGCTGCGGTCACGAATACACCGAGAGCAACGCGCGGTTCGCACTCAGCGTCGATGGCAGCAACCCGGCGCTGATCGCGCGCGCAGCGCAGGCGAAGCAGCAGCGCGCGGCGGGCCAGCCGACGGTGCCATCGTCGATGGCCGACGAACTCGCCGCCAACCCGTTCCTGCGCGCGCCGGACGTCGCCAGCTTCGCGAAGCTGCGCTCCGGCAAGGACAATTTCCGAGGATAACAAGCCGTGAAGCTGTTCTACTCGCCCGCCAGCCCGTATGCCCGCAAGGTGCTGGCCTGTGCCATCACCCGCGACATCGACTCGCGCATCGAGAAGCTGCCGTGCAACCCCAACGAGTCGCCGCCCGAACTGCTGGCGGTGAACCCGCTGTCGAAGGTGCCCTGCCTGGTGACCGATGACGGCCTGGCGCTGTTCGACAGCCCGGTGATCTGCGAATACCTCGACAGCCGGGGCGACGCCCTGCCGATGTTCCCCGGGCAAGGGCCGGCCCGCTGGCGGGCATTGAAATTCCAGGCGATGGGCGACGGCATCCTCGATGCATCGGTGCCACGCCGGTGGGAAATGTTGAAGCCGGCCGAAGCGGCGCGTGGCGCCTGGATCGCCCGGCAGAAGGCGGCGGTCGATCGCACGCTGGACGCGTTGGAGGCGGACCCGCCGCACCGCATCCCGGATATCGGTTCGATCGCCGTGGCCTGCGCGCTGGGCTACCTGGATTTCCGCTTCGCCGCGCAACCGTGGCGCCCGGAGCACCCCAAACTCGCCGCATGGTTCGAGGCGTTCGCAGAGAACCCCGGTATCGCGCAGACCGTGCCTTCTTAACCTCTCCCGCGAGCGCGCGGGGTCGTGGCGGAGCGGCTCCATCAGCAGGCCGAAACTCACCTCTCCTGCGCGTGCGCGCGGGGGGGCGAGCCGCGCAGCATAGCGACGCGATGGCGCGATCGCGCCGAGGGCGAGGGCGATCGGGTCGGTACGCCACGCCCTTGCGCCGCGACGCGGCAGGACTCAGCGCCCCGATCCGATCACCCGCATCCGCCATGCGTCGCGTCGCGGCCCACTGCCGCGGGAGAGGTCGTCATAACCCCAGCACCGGCAGCACCACCCGGCTCGGCCGGCCGGCATCGACGAACACCGTATTCACCGCGACCCGCCGCCGCCGCGCCAGTCCCTCCGGCTCGCCGGTGTTCGGATTGACATCGAACTTCGGGAAATTGCTCGACGACACGTCCAGCCGGATGCGATGCCGCGGAAGAAAAAGGTTCGCGGTCGGGAACAGCGTGATGCGCACCCGTACCACCTCGCCCGGCTGGCGCAGCCGAGGCTGCGACGGGTCCTCGGCATAGCGCAGCCGCAGGATGCCGTCGGTCAGGTTCATCGCGTAGCCGCCGGGATAGTCGGCCGACGGCGGATGCACGTCGATCAGCTTGGCGGTGACGTCGGTATCCGGCCCGTCGGTGGCGACCCACAGCTCGGCCTCGATCGGCCCCACCACCTGCACCGGCTCGCGCAGCGGGTCGGTCTGGAACACCAACACATCGCGTCGCGACGCGAGGGGGAGATAAGGCGGGGTGCAGCCGAAGAACTGCGGCCCTTCAACCTGATCCCAACTCCCCGCATAAGCCACCGGGTCCAGACTGCTCATGGCCCCGCCGATCGTCGGCACCGGATGCGCCGGGTCGAAGTCATACGATAGCGGTGCCGCTCCGGACGCCGGCGCGGCGCGGTCCAGCCGGCCGTCGCCGTGCAGGTGGAACGGCACGAAATCCACCCCCGGCGGGGGCCAGTCGGTCGCGGTGATCCAGCGCCCGCCATGCTCTAGGTGCCAGGCCGCATCGCGCCGCCCGGACCCGCCGCCCATGACGAACACCCGCGCTGCCGGCTCATCCAGCGGCGCCCCCTTTACCACGTGGTCGAAGAACCGCAGCCGGTAGGCGCGCCAGTCGCCGGCCCAGGAGTCCAGCGGCGCATCCGGCCCGAACTCCACGTCGCCGAAGTAATGATCGCTGCGGTCGCCGTGCATCCACGGCCCGAGGATCAGCCGCTGCGGCCCGCGTCCGGCACGCTTCAGGCCGCTGTAGTTGCTGGTGGCGGTCAGCGGATACGGGTCCCACCACGAGGACAGGTGAACGCAGGCGGCGCGCGAATACAGGTCGTGCCAGCCCTCGGTCCAGATGCCGAGCTGCCGCCAGAACCCGTCATCCGCGCCATGCGTCCATTGGTCGAACAGATAGGCCTCGTAGTCCGGGTGGTGCCGCAGCGGCGAGTGCCCGGGCTTCCACGGCATGCGGGTGAACCAGTCGCGAATGTCCTCGGCCGCCAGGGCGGCGTGCATCACCGGGTCGGCCAGCGCCTCCGGCGACACCAGTGCGTTCTTGAACGCCCAGGTGGCCTGTTTCAGCTCGAACGCGCCGGACTGCCGGATGCCCGATTTCCAGGCATTGGCGAAGCCGCCGCAGTCCAGCACCTGTGCCACCAGGCCGGGCGGATCGAGGCAGCCGAGCGCCGCCTGCGTGTGCGCCGAATAGGACAGGCCCATGGTGCAGATGCGCCCGTCGCACCAGGACTGGTCGCGCAGCCAGGCACAGGCGTCGTAGCCGTCCTCGCCATCCGACAGGTACTTCACGAAGCGGCCTTCTGAGCCGTAGCGGCCGCGGGTGTCCTGGTAGACCACCGCGTAGCCATGCGCGGTGAAGTACGCGGCGATCTCGGCGCGGGTGGCGGGGGTGCGGTTGGCGGCGGTGAGTTCGGCGCGGCTGGTTTCGTGCCGGCCGTACGGGGTGCGCTCCATGATGACCGGGAAGAGGCCGGCGCTGTCCGGAAGATACACGTCGGTGGCGAGGCGGACGCCGTCGCGCATGGCGACCATCTGGGTGGACATGGGCATTCGCGTGTTCTCCCTCGGCAGACACAAGGCCATGCGGCTGGCGCAGTGATAGCCTGATCGGCATGTGCGTGGCACGTCCGTCTCACGGGCGTCTCGTTTCGCGGTATGGGAGAACGTGACGCATGGCATGAGACGCGACCGAAGCGGATCACTCATGTGAGAATAGGGCCGGCTCGCACTGACGATGCCGGTGGGGTAGCGGCCCGCGTGCATCTGCGGTTCCAATTCCTTGCTTTGCCGCCTGCCGCGTCCCGATGGGCGCGAGCCCTGGGCGAAGCGGTGGTGAGCCGGTAGAAGTCTCCCCCTCGCGCTTCAGGGCTTTGCGCCGCTTCAGCGGCGCAGGATTGCGGCGAGCGGGAGAAGATTTCTCGGAGGGCAACGCGATGGGAAAACTCGACGGCAAGGTGGCAATCGTCACCGGCGCCGGGCGCGGGCTCGGCCGCGCCTATGCGCGACGGCTTGGCGCGCTGGGTGCCAAGGTCGCAGTGACCGACGTGAACCTGCGGTCCTTCGAAGAATTCGAGGCCGAGGCGAAGGATATGACGGGGGAAAGCACCGTCGCCGAGATCGAGGCCGCTGGTGGCACAGCGCTGGGTATCGCATGCGACGTCTGCGACCATGCAGCGGTCGATGCGATGGTGGCGCAGGTGGTTGCCGCCTGGGGACGGGTGGACGTGCTGGTGGCCAATGCGGGCGGCGGGCGCGGCCGGCCACTGGACACCAAGGCCAGCACGCTCGATCCGGCGCTGCTGCATCTCGTCACCAGCATGAACCTGTATGGCACGGTGTATTGCTGCAACGCCGTGGCGCCGATCATGAAGCAGCAGCGCTCGGGGCGGATCATAACGGTTGCCTCGGTGGCCGGGCTCGGACCGTCGCGCGACGGCGGCTATGCGCATTACGGCGCGGCGAAGGCGGCGATCGCGCACTACACGCGCTATCTGGCGCAGGACCTGGGTCCGTACGGCATCACCGCGAACAGCATCGCGCCGGGTTTCATCGCCACCGGGCGCGTGGTATCGACGGTGTTCGCCAACAGCCAGGATGCCAACACCGACCGGTCGGAACTGGTCGCGTTGCGCCGGCTGGGCATCGTGGAGGATTGCGCCAAGGTGGTGGAATTCCTCGCCACCGACCTGTCGGATTACGTGACCGGCACGGTCATCCCGATCGATGGCGGGCTGGTGCGGTGGGCGTGAGGAGAGTTAACGCAGCCGCGTCAACCGGTTGCAGCGCCGCCATCACTCGCGCACCGCGTCGGCGATCGCCGCGCGGATCAGCGATTTTTTCGCCGGGTCCCAGGCGTGGCGCGGACCGATCGTCAGGCCGCCATCCACCACCAGATGCGTGCCGTTGACGAAGGCCGCCTCCTCGCTCGCCAGGAACACGCAGGCATCGGCGATGTGGTGCGGCGCGCCGGCCGTTTGCACCGGCTGCATGTCGGGTGCGACCTGACGCAGCGCCGCGTCGACGCGATCGGCGACACCCGGTGGGTTGCCGGTATCGGCATTGAAGATGTTGGTGAGGATGTAGCCGGGACAGATCGCGTTGACGCGGACGCGATAGCGCGCGAGTTCCGCGGCGGCGACGCGGGTAAGCTGGATCACGCCGGCCTTGGCCACGGCGTAGGCAATCGGCGACCAGCCCGCTTCCAGCCCGGCGATCGACGCGGTGTTGATGATGGCGCCGCCGCCACGCGCGCGCAGGTGCGGCAGCGCGTAGCGAATGCCCAGCGCGACCGAGCGCAGCAGCAGCGCCTGTGTGGCATCCCAGGCCTCGCCGGTCATGTCCTCGATCGGCAGGCGCGCGCCGGCGGCCCCGGCGTTGTTGAACAGGATGTCGAGCCCGCCGAACGCCGCGGCGGCGGCATCCATGGCCGCGGCGATGTCGGCTTCCCGCGTCACGTCGCAGTCGTGGTAGTGCACGCTGCCGTCGAACCGGCGCGCCACGGCGGCGCCCGCGGCGTCCTGGATGTCCGCGACCAGCACGCGCGCCCCCTCGGCGACGAAGCGTTCTACCGTTGCCAGGCCGATGCCGGAGCACCCGCCGGTAACAACCGCGATCTTTCCCTCCAGCCGACCCATGCGCCCCCCCTTACCGGCACGTGCTGCCATGCGCGCCACCAAATGCGGTCTGCCGACCAGCGTCAACTGGTGCGAGTCCACGACAACCCGCGCCGCACCCATCATGGCGCGCGCGATCTCGCCATGCGGGCGCTGCGCTATTCCACCACCGCCGGCACGCAATCGGTCTCCTTCGCCTGTTCCAGCCGCCCGCGCAGGCACTGCCCAAACCGCATGCTCAACAGCGCCGCCCCGGCTGGATTGAGATGGGAGAACTCATCGCCGAAATAGCGGTTCGGCCAGGCGGGCATCGCCGGCCCCACGACATGGAAGCCGGGATAGCGTGTCTCGTAGCGGGCGAGATAGGCGGCGAAGCCGGTCCGCACGGCGGGCAGCACCGCGCGTCCCGTCGCCTGGTTCATCGGCATGGCGATGAAATCCGCGGGAATGCCGCGCGCCGCCAGCAACGCCAGCATGCGATCGAAATAGCGGTCGAGCACCGGCAACGGCTCGAACGCCGCCATGTGGCCCTCCACCGCCACCGTCGAGGAGCCGTCGTTGCGGCCGAAAAAATACTGGCCGCGCGCCGCGAGCGCGGCCGCATAGGCCGCCTGGTTGCGCCACAGCCGCAGGAACCAGCCGCCGGTGGTCAGGCTGTTGAAATACAGCGGCGGGAACCGCCAGGCGTAGAGCCAGCCGCGCAGCGCCGTGGGCAGCCCGTCCGGACGCTTCGGCGTTGCCAGCGAGGCGTCACCCGTCTCCCGTGCCAGGCGGCGCAGCAGCGCCAGGTCGGGCGGCCCGACGAAGCCGAACTTCACCGTGCGTTCCCAGAACAGGTCGGGCACCGCGAAGTGCGCCGCATCGAGCGAGATCACCACGCGCCGCGGCGGCACCGGACAGGCCAGCGCGCGCGCGACCGCGACATAGGCCTCGATCGGCATGCCGCCGCCGACCGCGAGATTGGTGGTCTTCACCGGCAGCAGCGCCGGCACCACGTCGACGGCGGCACGCGAATCGCCGACCACCAGCACCTCGCCCAGGTCGCAGCGTTGCAACATCGCGAGCTTGGCGCGCCAGACCGGATACTCCGGGTCGAGATAGGCCAGCGGCATCGCCACCACCCAGGTCCAGACCAGCGCGAAGCCGATCGCCATGACGGCGGCGAGCACGGCCAGGTAGCGCGGCACCGGGACCACGGCGTCAGAACCGGTAGTAGAGGAACTCGCCGGTGCCGCCGATCGACAGCAGCCCCAGTGTGGCGGCGGCGCCGAACGCCACCGCCCAGGGCAGCGTCGGATGCCAGACCAGGCGCGGCCACGGGCCTGTTGCGGCGCGCCCCAGCGCCGGGGCGTAGCCGCGCATGATCTGCTGCGTGTTCGGCGCGCCCCACACGATGGCATAGAGCGCGACCAGCCACAGGACGTCCGCCACCGCGTGCGGGTCGGGCGCCGCCGACCGCCAACCGCGCAAGCCGAGCATGCCGCCCAACATCGCACTGGCATCCGCCAACGATGTCACGCGAAACACCACCGATCCGACCAGCACGCAGCCATAGGTCAGCGCCACACGCGCCACGACCGCGTGCCACGCTCCCGAGCGTGGCCCCGGCCGCCACAGCCGCCAAGCATGGTTGATGCAGAGATACACGCCGTGCAGCACACCGAACACGACGAAGGTGAACGCGCTGCCGTGCCACACGCCGGCCAGCCCCATGGTCACCATGGTCGGCAGCATCACCATCGCCGCGAAACCGCGCAGGGTGGTGCGCGCCGCACGATCGGTCGGCAGGCCACGCGCGACACGCCGCCGGGCGATGCGCAGCGCCAGCGGGTTATACAGGTACAACATCAGCCAGCGGGTCAGCGTCATGTGCCAGCGCTGCCAGTAGTCGATGACGCTCTGCGCCCGGTACGGCGAATGGAAATTCAGCGGGAAGCGCAGGTTGAACAGGCGCGCCAGGCCGATTGCCATGTCGGAATAGCCGGAAAAGTCGAAATAGAGCTGCAACGAATAGGCCAGCGCCGCGTGCCATGCGGGAAACAGCGTCAGCGCCGCCGGGTCGGCGTAACCGGCCGAGGCGATCGGTGCCAGCGGATCCGCCAGCAGCGTCTTCTTCAACAGGCCAATCAGAAAGATCGCGCTGCCGACCGCCAGGTTTTCCGTGCGCAGCCGCCATGTCGCGGCATCGGCGAATTGCGGCATGATCTCGCGGTGGTGCAGGATCGGTCCGGCGATCAGATGCGGAAAGAAGCTGACGAACAGCGCATAGTTCAGCAGCGAGGGCTCCCGCGCCTGGCCCTGCCGGCAATCCACCAGGAAACCGATCTGGGTGAAGGTGAAGAAGCTGATCCCGAGTGGCAGCACCGGGTCGGCCAGCGCGATATCGGCCACGCCGTGCACCCGCAGGAACCACAGCACCGCGGCGAGATATTTGCACCAGAACAGCGCCGCCAGGTTGCCGGCGATCGCCGCCGTCAGGATCGCACTCTGCCAGCGCGGCCGCGATGCGCAGCGCTGGATCAGCACCGAAGCGGCGTAGTTGGCGCCGACCGAGGCCGCCAGCAGCGGCAGGTAGCGCGGGTTCCACCAGCCGTAGAACACCAGCGACGCGAGCAACAGGAACAGCGCGGCGGGCAGGCGGCCGAGACGGCAGGCCACGGCGAAGCCTGCCAGCGTCAGCGGCAGGAATGCCGCAACGAACACATAGGAATTGAACAGCACGCAGCGCGCCGGCGGTCAGTTGCTGCGACCCTGACCGCCGATCGCCGACCGCTGACCGTTGCTTGCGGCCGGAGGGCACTTTGCCTCGATCGCCCGCACCAACTCGCCCACGCTGTGCAGCGATTCGATTTCCGCCGCCTGGAACAGGATGCCGAAACGGCACTCGGCCTCGACGATCAGGGTGATGTGGGTCATCGAGTCCCAGCCGGGAACCTCGTCCGCGGTGGAACGCGCAGTGAGTTCCAGGCCGGGATCGTTGAACACCGAGCGGAAGATCTCGGTAACTCCGGCCAGAACGGGGTGATCTGTTGTGGCGCTGGACGGCATGCTGCGTCCCTCCGGGCTCGTGCAACGGACTGCACGGGCAGCTTGCGCCCGGATCGGCTACCGAAGGGTTAACGCGCCGCGGCCATTGCCCCCTGGGACGTCATTGGCCCGCCATGACGGGAGGGACGATGCTGCGCCGCATGCTGATTCGTGTATTCCTCGGCGAATCCTAACGGCGCCAGCCGCCACCCCACCCGCCGCCGTGCCAACCGCCGCCCCAACCCCAGCCGCCGCCGATGCCGATCGCGACGTCCGGACCGTAATAAGCCGGGCCGTAGCCGTACGCGTAGGGGTAGGGGTAGTACGGCGGCGGATAGGCATATCCGGGCGACGGTCCATAGCCGTAAGGCGGTGCTCCGTAGCCGGCGGCATAACCGCCCGGCGGGCCCTGCACATTATCGCCCTTCGACGCCATGCACTGCGCGTACACCATGTCGTAACGCTGCTGCACCCCGGCGCCCGAGGCTTGCGCTGCGCCGACCCCGGCGGAGCTGCCGACCAACAGGCCGGTGGCACCGCCGATCGCCGCACCGACACCTGCACCCGGTCCGCCGCCGGCCGCGGCACCAATCGCCGCACCCGCCGCGGCACCCACGGCGGTGCCCGCGACCGCGCTGCCGACCGCGCTGTTGTTGGCCGCGATCTGCGGCGACATCCCGCCGGTCTGCTGCGTCGCTACCTGCCGGCAGAACCCGTCGTCCTGCTGGAATGCCTGGAAATCCTTGCCCTGGCCGGGCGTTGCCATCACGCTCGGCCCGGGAGGCGGCGCCACGACGCAGGCGCTCAGCGCCAACGTGGAGGCCAAACCGATGAAAACTGTTGCGCGACGCATGGCCGGGATCCTTCGTGTTCGCCGTGGTAGCCGAGTTGAAATCCTACACCGTCGGCGTGCTTCGGGACGTTAAATAATGTGTCTCACTCGCTGATACGCCCTCCAGGCGAGCATTGCTGCTCGTCGCCTGCGGCTTGCTGTTCTGCCGCCAGACCGGACTTTGCGGCGGTGGCAAATTCTCCCCTCCCTTGCGGGCCTGGTCCGATTCGCGGCCCGGCGCGCAACGGAAGGGAGAGAGTCGGGTCAGCGGATCTTGCTCTCCCGTGAATACCCCAGCGCGCAGAAGTCGGCACCCATGTAGCGCTCCTGCACCGGATCGCCGCTGACCTGGCCGGCAAGCAGTGCGGCGAACGGGTCGGCGCTGTCCTGCGGAGACCAGCCCAGCGTCTCCCGCGCATCGTCGCGCCACCAGGTCATGCGGCTGTTGTTGGAGGCACCCCACACGACGCTGCAGTCTACCCGCGGCGTCACCAGGCAGCGCACCACCAGCCGCGCCAGGTCGGCATAGGACAGCCAGGTCGCCAGCATCCGTGCGTCCTTCGGCTCCGGGAAGCAGGAGCCGATGCGGATCAGCACGCTCTCCACGCCGTGCTTGTGCCAGTAGAGCCGGCCCATCAGCTCGCCATACGCCTTCGACAGGCCATAGAACCCGTCCGGCAGGAACGTCGCGTCGGCGCCGAGCGATTGCGTCCGTTCGTGGAAGCCGATCGCGTGGTTGGAGGAGGCGAAGACCACGCGCGCGCCCTCGCGCCGGGCCGCCTCGTAGATGTGGTACAGGCCGCTTATGTTCGGCCCCAGCACCTCCTCGAACGGGCGCTCCACCGCCACGCCGCCGAGATGGACGATGGCGCCGCAGCCCTCCGCCAGCCGCAGCGTCGCCACGCCATCGTTCAGGTCGGCCCGAGTGAAGGACGCGCCGGGCGGAAGGGCATCGGGGAACGGCGCGATGTCGGTGAGCCGGGGGGAAAAACCCTCAGCGGACAGCGACTTCGCCAGCATGCGGCCGAGGGCGCCGGATGCGCCGGTCAGCAGTACCGGTTTGGCAGTGGCGTCCGTCATGGCATGCTGTCTCCTCATCCGATCGCGGGAGACCGATCATGCGCACGCTGGAGCAAACCGCCAACGCCCTGGCGGAGGGGGGCACGACCAGCCGCGCGCTGGTGGAGGAATGCCTGGCGCGCATCGCCGATCCGGCGGGCGAGGGGGCACGAGCCTTCATCAAGACCGATGCGGACTGGGCGCGGGCCATGGCGGATGCGATGGACGCGCTGCGCCGGGCCGGCCGCGCGCCGGGCCGCTACGCTGGCATCCCGCTCGCGCTGAAGGACCTGTTCGACGTTGTTGGGCAGGCGACCCCGGCCGGGTCCCGGGTGCTGGCGGACGCGCCGCCGGCCGCGGCGCACGCGCCGGTGGTGCAGCGTCTGCTGGCAGCTGGCTTCGTGCCGATCGGCCGCACCAACATGACCGAGTTCGCTTTCTCCGGCCTCGGCATCAACCCGCATTACGGCACGCCACTGTCGCCCTGGGACCGGGCGGCGGGGCGGATTCCCGGGGGGAGTTCCTCCGGCACCGCGGTGGCGGTGGCGGACGGCATGGCGGTGGCGGGCCTGGGCACCGATACCGGCGGTTCCTGCCGCATCCCGGCGGCGTTCTGCGGCGTGGTCGGGTACAAGCCGACGGCGCGGCGGGTGCCGATCGCCGGCGTGCTGCCGCTGGCGCCGAGCCTGGATTCGGTCGGGCCGCTGGCGCCCAGTGTCGCCTGCTGCGGCGTGATCGACGCGGTGTTGGCCGGGGACATGTCGCCCCCGCCAACGCCTGCGCTGCTCGCCGGGTTGCGGCTTGCCGTGCCGGAGAACCTGGTGCTCGATGGGCTGGACGCCACCGTGGCGACCGCCTTCGCGCACACCCTGTCGGTGTTGGAACGCGCCGGCGTACGGCTGATCCGCACGCGGTTTCCGGAGTTCGACGACATCCAGGGGGTCAACGCCAAGGGCGGCTTCGCGGCGTCCGAGGCCTATGCCTGGCACCGCGGTTTGCTGGCAGAGAAGGGCGATGGCTACGACCCGCGCATCCGGGTGCGCATCGCGCGCGGCGAGCGGATGAGCGCGGCCGACTACCTGGACGTGGTGGCGGCGCGGGCCCGGCTGGTGGCGAGTTTCGATGCGCGCACGCGGGATTTCGACTCCGTGGTGATGCCGACCGTACCGATCGTGCCGCCGCGCGTCGCGGAGCTGGATGACGAGCGCGACTACAACCGGATCAACCTGCTGATCCTGCGCAACACGGCGCTGGGCAATTTCCTCGACCGGTGCGCCATCAGCCTGCCGTGCCATGGCGCGGGCGAGGCACCGGTCGGGCTGATGCTGATGGGCGAGACACAGGGCGACGCGCGGCTGTTCCGCATTGCCGCCGGGGTGGAGGCGGCGTTGGCGCGGTAGCACCGCGCGGCGGCTGGGCGGGCCGGATGAACCTGATCCGTTCATCAAGTAAAGCTGATGTCTCGCGCTCCGATCTGAGTAGTTTCCGTCTCTCCCGCTCGCGCGTCGCGGCTGCTATGGTTGCAAAAGCGAGAATCTACGGCGGCGACCCATTGTGCGTTCAAAGTAACGACGGATGTCGGCGATGAAAGCTCCGGAAGCACGTCTGAAGCCGGCAGGCGCGGCGACCGCCGGTTCGGCACTCAGGATGACAAGGTCGGCAAACCGCGGCACCGCCCGGCGTCAACAGTGGCACGATCGCCTGCCGATAGTCCGGTCTGATCACATGGGCGTCGGCACGGCCGGCCTGACATGGGGGAACGTTGCATGACGTCGTCCGCAACCACCGGCTCCGGCGCGCCTCCCGCAGCGCCCGTCCGCGCAACTGCCGCTCCGCAGGCAGGACCCGCATTATCCGGCCACAGCCTTACCCCGTGGCTGGTGGTGGTGCTGGTTGTCGTGCTCTTCTCCGGCGGGTTGTTCGGCTATGACCAGGGGGTGATCTCGGGCGCGCTGCACGGCATCAAGGCGACGTTCTCGCTCAGCGCGCTATTGGTCGAGGTGGTGACGAGCTGGGTCACGCTGGGTGCACTGCTGGGCGCCCTTGCTGCAGCGCACCGTGCTGATCGCGGGCGCACTGTTCACGCTGGGCGCCATCGTGCAAGCGCTGACACCCGACACGGTCGTGCTGGTCGCGGGGCGGCTGATCATCGGCGCCGGGGTCGGCGTGGCCGCCGTCGCCGCACCGCTCTATGCCGCCGAGCTGGCACCGACCGCCGTGCGCGGTCGTTTCGTCTCCGCCTACCAGCTTGCCATCACCATGGGCATCTTCCTGGCCTATCTGGTCGATGGCTGGCTGACCGCGAGCGATTCCTGGCGGATCATGCTGGGGGCGGCCGCGGTACCGGGGCTGCTGCTGTTCGCGGTGGCGCTGGTGGCGCCGGAGTCGCCGCGCTGGCTGATGACGCGGCTCCGCCGTGCCGACGCGGCCGCGGAACTGCGCAAGACCCGCCCGGGCGTCGATGTCGAACTGCGCCTCGATGCCATCGAGACGGCTTTGCGGGAGGAGGGCGAGCGCGCCTCCTGGCGCGAGGTGTTCGCTCGCGAATGGCGGCGGCCGCTGATGATCGGGGTCTGGCTTGCCGTGTTCCAGCAGATCACCGGCATCAACGCGATCATCTATTATGCCGACCAGATCTTCGCCTCCGCCGGTTTTGTCACTCAATCGGCGCAGACGACGGTGACCACGTGGGCGATCGGCGGCGTCAACGTACTCGCCACGCTGATTGCCATCGCCTTCATCGACAATCTGGGGCGGCGCAAGCTGCTGCTCGCCGGGCTGATCGGCATGGGGATCAGCCTGGTCGTGGTCGGCATCGCCTTCCGCTACATCGTGCCGCAAGCCGCAGGCGCCGCCGCAGCCACCGCCGCTGCTGCGGCGGGACCGACCGGCGCGGGCATCGTCACCCTGCTCGCCCTGGTCTGCTTCATCATCTCCTTCGCCTTCTCGATGGGGCCGGTGGTGTGGACGGTGATCAACGAGATCTTCCCGGGGCATATCCGCGGCCGCGCCGTCGCCGTCGCCACCGCGGTCAACTGGGGTTCGGCGTTCCTGGTCAGCCAGTCCTTCCTGTCGCTGATCGGGGCGATGGGAGACTCACTGACCTTCTGGCTGTTCGCGCTGTTCTGCGGCGTCGCCTGGATCTGGATCTACGTCCGTGTGCCGGAGACCAAGGGACAGTCGCTGGAGCAGATCCAGCAGCTCTGGAAGGTGGCGCGCTGATGCTGATCGCGGGCGATATCGGTGGCACCACCACGCGGCTGGCACTGATCTCGCCGGAAACCGGGCCGCGCAAGTTCGTCGCCGAGCAGGAATTCCACAGCGCCGACTACGAAGGGCTACCGCCGATTGTCGAGACGTTCCTGGGCAACACCGGCGGCCACGCCACCTCGGCCTGTTTCGA
>JBEKNT010000058.1:0-22383 GCA_049522565.1 Acetobacteraceae bacterium
CCTTGGCGGCGCACTGGTCACGGCGTTTGGCCGGCGCAGCGTCTTCTTCGTCAACCTGCCACTCGGTGCCGCCGGCATCTGGCTCGCGCACTGCTTTGTTGACGAAGCCCCCATCCACGCGGGTGGCACCGATCTCATCGGCCAGGGGCTCGCGATTCTCAGCCTGTTCTGCCTCACCGGCACGGTGATCGAGGCCGGGGTGCTCGGCTGGTCGTCACCGGTTGCCTGGACGGGTCTGCTGCTTGCAGCCCTCGGGTTCTGCGGCTTTATCGTTGTCGAGCATCGCGGCGCGCAACCCATGCTGCCGCTTGGTTTCTTCCGCCATCCCACGTTCGGCGCCGCGACATCGGTGGGGTTCCTGCTGAACCTGACGCTGTACGGAGCACTCTTCGTGCTCGGCCTGTATTTCCAGCAGATCGGTCACTGGTCGGCGGCGCGCAGTGGCATCGCCCTGCTGGCATTCGCGATTGCCATCTTCGTCGCCAACGTCGTCGCGGGCCGAATCGCTGCGATCGCAACGCCGCGCACGATCATGACCGGCGGGTTGCTGGTAGCGGCGTTCGGCATCTGGCTGCTGCGCAACATCGTTCCGGCGACGCCGTACGTTGCCATGCTGCCCGGCCTGATCCTGCTGCCGCTCGGCATCGGCCTCGCGGTGCCGGTCATGACCTCGTCGTTGCTGGCGACGGTTCCCCGGGCGCGCGCCGGCGTTGCTTCCGGCGTGCTGAACTCGGTGCGCCAGGCCGGCGGAGCGATTGGCGTCGCGCTGTTCGGCGCGTTCCTGGGCGATGGTGTGCCCGGCATCACCGATGCCTTCATGCTGGGAGCGTTCCTGTTGGTCGTGGCCGCCGCGGTCGCCACCTGCTTCATCGCGGAGGGCCGAGTGGCTATGCTCAGGGGCGTGGCACGCAATGCCGCTGACCACGGTTAAGGAAGGACCCGCGCGATGATCCGCTACCTGAAGCAGGGCGCATCGGACGCCGAAAAGTTCGAGGCGGACCGCAAGGTGCGTCAGACGGTCGAGGGCATCCTGGATGAGATCATGCAACGCGGCGACGCGGCGGTGTGCGAGCTGTCGGCGAAGTTCGACCAGTGGGAACCGCAATCGTTCCGCCTGACACCGGCGGAAATCCAGCAACTGATCGACGGCCTGCCGCGCCAGGTGATCGAGGACATCAAATTCGCCCAGGCGCAGATCCGCCGTTTCGCCGAGGTGCAGAAGTCCGCGCTGCGCGACGTGGAAGTGGAAACGCTGCCGGGCGTGACGCTCGGCCACCGCAACATCCCGGTCGCCAGCGTCGGTTGCTACGTGCCGGGCGGACGCTATCCGATGGTCGCCTCGGCGCATATGTCGGTGCTGACCGCGAAAGTCGCCGGCGTGAAGCGGGTCGCCGCCTGCACGCCGCCACTGAACGGCGTGCCGCCCGCCGCTACCGTCGCCGCCATGTCGCTCGCCGGCGCCGACGAAATCTATCTGCTCGGCGGCATTCAGGCGGTGGCGGCGATGGCACTGGGCACGGCGTCGATCCCCGCGGTGGACATGCTGGTCGGCCCCGGCAACGCGTTCGTCGCCGAAGCCAAGCGGCAATTGTTCGGCCGCGTCGGCATCGACTTGCTCGCCGGTCCCACCGAGACGCTGATTATCGCCGACGACACCGCGGATACGGAGATGTGCGCCACCGACCTGCTGGGGCAAGCCGAGCATGGGCCCACCTCGCCGGCGATCCTGCTGACCACGTCTGCAAAGATTGCCGACGGCATCCAGGCGGAGATCGACCGCCAGCTCGCGCGCCTGGCGACCGCGGATGTCGCCGGCGTGGCATGGCGCGACCACGGGCAGATAATCCTGTGCGACACCGACGAGGAGATGGTTGCGGAAGCCGACCGCATCGCTTCGGAACATGTTCAGGTGCTGACGCGCGAGCCGCGCTGGTTCTTGCAGCGTATGACGAACTATGGATCGCTGTTCCTCGGCAAGGAGACCAACGTCGCGTACGGCGACAAGGTGATCGGCACCAACCACACGCTGCCGACCAAGCGCGCCGCGCGCTACACCGGCGGGCTGTGGGTGGGAAAGTTTCTCAAGACGGTCACCTACCAGGAGGTCAGCCCCGAGGCGACGGCGATGATCGGCGAGTATTGCTCGCGGCTCTGCGCGATTGAGAATTTCGCGGCGCACAAGGAGCAGGCGGATCTGCGGGTGCGGCGGTACGGGGGGAAGAACGCGGCGTGAAGGCCCGCGCAGGAGCGATCGTCACCGCAATTGGATACGGCGACATCGTTGCCAAACCAGCAAACGGAATTGATTGAGGCGCCTGCCGGGAGAGCCTTCCGGCGAGCGATCCGCCGCGTTGGACGGTCATCACAAGGACAGGTAGGCTTCCGACGTCGGAGGATGGCGATCATGAGTGACAAGACCACCGATCAGGTTGTGCTGGACCACATCCAACGCCTCGTGGCGGAGGAGGAGCGGATACTTGGTCAAGGCGTACACTCGGGTGCCGACGGCGATCGGTTGAAGGACCTCGGCGTCGCGCTCGATCAGGCGTGGGATCTGCTGCGCCAGAGGCGCGCGCTGCGGGAGTTCGGGCGGGATCCGTCCGAGGCGCAGCTCCGTCCGGCCGGAATCGTGGAAAAATATAGCGGTTAGCGGGCCCTGCTCCGCCCGCCCCGTACTTCAAACGCCCCGAACGTCTACCGGCTGGCGACTTCCCGGGCTTCCGGTCGCAGCACCATGCACGGGGTGCGGTGGCGCGAGAGCGTGGCGCAGGTGCCTTGGGCCTCGGGGGCGGTCAGTCCGGTGACCTGCGCGCGCCACGCCGGCCGGCCATGCGCGGTGGCCTGTTCGATCCGCGGCTCGCCGTCTTCCGCCAGACGGCGGGCCGCGGCGGCGGCCTCGCGGGCGGCCTTTTCCTTGGCATAAACCCCGACCTGGATACCCCAACCCTCGCGGGCGCCCTCGGAGCCACCCGCCGTCCGGGCACGGGCGGCGGGATGCGGCGCGGGTTCGACGGCCGCGGCGTGGGCCACGCCGATCAGTCCAAGCGCGCCGGCCACCCGCGTCGAGCGATGCTCGATCGGGATGTCCATCTCCTCGAAGCCCTGGTTCAGCAGGGCCGCCATGTGCACGTCGCGCTCGGCGTTGCTGCCGGCACCCAGCACGACGCCGATCAGCCGCACCCCGTCGCGGACCGCGCTGGTGACCAGGTTGTGGCCGGATGCCTCGGTGTAGCCGGTCTTCATGCCGTCGGCCCCGGGGTAGGACCGCAGCATGCCGTCGTGGTTGTAGATCGTGCAGCCGCGGAACACGAAGCTGGGCGTGCTGAAGTAGTGGTACTCCCCAGGGAAGTCGGTCACGATGTGACGCGCCAGCACCGCCAGGTCGCGCGCCGTGGTCCACTGGTCCGGATCGGGCAATCCGGACGCATTGGTGAACGTGGTGTTCGACATCCCCAGCGCGCGGGCGCGCAAGGTCATCATCTGGGCGAAGCGGTCCTCACTGCCGCCGAGCAACTCGCCCAGCGCAGCCGCCGCGTCATTGGCCGACTTGGTCACCAGGCCGAGGATCGCCTGCTGCACCGTCAGCCGCGAGCCCGGCAGCAGCCCGAGCTTGGTTGGCTCCATCGAGGCGGCATGCGCGGAAACCGGCACCAAGGTGTCGGGGGAGATGCGTCGGTCACGCAACGCCTCGAAGGTCATGTATAGAGTCATGAGCTTGGCGAGGCTCGCCGGGTGGCGCGGCGCGTCTGGGTTGGCGGTCTCCAGGATTTTGCCGCTGCTGGCCGCCACCACCATCGAGCTGTAGCGGTCCGAGCCAATCTGCGCCTGCGCCAGACCCGGCCGAAGCAGGCCGAGCCCGAGGGTTCCGAGCCCCAGGGGACCAAGTAGCGGCAGCACGATGAGCAGGGCGCGGGCACGCGCAAGAAAATTGCGTCCCCAGCGCGGCGTTGCTGCCATCCACACCCCCAGCCCAAGCGGTCAGCGCAACCCTAAGCGGCGGCGGGAATATCTGTCCAGACACAAACCGCAGAAAAGCGAAAAAAGTGAGTGAGTTACGGCACGATGCTCGGGTGCCCCCGAGGCATAAGCGCACAACCCAGGCGAGAGATTTTTTGTGCAGTGCACAATAATCGCTTGATAGAGGACCGGCTCCGGCCTATATCGGCTGTGTTGCTGCAGTGCAGCAAAGAATTCCAACCGGCTCGCGACCCACTCCGATCGCTGGGCGCAGCCTCACGAGGACACTCAAAATGAGCATGAAACCGAAGGCAATGGAGACGGGCATGATGACCGAAGACACAGTAGCCGCCGCCACGAAAGGTATCGAGGCGACCGTTTCGAACCTGAAGGACGGCATGACGAAGGCGGCCGCAGGGTTCACGGAGACCCAGGCCAAGGTGAAGGAAGGCATGGAGAAGGCAATGAAAACCGCGGAAGAGCTGGTGTCGTTCAGCCAGGGTAACCTCGAGGCGCTGCTGAAGTCGGGCCAGATCTGGGCCGCCGGCGTGCAGGACCTGTCGAAGCAGGTGGCCGCCACGGCGCAGGCGTCGTTCGACGAGACGATGTCTACGTTCAAGGCGATGACCTCGGTGAAGTCGCTGAAGGACGCGATGGATCTGCAGGCCAGCCTGGCACGTGCCACGATGGAGAAGACGCTGGCCGAGTCCGGCAAGCTGACCGACGCCTCGTTCAAGCTGACCGAGCAAGCGATTGCGCCGATCACCGCGCGGGTCAGCCTGGCGGTTGAGAAGTTCGCGAAATCGGCCTGAGCGCCGACTGAGCGCGATCGGGCGAGGCGGCGGCGCGCTTCCTCCCCCCAAGTCTCCGACTCGTACCGATCGTACGGCAGGCCCGGGCAGCGTCCCGGGCCTCGCCATGTCTGGGGTTTGGCGCTTTGCGGCAAGTGCGGCGCAGGATGCTCCCCGTCGCCGTGTGGAAGGAGGTTGTTGGGAGGGGTCGGTCGGGGAATTTGCACCGCCCGACCCCTCCCCCCAACCTTGGTCCGCTTCGCGGCCCAAGCCCACAAGGGGAGGGGGGAGTATTCGACGCCGCTTCCCGATTTTTGATTTCTGATCCCAGGCCCCTGTAATCTGCTGCGGACTGCGCTAGGCTCTTTTAACGTGCCACCGCGATCCGATATGGTTCACACTCCAGAAGCGGCGGGCCGGTGGGCGCTTGTGCCCAGGAAGGCAGGAAGATGCGGCGCGACGGACAGGCGCGGAAGAACGATGAGCGATAGCGACAGGCGCGGCGGCAACAATCCGGAAGGCCCGAACACCGGGGTGGTCGTCAAGGCCCGGCCGAAGACCCGCAAGCCTGCCATGTACAAGGTGTTGATGCTGAACGACGACTACACGCCGATGGAGTTCGTCGTCCACGTGCTCGAGCGCTTTTTCCAGAAATCCCGCGAAGAGGCTACCCGCATCATGCTGCACGTCCATCGGCGGGGGGTCGGGGTGTGCGGCGTCTATACTTACGAGGTTGCCGAGACCAAGGTGACACAGGTCATGGACCTGGCCCGGCAGAACCAGCATCCTCTGCAATGCACGATCGAGAAGGAATGATGCCCCATCCCCCGGGTGTCCTATCCACATGAGCCGCACGGCAAAATCCGCGCGGGTAGCTTGCCTGAAGACGACCCGGTCCGGTTGACGGACCGCAGCGCCTAGGAGCGTCGACGACCATGCTTTCACGGAATCTCGAGCAGACGCTGCATCGCTCGCTGTCCCTCGCGAGCGAACGCCGCCACGAATACGCCACCCTGGAGCATTTATTGCTGGGCTTGGCGGACGACTCCGACGCGGCCACGGTGCTGCGCGCCTGCGGGGTCGATCTGGACAAGCTGCGCACGGACCTGGGCGAGTTCCTCGACAAGGATCTGGCCGGGCTGGCCACCGACCGCCCGGGCGATCCCAAGCCCACCGCGGGATTCCAGCGCGTCGTCCAGCGTGCGGCGATCCACGTGCAGTCCTCCGGCCGCGACGAGGTGACCGGGGCGAACGTGCTGGTGGCGCTGTTCTCCGAGCGCGAGAGCCACGCGGTATATTTCCTGCAGCTTCAGGATATGACCCGGCTGGACGCGGTGAACTTCATCAGCCACGGCATCGCCAAGGCGCCCGGCCGCTCGACGCAGCGCCCGGTCACCGGCACTACCAACCAGCCGGAGAGCCACCAGGAGCAGGAGCGGGAGGAGAAGCCGAATCGGCGGAACCAGGACGCGCTGTCCAATTACTGCGTGAACCTGAACAAGAAGGCGATGGCCGGGAAGATCGACCCGCTGATCGGCCGCGAGCCGGAGATCGAGCGGACCATCCAGATCCTCTGCCGCCGCACCAAGAACAACCCGCTCTATGTGGGTGACCCAGGCGTCGGCAAGACGGCGATCGCCGAGGGCCTGGCCAAGCGCATCGTCGAGGGAGACGTGCCGGAGGTGCTGGCCCGCTCCACCATCTTCGCGCTGGATATGGGGGCGCTGCTGGCCGGCACGCGCTACCGCGGCGATTTCGAGGAGCGGCTGAAGGCAGTGGTGAGCGAACTGGAGAACCAGCAGGGCGCCATCCTGTTCATCGACGAAATCCACACCGTGATCGGTGCCGGGGCGACCAGTGGCGGCGCGATGGACGCGTCCAACCTGCTGAAGCCGGCACTGGCGTCCGGCAACCTGCGGTGCATCGGCTCCACCACCTACAAGGAGTTCCGCAACTATTTCGAGAAGGACCGTGCGCTGGTCCGCCGGTTCCAGAAGATCGACGTGAACGAGCCGTCGCTGGAAGACAGCGTGAAGATCCTGCGCGGCCTGAAGTCGAACTACGAGAAGCACCACAAGGTGCGCTACACCGACGAGGCGATCCGCGCGGCGGTGGAGCTGTCCGCCAAATACATCAACGACCGCAAGCTGCCGGACAAGGCGATCGACGTGATCGACGAGGTCGGTGCGTCGCGCATGCTGCTGCCGGAGCATAAGCGGCGGAAGACCGTCACCTTGCGTGACGTCGAGGAGATGGTCGCCAAGATCGCGCGGATCCCGGCGAAGAGCGTCTCCGCGGACGACAAGGAGACGCTGCGCAACCTGGAGCGCGACCTGAAGGCGATGGTGTTCGGCCAGGACAAGGCGATCGAGGCGCTGTCCGCGGCGATCAAGCTGGCCCGGGCCGGTTTGCGCGAGCCGGAGAAGCCGATCGGCAACTACCTGTTCTGCGGCCCGACCGGCGTCGGCAAGACCGAGGTGGCGCGGCAGTTGGCCTCCACCATGGGCATCGAGCTGATCCGCTTCGACATGTCAGAGTATATGGAGCGACATTCGGTATCGCGGCTGATCGGCGCGCCGCCTGGCTATGTGGGCTTCGACCAGGGCGGGCTGCTGACCGACGCGATCGACCAGCATCCGCACGCTGTGCTGCTGCTGGACGAAATCGAGAAGGCGCACCCGGACCTGTTCAACATCCTGTTGCAGGTGATGGACCACGGGAAGCTGACCGACCACAACGGCAAGACGGTGGACTTCCGCAACGTCATCCTGATCATGACGACCAATGCCGGCGCGTCGGACCTGGCGAAGGAGGCGATCGGCTTCGGCCGCGAGAGCCGCGCCGGCGAGGACGAGGACGCGATCAAGCGGCTGTTCACCCCGGAATTCCGCAACCGGCTGGATGCGACCATCGCCTTCGCCGGGCTGACGCCGGAGATCGTCGGCCGGGTGGTGGAAAAGTTCGTCATGCAACTTGAGGCGCAGTTGGCCGACCGCAACGTGACGATCGAGCTGTCATCGGCGGCGAAGGAGTGGCTGGCCGAACGTGGCTACGACAAGCTGTATGGCGCGCGGCCGCTGTCCAGGGTGATCCAGGAGCATGTGAAGAAGCCGCTGGCCGAGGAACTGTTGTTCGGGCGGCTGGTGAAGGGCGGCTCGGTCAAGGTGACGATGAAGGACGGCAAGCTCGACTTCGAAATCATCGAGGCGGCGTTGCCGGCCCTGCCGAAGCCGGACGAGGACGGCGGCGACGGCTCCGACAAGGAGCAGGAAGTCGAGGTCTAGCGGTAGGCTGGTTGATGCGACCCGTCCCCGGACATCAGGTGGGGGCGGATCGCGCTTCCTCCGATCGTCGGCGTATGTCCGCCAGATAGTTGAGGCGCTGGGCCCTGTGGCTGGCATCCAATGACGCCACCGTCTTCAGTTCGACCATGATCGGCTGCGCCACAAACAGGTCGGCGGAATAGCTTCCGACAATCACCTCGTCGTAGGTCACCGCAACGGGATGCTGTTGCGCAACCGGCCATCCGATCTTGCGCAAGTCGTGAGCCAGAGCGTTTTCATAGACCTTCTGAAGAAAGCCCACGCCCAGCGTGTTGGCAACGGCCAACGCACAACCGATAATGCGTTCCGAACTACCGTTGAGTTGATCAGAATTCATCTCAAGCTACCCACGCTGTACGGCCCGCTCAAAACTTCCGCTCGTACACAGTGACCACGTCGCCCGGCTGCAGGTAGGTCTGCCGCAGCGCCTTGCCCTCCACCGCGTGCCCGTCCACCGTCCGCACCACCGACGCGTAGCCCTCGATCGCGCGATAGGTGAAGCCGCCTGCTACCGCGGCCGCCGTCACCACGGTCATGCCGGGCTGGTATGGGTACTGGCCCGGCTTGTTCACCTCGCCCAGCACGAAAATCGGCCGGTACGTCGTCACCTCGGCGGCGACCGACGGATCACGCAGCAGCTTGGCCTGCTTCAGCTTGTCGGCGACCGACGCCTCCAGCTCGGCCGGCGTCAATCCTGCGGCGCGCACGCCGCCCAGTAGCGGCACCGCGATGGTGCCGGCATCGGACACGCGGAATTCGCCGGTCAGCGCGTCCTCGCCGAAGGTGATCAACCGCACCGCGTCGCCGGGCCCCAGGCGATACTCACCCGATCCGGATGGCACCGGCGGCAAATCGCGCCCCGGCGCGCAGCCGAGCAGCGGTAGCAGGGCACAACACAGGCGCAGCAGACGCACAGGACGACACCTCGTCTTGGGGCGAACAGGCGGACCGGTTTTCGGCGCCTCCATCATGCTCGCTGCTGCTGACGGATTGGTTAACGCATTCCGTTAGCCGCGCATTAATCAGCGCAACGGTATGCAGGGGCCACACGGAGATCCCGGGCAAGACGCCCGGGGCAGGCCCGAGGTCAGGACCACTGATGTTGGACAGACCCGCCGGATCGGCGACTGCCGCGCCCGCGCCGAACCGGGGCCGCAATGCCGCCGGCGATCGGCCGGAGCCACGCGCCGACGCGCTGAGCCCACGTGCCTTGCTTGCGGCATTCCGCCGGCGCCGCGTCGCCCTGCTGGCGAATATCCTGTTGTGGCCGCTGTTCGCGCTCATCGCCGTCAAGCAGGTCGCGCCGCAGTACACCGCTGTCGGCGCGCTGGTTTACGAGCCGAGCGAGTACAAGGTCCGCGAATTGCAAAGCGTGCTTCAGGTCGATCCGACCACCGAAGCGGTGATGGCCAGCCAAGCGGAAATCCTGCGCGGCCTGCATGTCGTGCAACGCGTGGCCGAGCGCGGCAACCTCTACGACAATCCCCAATTCAACCGCGCCCTGCGCCCTCGCGGCCACGTTCAGCGGGCGATCGACGCCGTCCGGGCGTGGTTCGCCTCCGCACAACACCCACCGGACGCGCAACCAGCGCCCGCCGGTCCCACCCAGGACGCCAGCCGCGACGCCACCCTGCTCGCCGTGCAGGAAGCGTTCGACGCTCACACCGTGAAGTTTTCCCGGGTACTGGAAGTCAACTTCACCGCCGAGGACCCGGTGGTCGCCGCCACCGCGGTGAACAACGCGATGGACATCTACATCAGGGATCAATACGCGGCGAAGCATCGGGCAGTGGATCGGGCCACCGAATGGCTGGACAAGCGGGCCACCGAACTGCGCCAAGAAGTGCGCAACGGCGAGGACCGCATCGCCGCCTACCGCGCGCGTCAGGGCCTGGCGCAGGGCATGCACGCCGGGATGGACGCCGAGGAGATCAGCAACCTCGCCGAGGACCTCGTGCATGCCCGCACCGCGTTGGGCAATGCCGAGGCCAAGTTGGATGCGGCTCGCGGCAACGCCGGCGCGGCGGCGCAGGCGGCGATCGCGCCCAGCGTGGTGCAGCTTCGCGCCATGCAGGACCAGATATCGGCGCAAATCCAGGCGCAGCAGGGACGGCTCGGCCCCAATCATCCCGAGGCGCGCAGCTTGCAGCGCCAGTACGCCGACGCCCAGCGTGCCGTGGCGGCTGAAACCGCACGTGTCGTCGGCGCCACCGAAGCCGAAGTTCGCGCCGCTCGCGAACGTGTCGCCACGCTGGAGCAGGACCTGCGGAACGGGGAAGCGGCGGCTGACCGCAGCGCCACCGCACAGGTGTCGTTAAACGCGATGCAGCGCGATGTCGATGCGTCGCGCCAGCAGCTTCAGGCAGTGCTCGACAGTATTCAGCGGACCGGGCAACAGGCCGCCATCGAATCGTCGGAGGCACACGAGATATCGCTTGCCCTGCCGCCGGCCACGCCGAGTTTTCCTCGCACCGTGCCGCTGATGGCCGCGGCGACGGCGTTCGGTGTGCTGGCCGGCGTGCTGCTGGCCTATCTGCTGGAACTGGCCGACACCACGCTGCGGTCCGGCGAAGCGCTGCGCGCGGCGTTCGGCCTGCCATGCTTTGCCCTGTTGCCGGAGATGTCGCGCCGTCAGCTCGGGCATCTGAGCGTGGACGAGTACGTCGCGCGCAAGCCGCTCTCGCCGTTCGCCGAGCAAGTGCGAACGTTGCGGGCCGGGCTGTGGATGGGGGCGGAGCGCCCGCGCGTGATCGCGGTGACCGCAGCCCGGGCGGGCGAGGGGAAGACCACGGTGGCGTTGGCGTTGGCGCGATCCGCGGCGCTGAGCGGCGAGCATGTGTTGGTGATGGAATGCGATCTGCGCCGGCCGACCTTCGCGTTGCGGATGAAAGCCACCGCGCCGCTGGGGTTGGCCGATTGCCTGCGTGGACGGCTCGCCGCGGCCGAGGCGATCCGCACGGATGCGGTCACCAGCATGGACGTGATGCAGGCCGGGCGCGTCGGCACCGATCTGCCGGACCGGTTCCTGTCCGACACGATGGCGCTGATGCTGTCCGACCTGCGGCAGAAGTACGACCTTATACTGTTGGACTCGCCGCCGGTGCAGGCGATCGCCGAGGCACGCATCCTCGCCGGCATCGCCGACGCCACCCTGTTATGCGTGCGCTGGTGCGCCACGCCACGCCCGGTGGTGCAGCACACATTAGAGCTGCTGGAGGAGGCGCACGCGCATGTGGTGGGCTGCGTGCTAACCCGGGTGGACGCTCGCGCCCATGTGCGTTCAGGCTATGCCGACGCGGACGTGTATCATCGGCGCCGACGCAAGGCGCGGGAGTAGCGAAGCATGCCACGACGTTTCCTGGTCACCGGCGGCGCCGGCTATGTCGGCAGCCACCTGGTGGCGGCTTTGCTCGAGCGCGGCGACGATGTGGTGGTGCTGGACAATCTGCGCACCGGCCATCGCGCGGCCGTGCTGCCCGGCGCGCGCTTGGCGGCGGCGGACCTCGCGGATCCCGCAGCGGTGGATGCAGTGCTGGCAGATGGGCGTTGGGACGCGGTATTCCACTTCGCCGCGCTGTCGCTGGTCGGGGAGAGCATGCGGCAGCCGTTCCGCTATCTGGCCGAGAACGGCATCAACGGCATCCGACTGATCGAAGCCTGCGTGCGGCACGGCGTGGGGCGGTTCGTGCTATCCTCCACCGCCAACCTGTTCGGCGAGCCAGAGCAAATCCCGCTTCCCGAGACGGCGCGGATCGACCCCGGATCGCCGTACGGCGAGAGTAAATGGATAATCGAGCGGGCGTTGCTCTGGGCTGATCGCGTGCACGGGCTGCGCTCGGCCTGCCTGCGCTATTTCAACGCGGCGGGGGCCGATCCGGCAGGGCGGCTGGGCGAGGACCACGATCCTGAGACGCACCTGATCCCGCTGGTGATCGACGCCGCGCTGGGGCGGCGGCCGGGGGTGGACGTGTTCGGCGCCGACTATGCGACGCGCGACGGCACCTGCATCCGGGACTACGTGCACGTGACCGATCTGGCAGCCGCACATCTGCTGGCGCTGGACCGGCTGGACGACGGCAGCGTGACGTGGAACCTGGGCAACGGCGAGGGCCACTCGGTGCTGGAGGTGATCCGCGCGGTGGAGCGGGTGGCCGGGCGGCCCGTGCCACACCGGCTGGGACAGCGGCGGCCGGGCGATCCGGCGGTGCTGGTCGCCGGGTCGGCGCGCGCCATGCAGGCGGGGTGGAAGCCGAAGGTTGCCGGGCTGGACGAGATTGTGCGGACTGCGCTGGCTTGGCGGGAGGCGCATCCAGAGGGGTATGGGGCAAAGGAAGCCTCTCCCGCGCTGCGCGCGGGTTAACCTCTCCCGCTCCCGCGGGAGAGGTGTACGCCTTGACTTTCGCGCGCGCACTCTTGATATCCCCCCAATCGCGCTCGCTCAGGCGCTCGTCGCCGTACGCGCGATCGTTGCGGCAACGGCCGCAACCAGGCAATCGACTGGACCCGGTTTGACAGACACCACGACCGCCACGGCGGACCCGACCGACGACGCGCCCATCGACGCTGCGTCCACGCCCGTCGTCGAAGAGCAACCGCGCACGACCTTCGCCGAACTCGGCCTGTCCGAGTCGGTGCTGCACGCCATTGCCGACATGGGCTACCGCCACCCCACCCCCATCCAGGAGCAGGCGATTCCGTTCGTGCTGATGGGGCGCGACGTGATGGGCACGGCGCAGACCGGCACCGGCAAGACCGCCGGCTTCACCCTGCCGCTGCTGGACATCCTGTCCGGCTCGCGCGCCCGGGCGCGCATGCCGCGCAGCCTGATCCTGGAGCCGACCCGCGAACTCGCGCTCCAGGTGGCGGAAAACTTCGTCCAATACGGCAAGTACCTGAAGCTGACCCACGCCCTGATCATCGGCGGCGAGAGCATGTCCGACCAGAAGGACGTGCTGATGCGCGGCGTCGACGTGCTGATCGCCACGCCCGGCCGGCTGATCGATATGTTCGAGCGCGGCTCGATCCTGCTTAGCGACGCCAAGATTCTGGTGATCGACGAGGCCGATCGCATGCTGGACATGGGGTTCATCCCGGATGTCGAGCGCATCGTTGCCTTGCTGCCGCGGCAGCGGCAGACGCTGTTCTTCTCGGCGACGATGGGTCCGGAGATCCGCCGGCTGGGCGACGCTTTCCTGCGCAACCCGAAGGAGATTGCGGTCTCGCGGCCGGCCTCGGTGGCGACCACGATCGTCGAGGGCCTGGCGCTGGTGGCGGAGCATGACAAGCGCGAGGCGCTGCGCCGGCTGATCCGCACCCAGCACGTGCAGAACGCGCTGATCTTCTGCAACCGCAAGAGCGAGGTGGACATCCTGTGCCGGTCGCTGACCCGGCATAAGTTCGATGTCGGCGCGCTGCATGGCGACATGGCGCAGACCGTGCGCTTTGCCACGCTGGAGAAGTTCAAGGCCAACGACCTGCGCCTGCTGGTGTGCAGCGACGTGGCGGCGCGCGGCCTGGACATCGGCGGCCTGTCACACGTGTTCAATTTTGACGTGCCGCACCACGCCGAGGACTACGTGCACCGCATCGGCCGCACCGGCCGCGCCGGGCTGGAGGGGCACGCGTTTACCATCGCCTCGCCGGAGGACCGGTTCGCGGTCGAGGCGATCGAGAAGCTGGTCGGTCACGCGATCCCGCCGATCAATGTCGAGGGCCTCGATCCGGTGGATTGGGCGGAGGAAGACGGGCGCAAGCGCCGCCGCGGCCGCATCAGCAGCAAGCCGGGGCAGCGGGCCAAGGAGCCGTCGCGGCGCGCCGCCGAACCGAAGCGCTCCGCCGAGCCGAGGCGGGCGGCCGCACCGAGACGCTCGGCGGAGCCGAAGCGCGCCGCTGAATTGGGCGGCGCGGCGGAGTCGGCGTGGACCACCGAACCGGGGAGTTTCCCGGAAACGGCTGCCGACTTCGAACCGGCGGCTGCCTTCGAACCGGCAGAAGCGGCGGCACCGATGGGCCAAGCGGATACCACGCGGGAGGCGAGGCGACCGCGGCGGGCGGCAAAACCCGCGGCCGGGGCGCCGCCATCACCGCGGCAGCCGCACGAGGCTCGCCACGGCGCGCGGCGTGAGCCCGCCCACGACGAGCCCCGCGAGCCGGCACGCGGTGCGGCGCATGAACCCGCGCGGGGTGAGCCGCGTGAAACGGCGCGCGGTGCGACGCCGCGTGAAGCAACCCGCAACGCTCCGCCGCGCGAAGCAGCGCGTCACGCCCCGCCGCGCGAGGCGGTTCGTGCCACCACGCCATCGCGGGAAACGTCCCGCGGCGCGCCGCCGCGGCGCGATCGCGACCGCGGTCATGGCGACGACCACGGCCCGTCGGTGCGCGGCTTCGGCGACGACGTGCCGGCCTTCATGCTGGTGCGCGTGCGCCCGCCGCGGCCCGTCGCCGCATCGGAGGAGCAGGAGAACGAGGCATGAACGATGCTCCGGTCGCGCGGAAGAGCCATTTTTCCCCGTTCCAATGGGATGACGCGCTGCGGCTCGAGTCAGAGCTTTCCGAAGACGAGCGCGCCATTCGCGACGCCGCCCGGGCGTATTGCCAGGACAAGCTGTTCCCGCGTGCGCTGCTGGCGAACCGGGAGGAAAAATTCGACCGCGCCATCATGAATGAGATGGGCGAGATGGGTTTCCTCGGCGCGACGCTGGAGGGTTATGGCTGCGCCGGGGTGAATTACGTCAGCTACGGCCTGATCTCGCGCGAGATCGAACGCGTCGATTCCGGCTACCGCTCGGCGTTTTCCGTGCAATCGTCGCTGGTGATGTATCCGATCTGGGAATTCGGCTCGGAAGATCAGAAGCAGAAGTTCCTGCCGAAGCTGCGCACCGGGGAGTTCGTCGGCTGTTTCGGATTGACCGAGCCGGATGCCGGCTCCGATCCGGCCTCGATGCGCACGCGGGCGAAGCAGGTCGATGGCGGGTTTGTGCTGAACGGCTCGAAGACCTGGATCAGCAATTCGCCGATCGCCGATGTGCTGCTGGTATGGGCCAAGGACGACGCCGGCGACATCCGCGGCTTCCTGGTCGAGCGCGGCATGGCCGGCCTCAGCACGCCGAAGATCGAGGGCAAGTTTTCGCTGCGGTGCTCCGTGACCGGCATGATCATGCTGCACGACGTGTTCGTGCCGGCGGAGAACGTGCTGCCGAGCGTGAAGGGGCTGCGTGGGCCATTCTCGTGTTTGAACAACGCGCGCTACGGCATCGCGTGGGGCGCGCTGGGTGCGGCGGAATTCTGCTGGCACGCGGCGCGGGACTACACGTTGCAGCGGATGATGTTCGGCAAGCCGCTGGCGGCGACGCAGTTGATCCAGAAGAAGCTGGCCGACATGCAGACCGAGATCACGCTGGGGCTGCATGGTGTGCTGCGGCTCGGGCGGTTGCTCGATGAGCACCAGGCGGCGCCGGAGATGATCAGTCTGCTGAAGCGCAACAACTGCGGCAAGGCGCTGGATATCGCGCGCATGGCGCGTGACATGCATGGCGGCAACGGCATCGTCGACGAGTATCACGTGATCCGCCACGTGATGAATCTGGAAACGGTGAACACCTACGAAGGCACGCATGACGTGCATGCGTTGATCCTGGGGCGAGCGCAGACCGGGCTTTCGGCGTTCGGGTGAACGACGAAGACGTCGTAGCCGTCACGATCGATCGCATCGGCGCCGAGGGCGACGGCATCGGCGCGGCGCCGGACGGTGCGACATTCTACATTCCGGATACGCTGCCTGGCGAGTTGGTGCGGGCGGAAAAGCTGCGGCGGCAAGGCGACGGCTGGCTCGCATCGTGCGAGAGCATCCTGCGCAAGAGCGAGGCGCGGGTGGCGCCGCCCTGCAAGCATTTCGGTCCGTGCGGCGGCTGCGTGTTGCAGCACTGGCGCGACACGGAGTACCGCGCGTGGAAGACCGGCCTGCTGGAGGTTGCGTTGCGCCGCGCCGGCTTCGCCGACCCGCGCATCGAACCGATCCAGGTGACGCCCCCGCAGAGCCGTCGCCGCATGGACTTCGCCGCGCGACGCACCCCGCAAGGCGTGGTCGTGGGGCTGCACGCAAGGAATTCTTCTCCCGCTACGCTGGATCGAGCCGCGAAGCGGGTTGACCCGCAAAGCAGATCAACCGGTGGGGCGAGGGTGCCGCATCCCCACGCTACCATCTGCGACCTGACCGAATGCCACGTGCTCCACCCGGCACTGTTCGCGCTGGTTGCCGCGCTACGCCCGTTGTTGACCCGCCTGCAATCGCTTCGCCGCGACGCTTCCATCATCGCCAACCTGCTCGATCACGGCATCGATCTTCTGCTGCGGACCGACGCACCGCTGGATCGGGCCGACCGCGAGCGGCTGATCGATTTCGCCCGCGCGCATCGCCTGGTGCGATTGGCCTGGGCGCCGATGCGGGGCGAACCGGAACCCGTGGTCGTCCTTCGGCCCCCGTCCATCACCCTGTCCGGCGTGCCAGTCGAGCCACCGCCCGGCGCGTTCCTGCAAGCATCGCGTGAAGGCGAAACCGCGATCGTGCAAGCGGTCCTGGTGGGATTGCCGCAGCCCTTGCCGGCGCGGGCCCGCGTCGCCGAACTGTATGCCGGCAGCGGCAGCATCAGCTTCGCCCTGGCCCAGCGTGCCAGGGTCGCCACGTGGGAGGGCGATGCCGCGGCGGCGGCCGCGTTGCGACAGGCCGCCAATCGCGCCGGCCTGGCCGGCCGCATCGAGGTCGCGCAGCGTGACCTGGCGCGGCAGCCCATCCCGGCCGCCGAACTCGCCGGTTTCGCCGCGCTGGTGCTGGACCCGCCGTTCGCCGGTGCCGCCCGGCAGATGGTGCAGATCGCTGCGGGGAAACCCGTGCGGGTCATCTACGTCAGTTGCAATCCGGCCGTGCTGGCACGCGACGCGAGGATGTTGCACGACGCCGGCTACAAGCTGCTGACGGCTACGCCGATGGACCAGTTCCTCTGGTCCGCGCGGCTGGAGAGCGTCTGCGTGTTCCAAATCTGACGTTTGCCGATGCCGGCGAAGGGCATTCCCTGCCGACGGAAATGCGACATCACGGTTCGGCCAAAGATCTTGCGGCCTGCGCAGTCATCCGTAAACATCGGGCCCAGACGTCTGTTTCGTTGTCTCGGCAATCGCGGGTGCACCATGTCGAACGGCACGCTGTCCGCCTTGAGCGCAATCGCCGCCTCCTTCAGTGCAATTGCCGCCTCGGCTGCTGTCGTGGTGACGCTCCTGGCGGGGCTCCGCAACAAGCGGACCGACGTCCTGATCGAGTGCCACCGGCGATTCGATTCGCTCATGGTGGACAAGGTCGGCATCCTGCAACAACTGGCTTCCCCGCCAACGCAGGCCGAACTGTTCAGAATCTCCGCCTGGGCACAGCGGTTTTGGAGTCTGCAATTCGACCAGTATGAATGGTGGCAGCACGGGCATGTCGATCGCGAGACGTATTGCTATTGGATGTTGTCGCGACACCGCGAATTCGAGTTGGCAAAAGGCGGAAGTACTTTCGAGGCACTTGCGTGCGTCTCCGGTTGGCAGGAGGTGCAGGCGCGGTGGCCGACTCCGGACCCGGAAAACCCGCTCAGCCGAAGAACGGACTTCGTAACCTTCATCACGAAGATCCAAAACGAGACGCCCGAGGGCGTGCAGGCGTTGGTCTGGAAATACAACCCGACCGGGCTACGTTATCTCGGCATGCGCTAGAGCATTTCACCCCGCCTGGAATCGTCGGGCCCGACTGTCATTGCGAAGAGCGAAACAACGGACCAATCTCCGGCCTGGCGAACTGCCGGCGCCTCGCCGTGCAGAGGATCCCTTCCCCGGGTCAAGCCCAGGGACCGCTTCGCTCCTGGCAAGAAACAAACTCCCCCTCCCGGTAAGCGCCGCAGTTTCATCCAGGGCGGGTCGGCCGCCGCCGGCCGGTGGTCAACTCGCAATGACAGGTTCGGTCGAACGTTCCCACCGAACGGTGCAAATGCTCCAATCCGTCACCAACGACGCCGTACTGCCGCCGCACCGATCCGCGCGCTTGACCAGACGCCGGCCGTGGTCACTACTCCATGCAGTCATTTGCGCATGGGAGGAAACGACATGGCAGTTCGACTCGTTGTCACGATCACCGCGGCACCCGGCAAGGGACCGGAGCTGGCGCAGGCATTCAAGGGACGCTGCGCGGAGGTCATGCAAGAACCTGGCTGCGAGCAATTCGAGGTATTCCAAAGCGTGCTGAACCCAGACAAGCTGGCATTGCTCGAGCTTTGGCAGGATGCGGCCGCGCTGGATGTGCATGCGAAGGTGAATGCAACCCGCGCACCGATGCCGGAAGGACTGCGCTCCGGCACCAGTGCTCGCGAGGACTACGAGTACAACCGGACCCGCTGACACGCCGCATCGCCGGGGTCTGCAAAGCATCAGAGGTGCATGACTGGCAACCTTTATCCGCATGTATCCCTGCTGATCTGCGTTCCGGATGGTTGCTTTCTTGAAGCGGGCAGCGGAGGAAAATGGGTGCAGGGGTTGCCGGAAGCCATCCTGCCAACGCGGGCATGCGGGTTGTTCGAAGCGGACTTCGCCTACCCGCCGCGTCGGCCCATCGCCGCCTCGACAGGTTCCGAGTGCCACGCTCCCGTCTGATCAATCACGTCCGAAAATGGCCAGACCTTGCTCGGTCGCCTGTCTAATGTCAGTGCGATTCGGGGATCCAATATGACCAAGGCCGACAGGTTCAGCGTGCGGAACGACAGTACCGTCGAGGCGCCCGACACCGCCTCACAGCGTGCGGCACGCCGTGGCGACACATCGGAACCGATGATTCGGTCCACTGCCATCGACGTTGCCGCAGCGGGCAACCCGGCATGACGCCAACCGGCAGCCTCGATCTCGATCACGCCGCCTGCTACCGGGCGATGGCGGTTCGCGATGCCCGCTTCGACGGGCGGCTGTTCACCGGCGTCAAGACGACGGGAATCTATTGCCGCCCGATCTGTCCCGCGCGGACGCCGCGGCCGGAAAACGTCGTGTTCTTCCCCACCGCGGCGGCGGCGCACGAGGCCGGCTTTCGGCCCTGCCTGCGGTGCCGTCCGGAAACCTCCCCCGATCTTGGCGCATGGCGCGGCGCCTCCAACACCGTGTCGCGGGCGCTGGCCCTGGTGGAGATGGGTGCGCTCGACGAGGCATCCGTGGACGCGCTGGCGAGCCGGGTGGGGGTCGGCGAGCGGCAGCTTCGCCGCCTGTTCCAGCAGCATCTCGGCGCCTCGCCCATCGCGGTCGCGCAGAGCCGGCGGGTATTGCTCGCCAAGCAGTTGATCCACGAGACGCGGCTGCCGATGACCGAAATCGCCATGGCCGCGGGTTTCGGCAGCCTGCGCCGGTTCAACGACACGTTTCAGGCGCTGTTCAGGCGGCCGCCCACAGCGCTGCGCCGCTCCACCGGGTCGGATGTGCCGGCCGGTCCGAGCGGCGAGATGAGCCTGCTGCTGCGCTACCGGCCACCCTACGATTGGCCCGCCATGCTTGGTTTTCTGCGCGCCCGGGCGATCGCCGGGGTGGAGAGCGTGGCAGGCGACACCTACCGGCGGACCATCGGACTGGATGGGCAGCAAGGCACTGTCTCGGTCCAGCCGGCCGTCGGCCGCGGCGATGGCAACGCGCTGAAGGCGACCGTGCGCTTCCCCAAACTGTCTGCTCTGCCGCAGATCATCGCCCGGTTGCGCCGGGTGTTCGATCTGGCGGCCGATCCGGACGCGATCGCACTGCAATTGGTCAAGGATCCGACCCTCGCGCCGCTGGTTGCCGCCCGGCCGGGGCTGCGGGTGCCCGGCGCGTGGGATGGCTTCGAACTTGCGGTGCGCGCGGTGCTGGGTCAGCAGATCACCGTCCCGGGAGCGATCCGCCTGGCCGGCGCCCTGGTGGTTCGCTTCGGTGACAGGCTGCGCGAGCCGGATGGCGCCCTGACCCACGTGTTCCCCGATCCGGCGGCGCTGGCCGGTGCCGATCCGGCAACGCTGGGCATGCCGCGCAGCCGGGGCGTCGCGCTGTTGGCGGTCGCCGCGGCGGTGGTCGCCGACCCGCAGATTTTCTCCGCCGGTCGCGGCCTGGAGGAGGCGGTCGCGCAACTGCGCGCGCTGCCCGGCATCGGCGAGTGGACCGCCCAATACATCGCCATGCGGCAACTGCGTGAGCCGGACGCGTTTCCGGCGGCGGATATCGGATTGATGCGGGCGATGGCGGACTCCGAAGGGGTGCGGCCGAGCGCGAGCGCTCTGCTGTCCCGGGCAGAAACCTGGCGGCCGTGGCGGGCCTATGCCGCCCAACATCTGTGGGCAAGCGCATGAGCGACAATCATTTCTTCGCCGAGCAATTCGCCACCCCGACCGGCACGATGCTGCTGCTGACCGACGCCGGGGAGCATGCCCGCGCGCTGGACTGGGAGGACCATGCCGCGCGCGTGCACCAGTTGCTGCGGTTGCAGTACGGGGCGGTGCGGCTGGAGCCGAAGGCCGGCGTATCGCGCATTCGCCGGGCGATCGAGGCCTATTTCGCCGGAGTGCTGGCGGCCGTCGCCGATCTGCCGGTGATCACCGCCGGCACCGCGTTCCAGCGCGAGGTCTGGGCGGCGTTGCGGGCAATTCCCCTGGGTGAAACCACAACCTATGGCCGCCTGGCGAACCAGCTTGGCCGGCCGCAGGCGATGCGGGCGGTCGGCATGGCCAACGGCTCCAACCCGGTCAGCATCATCGTCCCGTGCCATCGGGTGATCGGCGCGAACGCCTCGCTGACCGGCTATGGTGGGGGCCTCGAGCGGAAGCGCTGGCTGCTGCGGCATGAGGGCGCACTGCCGGGGTAATACCGAGCGCTCCCGTCTCATGGCCGGCGAAGGCCCAAGGGCGCGCGCGAACTTAAGCAAATTGGCCGCTGGTTGGCCCAATGTGTCATCACCGGGATCGGCGCGGTGACCCACGACTTCGCTGCCGGCAACAAGAAAAGTCGTGCGATCGAAGGACCTGAATGCATGTGCCGTGTCTGGCCTGGCACAACGTTTTCAATCGGCACGAATCAGGACGGCGGGGCTGGCCGTGGTCCGGCCCCGTGGGTCAGGCGTAGCAGTATGGCGAGCCCCAAGCCTGGGGCGGGCCGGTCGGCGGACCGGTGGCGACGCGCGCGATCGGCGAACGCCGGGATGTCGGCATCGGGGCGGGATCGGCCTCGGGCTCAGACGCGGCGGCGGCGTGCGGCGCGGGCGCCGCTCCGCCGTCCGGAGCCGATGCGGCCTCGGCGGCGTCGCGTGCGAGCAATGCGGAGAGCATGCCGGCGGCCGGCGTTTCGCGCTGCGGCGCGGGCAGGCCGGGCATGACATACGGGTTGCCCCACCACGGCTGACCCATCGCCGGGCGGCCAAGGCGGCCGGGGTCGAACGCCCGGAGGCTGCCGCCGAACGCCAGAATGGCGCGGGACAGCGCCGGCCAGTCGCGATGGCCGGGCCCGATGCCGTCGTAGAGGCACATCCAGGCAATGGTGTTGCCGAACGCGCCGCGGATGAGGGCGGCGACATGCTGGGCCGACCCGGGCTCGAGGTCCGGCCGCTCGTGGCACCAGGCGCGCAGCCGGGCATTTCGCAAGCGCGCGGCAAGCATGCGCCGGAGCATGTACTGGATGAGCATGGCAATCAGCTGAACGAGCCACTCGGGCAGGCGCGCGGGCGCAGCTTCGCCGGTCCGATCTGCATCGGGGGAACAGGCGCCGGCCGGAGGTGTGAGTGGATCGCGCATCATGGTGGGGGGAGAGGGAGCTGCCTTTCGCTGGCGTGTTGCAATAGCCGACGGTGTCTAGCAGAGCGGGAAGCAGTTTGTCAATATAAATAACTGGTATAGTTAGCAAGACACACGCTCGTCGTGTCGGTGGCATCACGTGTCATTGCGAGTTGACCATCGGCCGGCGGCCGACCCGCCCTGGACGAAACAGCGAAGGCGTCGGGCGTAGATAAGGCGCTCCCCCTCCCCTTGAGGGCTTGAGCCGCGAAGCGGATCAAGGTTGGGGGGAGGGGTACGTGCCGCACCTCCCCCCGGAACGAGCGGTTCGGCAATCGACCGCAGAATCAATGACGCGCAGCACCGGGTCGCTGAGTGATCGCAGTTCCGGCCGGGGCGGGCGCTCTGGTCCATGGGATTTTGCCGCGCGCGGCACGCGGCCGCTGGTGTGGCAGGGTGCGGCGGGCGGCGCAGCAAGCAAGACTTTCAACGCAGATCAGCAGCAGATGCACGCTGATGCACGCG
>JBEKNT010000059.1:0-22030 GCA_049522565.1 Acetobacteraceae bacterium
CAGCGTCGCACTGGAGCACCCCGGGAAATTCGTCGCTGCCGTAGACATGACATTCGGCAGGTCAGCCGTTTGAAACCCACCATCACATCGAACAGGAGAAAACCATGAACGAGACCTTCCTGAAACGCCGGTCGTTCGCGATTCTCGGGGCCATTGGCGTTTTCCAATATGCGCTTGGATCCGCCACTTCCTTCGCCCAAACGATGTCCGGCCTCGATGCCGTCAAGAAGAGCGGGTCGCTACGCATCGGTTGGGGCGTCTGGGTGCCATACATGTTCCTGGACCCGAAGACGCGCCAGGTCACCGGTATTACGGTGTCGATAGGAGACGCCCTGGCCAGGAATCTTGGGGTCAAGGCGGAGTTCGTCGAGACTACCTGGGCCACCATGGTCGCTGGGCTTCAAGCCGACCACTACGACATGACGATGCCCTTCATCATCACCGAAGAGCGTATGAAGGCAGTACTGTTCACCGATCCCATTCTGAAGTCCAACTGGTGCCTGGTGGTCCCCGAGAGCAAGGTAAAAAACTACCAGTCCTGGCAGGATCTCAACAAGCCGGGGATGCGCATCTCGGCGACGCTGGGTTCGAGCGCGCCGCGCTTCATGGCGATGCTGGACAAGACGGACCACCTGATGATGAAGGACGGCAGCGACAGCATCGCGCAACTGCTGACCGGCCAAGCCGACGCATGGCTGACCCAGTACGACGCGTTCCGTACGGCGCAGCAGCAACACCCCGATCTGGCTGTCGTGCCCGGACCAGCAATTGGCCAGGAGAACGTCGCGTTCGCGGTAAGGAAGGAGGATACGACCCTGAAGGCAGCCCTCGACGGCCAGATCGCTGAGCTCAAGCGCAGCGGAGAGCTATTGAAGATGATTGGCACCTACGGCCTGAACGAGTCGTCCATCGCCTGACAACACGCGGATAGCGCAAGCGGCCGCTACCTGCTGCGCATGTCCCGGACGCTGGAATCCTGCTGTACCGAACCCCTCCCCACTACCACAAGGGGAGGGGAGTGTGTTTCTTGCCAGTGCGTAGCGCCGCGCAACGACAACATGCCACGCCAACGCATTTGTTACGCTGATGTGCCGGCCCCGAACACCACCGTGTCATCCCGCTCGATCTGGTGCACCAGTTCGATCTCCCACGTCAGGTAGCCGTTCATCGCTTCCTCCACGCCGGAATTGCGATCGTACGGGCGCAGATAAGCGTCGATGCACGCCTCGTCGGGCGGATTGGTGCGGTCCTTCACCAGCGGGCGGCCGAACGCGTGCCACGCCTCGGTGCCGCCTTCCAGCACCAGCACCTCGGCGTCGGTCAGCGCCTTCACCTCGTCCACGGCCAGCCGCGCCAGCACCCCGTCGGGCGAGGTCAGCACCACGTAGCTCGCACCCGCGAGCGCTTGCCCCAGTCCCTCCAGCCGCGAGCGCACGCCCCACAGCGCGCCCGGGATGTGGCCGTCACGGAAATCGATGCTGCGGGCGAGGTCGATGACCACGGTCCCCTCGCCACGGTCGAACAGCGCCACCAGCCGGGTTACGTCGATACCCGAGACCGGCAGCGCCAGCTCCGGCGCCGGTGCCAGCGCGCGTCCGCTGGACGCCGCAGCTTCCAGCGCGCCCTCCACGACGAAGACGTCGCGATGGCCCATCTGGCGCAGCCAGGCGGCGCTCATCCGGGCGCGCACGCCGGTATCGTCCACCAGCACGATCCGCGCATTGCGCACGCCCACCCAGTTGTCGGTGCCCTGCACCAACTGCCCGCCAGGCGCGTTGCGGGTGCCGGGCCGGTGCCCGGCGCGGAACTCCGCCGGATCGCGCACGTCCAGCACGTACAGCGTGCGGTCGGGGTCCTCCTCGAACCGATCCAGATCGAGCGGGCCGATCACGCCGACCCCGGATTGCTCCGCGAAGCGCTTGGCGCGTTCCAACGCCAGCGACAGGGTCTTCGGCGTGCCGGGATCGAAGCGTTCGGTGCGGCCGCGGTCGCAGCGGAAGCCGGCGAGTTCCCAACCCATCGTGCCGTTGCGCAGCGCCACCACCTTGTTGGGAATGCCGGCGCGGCGCAGGCTTTCGGCACCCAGGATGCTGCGCGTGCGGCCGGCGCAGTTCACCACCACCAGCGTCTGCGGATCGGGCACCATGTCGCCGATCCGATACGCCAGTTCGCCGCCCGGCACGCTGATCCCGGTGGGGATCGACATGCGCACGAACTCCTCGTGCGTGCGGCTGTCCAGCACCACCATCTTGCGGCCGGACTCGATCCACTGCTTCAGCTCCGGCGGATCGACGCTTTCCGTGCCGTAATGGTGTTCCACCCACTCGCCGAACGCCTTCGACGGGACGTTGACGCCGGAGAACAACGCGTAGCCCGCCGCCGCCCAGGCCTTGGTGCCGCCATCCAGCACCGCCACGTCGGTGCCGCCGATGCCCTCCAGCCAGCCGGCCAGCGTTTCCGCCAGCCCGCGCCCGTCATCGACGCAGCAGATGCGCGTGCCCAGCCGCGGCAGCAGCGCGCGGGCGCGGATTTCCTTCTTCGCCAAGCCGCAGGGCACCGCCCAGAACAGGTGGGAAGAACCGAACTCGCCGTCCTCGCGCGCATCGAGCAGGGCGAGTTCCTGCCCGTCGGTCAGCCAGGCGTGCAGGGTCTTTGCGTTGATGCGTTGCATGGTTGTTGCCGCTTCGGGGTTGCCGCGAGCCTAGGCACCGGTGTGCCGCTTGGCAACGCACGGATGCGGGGGCACATCAGGCGCATGGATGCCATGGAGGTATTCGACCGTGCCGCGGTGCGCCGCCAGCGCGATCGCGCGGCGCCGACCGTGGGTCGCGTCGCCGACGTGCTGCGCGACGCGGCGGAGCGTCTGCTGGACCGGCTGGACGACACGACCATGCGCTTCTCGCGCGCCCTGGACGTGGGCGGCCGCGGCGTGGTGGCTCCTCTGCTGCGCGCCCGCGGCATCGACGTGGTGAGCTGCGACCTGTCGCCCGCGATGGCGGCACGGAATGGCGGGCTGTGCGTCGCGGCGGACGAGGAGTTCCTGCCGTTCGCGGCGGGCAAATTCGACCTGGTCGTCGCGAACCTGTCGCTGCATTGGGTGAACGACCTGCCGGGCGCGCTGATCCAGTTGCGCCACACGTTGCGGCCGAACGGGCTGTTGCTGGCGAGCCTGCCGGCGCTCGGCACCCTGGACGAACTGCGCCGCGCGCTGACCGAGGCGGAGGCGGCGCTGACCGGCGGCGCCGCGCCACGGGTGTCGCCGTTCCCCGATCTGCGGGATTGCGCCGGGCTGCTGCAACGCGCCGGCTACGCGCTGCCGGTCGCCGACGTCGAGGTGATCCGCCTGCGCTACGCCGACCCGCTGGCCTTGCTCGACGACCTGCGCGCCGCCGGCGAGGCGAACGCGGTGCGGCTGCGCGACCGCCGCATCCCGCCGCGGGCGCTATTCCCCGCCGCGTTGACGGTGCTGCCGGTCGAGGACGGCCGCATCACCGCCACGCTACGCATGGCGGTGATGACCGGGTGGGCGCCCGATGGTGCACAGCGATAGGCCGATCCACCTGTCATCGCGAGGCGCGAAGCGACGCGGCAATCCCCCTCGATGTGGCCACTCACAGCCGTCCGATCGCGGCGATCATCGGGGGATGTATCTACCAGCGCTGGCCTCCGCGCGGACCATCCGGCAGGATGCGATAAGCGGCGGCCGCCGCTCGACACCATCGTCCTGGTGCCGTTCGCCTCGGTAACCGGCGTAACTTTCTCCGCGGGTCCAATACACCCAAGGCAGTGCCGGCAAGCGGTTGCACTCCCGGACGATTGGGTTAGCGTCCCCGCAAGAGGAGGCCGGCGCTATGGCCCGAATCTTTTGCTGGTTGCTTGTTGCATGCTGCACGATCCTTGCGTGTGCGCTTGCCCACACTCGTCCAGCGTGTGCGCAACCTGCACTGCCCGCCACGCGGGTCGCGCTGGTCATTGGCAATTCCGCCTATCGCTATGTCAGTCCGTTGACCAACCCCGGCAACGACGCCCGGCTCGTTGCGCTCACCTTGCAGCGTTTGGGTTTTACGCTCGTTGGCGATGGTGCCCAACTGGATCTGGACAAACCTCAGTTCGACCAGGCGGTGCGGCTGTTCGGCCAGGCGATACGCGGCGCCGATGTGGCACTGCTCTATTATTCCGGACATGGCATGCAGATCGACGACACGAACTGGCTCGTTCCGGTTGATGCCAATCTCGGCGATCAGCAGGATCTCGACTTCCAGATGGTGAGCGCCGAGCTGATCCTGCACCAACTGACACTTGCCGGAGCGCGGCTCAAGATCGTCATCCTGGATGCTTGTCGATCGAATCCCTTCAGAAGCACGCGGTTACGCGGCGTCGAACGCGGCCTGGCACAGATGCAAGCGCCCGAGGGCACGCTGATTTCCTATGCGACGCAGCCTGGCAATGTTGCGCTCGATGGCACCGGTCAGAACAGCCCATACACGGCAGCGCTGGCCGAGGCCATGGCGCAGCCAGGCCTCGACATATTTCGTACCTTCAATCGCGTTGGCGTGTCGGTGATGCGGACGACCAATGGCCGGCAACAACCCTGGGTGTCCAACTCACCGATTGACGGCGACTTCTACTTTGCCGGTATCGCGCCAACCGTGGCGACGCCGCCTTCGTCGCCGCCTGCGCCAGTATCGCCCACGCCGCCCGCCCAGCCACCGCAGAACGCCCAAGCATCAGTGGCCGCGGCGCGGCCTTCGCCGATGCCGGACGATCCGACAACGAATTTCGCTGGCACCTGGCGCTATCCCGACGGAGTTGCTTGTTCCAGTACGCACGTTGGTCTTGTTGCCGTTGTGGACGGACATATCCGCTTCGAGTGGCGCTACGGGCGCGGTCGGCCAAATATCGCTGTCGAGCGCGTCGATGCAGTCGAAGGCAATGTCATCTTCACAACGGTCGAGCGTGACGAGAACACGCCAACGCCCGAGACAGGACAAAGGATCCGATACGTGGTGACGCACGATTCATGGACGTCGGAAAACCTGGCGACGGGGGCGGTCGCCACCCACCGCCGATGCTAGCGGCGTCAACGCGCCGCGAGTTTCTGCAAGCCGCGGCGGCGAGCATGGCGCCGGCGCGCGTCGCCTCGCCAGTTCCTCTCCTGACAGTCCTGCCGAATCGCGTCCTGACCTATGGCGAGTCGCGGCTGCCTTGCGTGATAGGACGCGGCGGCATCAGCTCCCACAAGCGGGAGGGCGATGGAGCCACCCCGGCAGGGCGCTTCCCGTTGCGGCGCGTATTGTTCCGTCCGGATCGGATCGCCCGGGTGCAAAGCGGTCTGCCGGTCAGACCCATCGTGCCTCAGGACGGTTGGTGCACGGATCCGGGCGACCCCAGCTATAACCAGCAGATCACACTGCCACGGGCCGGGCAGCACGAGGACCTGTGGCGCGATGACGCGCTGTACGACCTCATCGTGGTGATCGGCTACAATGACTCACCGGCGGTTCCGGGCGACGGTAGTGCAATATTCCTGCACGTTGCGCGGCCAGGTATGTTGGTTACCGACGGGTGCATCGCAGTCCCCTTGCAAGCGCTGCTGGAGATCGTCAGGTATTGCGGATCAATCACGCTGATCGCGATCCAGCCTTAACCTTGCCACGCCACCGGTTCTCCGGCCGCGTAGACTGACCTCGGCGGCATATTCACCCTTGCAATCAGTCGAGCACCTTCTGCTCCGCCCAGCTCGCCTTGCGTGATCCCGGCCGGCGCCGATCAAATGGACAGTTGCCGCTTGGATCCGTCCCGTTCAGCGGGTCATTGTGAACATATGCATAGACGTTCAATTCAGGAAGATCTTCCCCGGATTCAAAATCCCCCGCGGGTCCAACGCCTGCTTCACCGATCGCATCACCGCGAGCGCCTCCACCCCATGCTCCTGTTCGAGGAACTCGCGCTTGCCGATCCCCACCCCGTGCTCGCCGCTGCACGACCCGCCCAGCGCCAGCGCCCGCGCGACGATCTTCTTGTCCAGCTCCCAGGCGCGCGCCAACCCGTCCGGTTCCGGCGGCACCAGGATCACCGTGTGGAAATTGCCATCGCCGACATGGCCGACGATCGGCGCCGTCAGCCCGGACGCCGCGATGTCCTCCTTGGCGCCGAGGATCGCCTCATCCAGTCGCGAGATCGGCACGATCGCATCGGTCGCGATGCCCTTGTGCCCCGGCTTCAGCGCCAGGCACGCCCATAGCGCGTCGTGCCGCGCCTGCCACAGCTTGTTGCGCTCCGCCGCATCGGTCGCCCAGCGGAAGCCGCGCCCATCGAAACCCGACGCGATCTCCTCCGCTAACTGCGCCTGTTCCGCCACCGCCGCCTGGGTGCCGTGGAATTCGAAGAACAGGCTGGGCAACGATTCCAAACCCTCCAGCTTCGAATAGGCGATGCAGGCGCCCACCTGGACCTCGTCCAGCAACTCCATCCGCGCCACCGGAATACCATGCTGCAGGATGGCGATCACCGTCTCCACCGCGTCGCGCAAGGTCGGAAACTGGCAGGTCGCCGACGACATCGCCTCGGGAATTCCGTGCAGCCGCAACTGGATTTCCGTGATGACCCCGAGCGTCCCCTCCGACCCGATGAACAGCCGCGTCAGGTCGTAGCCGGTGGAGGACTTGCGCACCCGCCCGCCGGTGCGGATCAGCCGGCCGTCGGCCACCGCCACCGTCAGCCCAAGCACGTTCTCGCGCATCGTGCCGTAGCGCACCGCGTTGGTGCCGGAGGCGCGGGTCGCGCACATGCCGCCGATGGTGCACAGCGAGGTGCCGGGATCGACCGGGAAGAACAGCCCCAGGTCGCGCAGATGCGTATTCAACTGGTCGCGGGTGACGCCAGCCTCGATGCGGCAATCCATGTCCGGCTGGCTGACATCGATGATGCGAGTCATGCGCGACAGGTCGAGCGTGATGCCGCCGCGCACCGGCGTCACGTGGCCCTCCAGCGACGTGCCGGCGCCCCAGGCCACCACCGGCACATGCGCGGCATGGCATAGCGCCAGCAGGCGCGCCACCTCGTCGGAGGTTTCCACGAACGCCACCGCGTCCGGCAGCACCGGCGGCTGGGTGTCCTGGCCGTGCGAATGGTGGTCGCGCAGCGTGGCGTTGGTGGTGATCCGCTCGCCCAGGAAGCCGCGGGCGGCGTCGATCACCGTATCGGCCGGAGTTGGCATCGCAATCCTCACATATCCGGCTTGCACCATTGGACCCGCCGCCGCAGGCTGACAAGGGATCTCGGGCGCCAACGAAGCACCGCGAGTCGCTGCCGCTCAGGCCGATGATCCCGATGGCGACGCAGATGACTTGAGGAGCGCGGATGACCGGATTTTTGTGCCGGCACAAGCAACGTTTGAGCAGCCTGCGCCTCGAGGTGGACGGGATGACGGTTTCCCACGAGATCGTGCCATCGATCGAGACTGCCGCAGTCCAGGCGTTCGCCGCGGAGCTGAGCCCGGTGCCGCCGGTGCGTGTGCCCCTGCGGGACGACGATGATGGCCTCTACGGATGGCCGGCGGACGGCGTCCGCGAGAAGATCCGCACCCATGGCGGCTCGATCAGGTTCGGCTGGCGGCTCCGCGAATCGCCAGATGTCGTCCCGACGGCGGAATTCCATGCCGTCTGGGTCGATCCGGAAGGCACGTTGGTCGATATCACGCCGGCGGTGACCGGCGACGGGCCGTCGGTGTTCGTGCCGGACCCAAACTATCCCGCCACGTTCGACGTCGATCAGTGCCCGCCGACCCGGTACAGGGTGTTGCACACCGCGCCCGATTTGTCCGGAGCGATCGCCGAGCGAATCGCGCAAATGAAGCCGTCGCAGCGCGCCTACGAAGAACGGCGCGCCGCCAAGGTGGGCAAGACCCTGGAAGACTGGATCCTCGGCAAATTCCCCGCTCATCCCCTGCTCCAGCCGATCGCCGCGTTCGTCGATGCGTGCCAGGCGTTCGACGCCAGGCTGCCAGGCTTGCCCGGCCTGATCCGGACCGCCCCTGACACGATCGCGAACGAGATCATCGAGCGCGCCCGGTTGGCCGACGCCGCCGGTGCGGCGACAGCGGCCGACGCACTCACGCAGGCGACCATCGAAGAGGTGTGCGATCAGGACGTCTCCGGCGAACCCGCGCAGACTGCCGATGCCGCGCCGGCCGACGCCCCGGCCGACGCGGCCGACGCCCCTACCGACGCGGCTGACGCCCCTGCCGACGCGGCCGACGCCCCTGCCGACGCGGCCGACGCCCCTGCCGAGGCGGCAGGCGATGCAACAGCCGATCGCGCGACCAGTGACGATTCCGCCGACGAGTCCGACGAAACCGGGCTCCCGGAATACGAAACCGCGGTTGCGGAAGACGAACTGTTCAACTGGTCGGACGCCCGTTTCGATCGTCGCAGGGACATCATGCGCCTGATGCCGCCGACGTGGCCTTCTCCCTGAAGGCCCACGCAGGTCAGCACCTGGGTGACGTCGACGCGATCATTCGCGCCGATCCGGACCTCATGGATTTGCTCGGTCGCCTGCGATCGCTCCGCCTGCCGCAATGGCGGCTGGTCGCCGGCTGTTTGTATCAGACCGTGTGGAACGTGCTGACAAACCGCCCACGCGGAACCGGCATCAAGGACTACGACCTGATCTATTTCGACCCGGACGACCTGTCCTGGGAGGCGGAGGACGCGGTCATCCAACGGGTCGCCGCGGCGACCCGGGACTGCGTGGGGCCGGTCGAAGTGCGCAACCAGGCCCGCGTGCATCTGTGGTTCGAGACCCGCTTCGGCTGCGCCTACCCGCGCCTTTCCAGCGCCGACGAATCGTTGCGCTATTACCCCTCGATCGTGCATGCCATCGGCGTGCGGTTGGAGGACGATGACCGGCTCGACATCGCGGCGCCGTTTGGCCTCGACGATCTGTTCGCCATGGTGATCCGGCCCAACCGCATGCTCGACAATGCGGTGCCGCATGCCAGCAAGGCGCAACGGGCAAAAGCGATCTGGCCCGAGGTCGTCGTGCTGCCCTGGGAGGAGCCGCCGGTGTGACCGCGTCGGCGCCGAAAGTCTCGGATGGTGCGCCGGAGCCTGCCCCCGGGCGCTTGACCAGGCGCTTGACCCGGGGACGCACCATGACGCGAGGACGGTCGCAGCGTAGGACCCCAAATACGATTGCCTTGAGGATGCACAGGCACCGACATTCCATCTGTGCCGTTTGTGGTAGGCTACCCTGAGTCCCCTTGGACGATGCGGCATGGACATACGACAGTGTGGCGACAGGCATGGCATACTCTGTTGAGGACTCTATCACTCGGATCATCGCTGCGATCTATGCGGCAGCGGTGGCGCCGGATCAGTGGACCGACGTTCTCACGCATCTGCGGAACATGTTCGGCTTGTCATTCGCCGCATCCGTCGTGCGTAACGCCGACCGGAGCAGAGTTGACGGCGTCGCGGTCGGTGTCGATCGCGACGACTATCGGACGTTTCTGGACAAATATTATCGTGGCAGCATCTTCCTGGCGCAGGGGCAGTCGTGGCACGCGGGTCAGATCATCCGGAGCGCGCAGATCGTCCCCCAGCGGGTCTTCCACCGCACCGACATGTATCAGGAGTATTGGCGGCCTCGTGACCTGCACGAGGGACTTCGCCTGGCCATTGCTCGCGACGAGAGCGGGGTACATCACTCCGTCAACCTGATACGGCCGCCATCAGGCGACACGTTCGACGCAGCCGACATCGCCTTGGCCCGCCTTCTGATGCCGCATTTGCAAACCGCGTCCGAACTGGGGCGGCGGCTGCGTCACGCCGACATGCTGGCTTCCGCCGCCCTCGCGACACTTGATGTGCTGCGACATCCCGTTCTGCTGCTCGACCAGCATGGCCACGTGCTGCATGCCAATGCGGCCGGGGACGCAATGCTGGCTGCTGCCGACGGGTTGGGCGCGTCAAACGGCATCCTGCACGCCACGGCGCACGCATTGACCAATCGGCTGCGTGAGGTCCTCGCCCGCGCGGCCGGCACCGGCGGCGTTCCGCCGCGGGCCGGCGCAGTGCGCCTGCGGAAGCGCAGCGGCGGGAGTGCGCTGGCCGTGCTCGCACTGCCGTTCCGCCACGAGGTACATTGGTCGCTGCCCCGCCGGCCCGCGATCCTGGTCTGCGTCACCGACCCCGATGCAATAGCGAGCTTGCCGGGCCGGCAAATGATCGAGCTGTTTGGACTGACCGGCAGCGAAGCCGCCCTCGCCGCCGATCTGTTGGCCGGCAAGGAGCTGCGGGATATCGCCACCGAACGGGGCCGCAGCATCAACACCGTCCGCAAACAGCTCGCGGGGCTGATGGCAAAGACCGACGTCAATCGGCAGAGCGAACTGGTGCGATTGCTCGCGAGCTTGCCGCAGGGGCGAGATCAGCTCTAGGCACGACGCCGATCGAGCGCCGCCGGCCACCAGCGAAAACCACCATCCCGGGGCGTGACAGCCCTTCGCGCCGGAGCCGGCGGACGCTCCGGGGAGACCGGGACGCGGGCGGGGCGCAGCCAACGTGTACCGCGCGCAGACCGATCCCCCGCCTGGGCCATGCTGCTGCCTGCCCTCGGCGTCTTCGGTTTCGCCCTGCGGCACGGTACGGCCCGACTTCCTGGACAGACAATCGCGGCAAGACCTGCGTGGACCAGCCCGCCGATTGCATCGCCGTCACGTGCCGCATCGGGTCGCCAGGCGGCAAACCGCCGCCCGCGACGGATGCCCCGGACGCCCGACCTGCTACACTGCGGCGCCTGGACCGACCGCAGGAGGCAGCTCATGAGCCCGACCATCAACGCCGACCGCCTGTGGCAATCGGTCATGGCCATCGCCGCGATCGGCCCGACACCGGAAGGCGGCAGTTGCCGGCTGGCGCTGTCGCCCGAGGACGCGGCGGCGCGCGGCCTGCTGCTGCAATGGTGCCGCCCGCTGAAGCTGCATTTCGAGCAAGATGCGATCGGCAACATGTTCCTGCGCCGCGAGGGCAGCGAACCGGCGGCCGGCGCGGTCGCCTTCGGCAGCCATCTGGATACCGTGCCGACCGGCGGACGGTTCGATGGCGTGTTCGGCGTGCTCGCCGGCCTGGAAGTCATCCGCGCGCTGGAGGAAGCCGGGCTCCGCACCCGGGCGCCGCTCGAGCTGGTGAACTGGACCAACGAGGAAGGCAGCCGCTTCCGTCCCGCCATGATGGGCAGCCGCGTGTTCGCCAGCGACATGCTGTTGGAAGACGCCCTGGCGATCACCGACGATGCCGGCATCAGCGTCGCGCAGGCGCTGCGCGACAGCGGCCAGGCCGGGCCGCTCACACCGTCGCCGCGCGGCTGGGCGTGCTGGCTGGAGGCGCATATCGAGCAGGGGCCGGTGATGGAAGCGCGGGGGTCCGATATCGGCATCGTCACCGGCACGATGCACGCGCGCTACTTCCAGCTCACGGTGACCGGCGAGCCGAGCCATGTCGGCCCCACCACGATGGACCGCCGCCGCGACAGCCTGGCCGCGACGGCGGAGATCATCCTGGCGATCGAGCGCCTCGCGCTGGTGGCCGAGCCGCTGGGCCGCGCCTCGGCCACCTGGATCGCGAACTACCCCAACGCGCGCGGCAACGTCGCCAACGTCACCCGGCTGCATTGCGACGTGCGTCACGAGGACGCGGCGCAGGCGGTCGCCATGGACCACGCGTTGCGCACCGCGATCGCCGGGATCGCCGCGCGGCGGGGCGTGCAGGTGGATGTCGATCCCTACACGACGTTCGGCCCGGTCGTGTTCGATGCGACGCTGGGGGCTTTGCTGCGCGACAAAGCCGCCGCGCGGCAGCTTGCCACGCGCGACATGATCGCGGCGGCCGGGCATGATTCGGTGCTGGTCGCGCCGCTTTGCCCCAGCGCGATGCTGTTCGTGCCGAGCGTCGGCGGGATCACCCACAACCCGCGCGAATACTCCACGCCGGAGCACCTCGCGCGCGGCGCGCAGGTGCTGCTGGACGCGGTGGTGGCGCTGGCGGGCTAGAGACACCGTGGAGGAGAAAGCTCTCCCCCTCCCCTTGTGGGCTTGGTCCACTTCGCGGCCCAAGCCCTCAAGGGGAGGGGGAGTCTCTTGTGCTGTCTCTTGTGCCCGCCGTTACCGCGACGGCGGCGGCAGCGACTGCTGCTGCACCGGCGCGCTCGGCTGCAACGGCACCGGCTGGCCGCCATAGCCCTGTTGCGGCTGCGCGCCATACCCTTGATCGGTCGGCGGATAGGCCGGCGCGTAGCCCGGCCCGGTCTGCACCGGCCCCGGCCCCCCCATCGGCGGCGGCGGTCCGCCAACCTGCACGGTGTTGGGTGTCCCAAAGCGCGTCAGCACCTCCCGCAGCGGGTCCGCGCCCCGATTGGCCGCCACCATCTGCTCCACGATCTGCCGCGCCGAGTAGGGCTGGCCGTAATACGCGGTGTCCCAGTCGCTGCGCAGCGACATGATGCTGCCCTCGACCGACACGCCGCCGAACAACCCGCGCGATTCGGCGTACACCACGATGTCCGGCCCCGCCGCCGCGGTGGTCGCGCCGCCCACGCTGCCGCCGATCGTCGCCACCGCGACCGAGATGTCGCCGCCCAGCTTGAACTGGCTGTCCATCACCGCATTCAGCCCGCGGCCGGTCATGATCATCATCGTGATCGCACTGTCCTGGATGCCGATCTGGAAGCCGACGCTGCCGCTGCCCAGGCCGTAGAACGCCGGATACGACCAGGTGCCGTTGCCGGCCCGCGCCAGCAGCACGCAGTCGCCGCCCGAGCCGCCGACGATGAACCCGGCCTTGAACACCCGCGGGCAGATCATCACCGCCCGGGCGCGTTGCAGCGCGTTGCGCGGGTCCTGCGACACGGTCTGCGTCATCATCTCCTGCACGGCGAGCGTGGCGCGGTCCACCAGGGTCTGCGCCGCGCCCTGTGCGCGGGCGAACCCCGGGGCGAGCACTGCGGCCAGGGCACTGGCGGCCAGCACGAAACGGCGCATGGCAAATCCTCCTCGGACAAGCGAATCGGGGCTTGCATAGCGCGGATGGTCCGAGTCGCGGGCAAGCCCGATCGCGACCCCGCGCACAGACCGCCGGATTTGCGGCGGATTTCCGGATCAATAACCCGGGAGTTCGTTGACGCAGACCACCCGCCAGCCCTCCGGGAAGCGCTCCAGCCGGGTCAGCGACAGGTTCTGCACCACCAGGTGCAGGGCGTTGTCCGGCCCGATGCGCAGCGCATGCGCCACCGCGGCGCGAATCGAGCCGCCATGCGCGACGATCACCACGTCCTGCCCGTCATGCGCCACGGCCAGCCGTTCCAGCGCGGCGCCGACCCGCGGGATGACCTCGGCCATGCTCTCGCCGCCAGGCGGTTTTTCCCCCCCGGCCAGGGGCCAGAACGGATGCTTCGGCTGGACCAGCCGGCTCGGCCACTCGGCATGCGACAGCCCCTGCCAGTCGCCCAGGTGCTGCTCGATCAGGTCGGGCTCGACGCTGGGATCGGCGGGCGGGTAGCCGGCGGCGAAGATCGCCTCGGCGGTCCGCCTGGTGCGCGACAGCGGGGTGACCAGCCAGGTCGCCGGCCGCGGCAGCCGCTCCGCCAGCGAGCGGTACATCGGCGCCTGCTCCAGCACCGTGGTTTCGCACAGCGCGACATCCATCACGCCATACATGATGGCGCGGGCGTTCTCCTCCACCAGGGCGTGGCGGATCAGCCAGAAGCGGGTCTCGGTCATGCGGGACGGCGGGCGGCGTCGCCGGCGCGGGGTCGGCGGGACGCGCCGTCGTGCGGGAACCGAGTCCCCGCGGCCTGGCCGCTGTTGCGCATGCACCTTTCTCCCGCCGGTCGATGGCCGTAGGCGGAGCGCCATAGAGGATGCCCGGGCGTGGCGCCAGCCGGGCGGGGGCATGGCTGTCCGGCGGGGCAGGGGGCGACCGGCGGCGCTGTCAGGGGGGGCGCGGCAGGTCAGCCGGCAGCGGAGTTCGCGCCGCGGTCGGAACGGCGTCCGCTGGTGCCGGCGCCGGGTCGTGCGGGCGTCGCCTTATACCAACCGGCGAAAAGGTTGACTCTCCGGCCGGGCCTTCCCCGTCATGGCGGGCGAAGGCCCGCCATCCACGACTATGTCGATCACAGCAAGAAAAGTCATGGATGCCGACCGGAGCCTGCCACCGGGCGCTTGACCCGGTGGTCGGCATGACGATGTCGTGGCGACCGGTGGGTCATTCTTTTCACCGGCTGGTATTACTCCCCGATGCTCAGCAGCGCGCCGCGCACCCGCGCCTGGTGGAACTGCTGGGCGAACAGCAGCGCCGCCGCCAGCAGCCACACCGCGTTCAGCGCGAAGGCCGCGGCCAGGTGGTCCCAGCGCACCACGCCGTCCAGCAGCACGCCGCGCATGCCCTCGAACACATGCGCGGACGGCAACGCCCACGCCACCGGCTGCAACGCGCGCGGCAGCACGGCGACCGGATAGAACACCGCGGAGAACGGCGTCAGGCCGAACAGCACCGACCACGCCAGCGCCTCCGCCCCCGCGCCGTGGCGCAGGATCAGCGACACCACGGCCAGCGCCACCCACCAGCCCATGATCATCAGGTTGATGAAGAACAGCACCAGCACGGGCCCCAGCGCGAACAGGTTGTAGGCATATAGCGCCCAGGCGATCAGGATCGCCGGCAGCACGCCGGCGACCATGCGGATGATCGACATGCCGATCAGCGCCGACACCAGCTCCCACGGGCGCAGCGGACTGACGAACACGTGGCCGAGGTTGCGCGACCACAGCTCCTCCAGGAAGCTGATCGCCACGCCCATCTGCGACCGCAGCGCCACCTCCCACAGCAGCACGCCGCCCAGCAGCGTGGCGCCGGCCAGCGCCGCGCCGCTGCCCATGCGGGCGGCGAGGAAACGCGCGGTGAACCCCCAGATGCACATTTGCAGCACCGGCCAATAAGCCAGCTCCAGCACGCGCGGCCAGGAGTGGCGATACAGCGCGAGGTGCCGGTACAACATCCCCCACACGCGGCGGGTACTGCTCTGCATGGCGTCCTTGTCTCCTGCGCGCGTCCGCGTCCACCGGTCCGGGATGCCGGCAGGGTGGCGCGGAAAACCGGCCGGTCAAGTCCGCCGCCTTGCCGGTCGCGACAGCGCGCCACCCGTGACACGAGCGCCGCAATCCACCGGCAGGTGCTGCGGTGATGGCTCGGCGCGGTCTATCCGGCCGCCGACAGCCTTTGCCGCCGCGCCGCCACCCCACGCGCGACCTGGGCCGCCAGGATGGCCACGGTCAGCGCCAGGAACCCCGCGCTGATCGGATGCGTCAGCAGGATCGTCGGATCGCCGCGCGAGATCAGCAGGCTGCGCCGCAGGTTCTCCTCCAGCAACGGCCCCATCACCAGGCCCAGGATCAGCGGCGCGGGACGGCAGCCCAGCGCCGTCAGGATGTAGCCGGCCACGCCGAACCCGGCCGCCAGGATCACGTCCCACGCCGAGTTCGCCAGGCTGTAAACGCCGATGCAACTGAACGCGATGATGCCGGGATACAGCAGGCGGTACGGCAGGCGCAGCAGGCGGATCCATAGCCCGACCAGCGGCAGGTTCAGCACCAGCAGCATGGCGTTGCCGATCCACATGCTGGCGACGACGCCCCAGAACAGGTCGGCATGGTCGGTCATCACGCCCGGGCCGGGCGTGATGCCCTGGATGATCAGCGCCCCCAGCATCAGCGCATTGGCCGCGCCGGCGGGAATACCCAGCGTCAGCATGGGAATGAAATGGGTCAGCGCGGCGGCGTTGTTTGCCGCTTCGGGGCCCGCGACGCCCTCGATCGCGCCGTTGCCGAAGCGCGTGGGATCGCGTGCCAGGCTGCGCTCCAGCCCGTACGAGGCGAAGGAACTGATCAGCGGCCCGGTGCCGGGCAGGACGCCCAGCGCGCCGCCCAGCGCGGTGCCGCGCAGGATCGGCTTCCAGCTCGCGGCGAGGTCCTCCCGCCGCGGCAGCAGCCCGCGGACCTTGCCCAGCGTCTGCGCCTGCGCCGGCGCGTGGTGGTGTTGCAGCCGCCAGACGATCTCGGCGACCGCGAACAGGCCTACCGCGACCACCACGAAATCCAGCCCATCGTACAGGTTGGGCAGCCCGAAGGTGAAGCGCTGGACGTTGCTGTTGATGTCGGTGCCGACGGTGCCCAGCAACAGCCCCAGCACCACCATGGCGAGCGAGGTCAGCGCCGGCCCGTCCGACAGCGTGGCGGCGGACACCAGCGCCAGCACCATCATGGAGGTGTATTCCGGGGCGCTGAAATCCAGCGCGATATCGGCGAGCACCGGCGAGAACAGCGCGATGATCAGCACCGCGACGCAGCCGGCGAAGAACGACGACAGCGCCGCGATGCACAAGGCCGGCCCGGCGCGGCCCTGGCGCGCCATCGGATGGCCGTCGAAGCAGATCACCACCGAGGTCGGCTCGCCCGGCATGTTCAGCATGATCGCGGTGGTGGAAGCGGCGTGATGGGCGCCGTAATAGATGCCCGACAGCATGATCAGCGCCGATACCGCCGGCATTTTGAAGGTGATCGGCAGCAGCATGGCGATGGTGGTCAGCGGTCCGAGGCCGGGCAGGATGCCCACCACCGTGCCGAGCGTCGCGCCGATCACGCAGTACAGCAGGTTGGCCGGCGTCAGCGCGACGTGGAAGCCGGCAATGATGCTGCCCAGGATGTGCATCAGCGTGCTGATTGCGTCACGGCAACAGCTCGCCCGGCGACAGGCCCAGCCCATAGACGAAGATGCCGCATGCCATGGCGCCGAGCACCAGCAGCGACAGCACGACCTCGATGGCACGGAAGCGTGGGCCGGCAGCGCAGGCGCACAGCACCAGCCACAGCACCGCCAGCAGCAGGCCGCCGCGTTCGATGATCAGCCCGAACCCGACGATCGCGGCGACCAGGCACGCCAGCGGCCGCAAGGCGCCGCGGAACTCCGGCGGCACATCCGGAACGCGCAGCCCGCGCAGCAGGATGCCGGCGGCCAGGATCATCAGGGCGGTGCCCAGCATCACCGGGAAATAGCCGGGCCCCATATGGCTGGTGGTGCCAACGCCATAGGTGCGGCCCAGCAGGATCGCGCCCAGGCCGATGCCGGCGAACAATGCGCCGCTGAGCGCCTCGCGTCCGATGCGCGGCATCACCGGCCGGCCCGCACGGCCGTCACTCCGCCTTGAGGTGGGCGTTCTGGATCAGCTTTGCCCATTTGGCCGATTCCGAGTCGATGAACGTCGCGAAGGCCGCCGCCGTGCCGGGTTCCGCTTCCAGCGATTGCGTGGCGAGGCGCTGCTGCATCTCCGGGGTCTTCAGGGCGGCATTCACGCTGGCATTCAGCGTCGCGATGACGTCCGCCGCGGTCTTGGCCGGTGCCAGCAGGCCGTACCAGGTGCTGGCCTGGTAGCCGGGCAGGCCGGACTCGGCGACCGTGGGGACCTGCGGCAGCGCGACGGAACGATGCACGCCGGTCACCGCGATGACGCGCAGCTTGTCGTCTTTCAGGTAGGGCGTCACCAGCCCGACATCGGCGAACATCAGATCGAGATGCCCGCCGATCAGATCGACCAGCCCTGGCGCCAGCCCTTTGTACGGCACGTGCACCATCTGCACGCCGGCGTCGTAGGCATAGAGTTCCGTCGCCAGATGCGGCGACCCGCCGACGCCGGAGCTGCCGTAGTTCAGCTTGCCCGGATGCGCCTTGGCATAGGCGGTGAGGTCGGCCAGCGTCTTCACCGGCAGCGCCGGATCGACCGCCACCGCAAAGGAACTGCTGCCGACCAGCGCGACCGCGGCGAAACGCTGTAGCGGGGCGGGTGTGGTGTCGTTCTGCAAGTGGTCGCGAATGGTCAGCGGACCGGCGGCGCCGAGCAATAGCGTGTAGCCGTCGGGCGCCGCCTTGGCGACGAAATCGTCGGCAACCGCACCGTTGGCGCCGGCGCGGTTCTCCACCACAACGGATTGCTTCAGCGCCTGCTGCAACGCGCTGCCGACCAGGCGGGCGACGAAATCCGCGCCGCCGCCGGGGGCGAACTCCACCACGATACGGATCGGCTTGTCCGGATAGGATGCCGCGCGCGCACCGCCCGCCAACGGCGCGATGAGCAGGAGCAGAATGGCGAGGCTTAACTTGGATCGCATCAGGCGCTTCTCCTGGGAGTCGATGGCGTTGGCTGCGCGCCGTCGCAGAGTTTTGCGACGAAGGCGGCGAATCCCAGATCGAGCAGCGCCGGTTCGCCGCGCATCAGGTCGCCGAGCACCGAGCCTGCCGCGGGATACACCGGCGCCGTGGCATCGTGCAGCTTGCGTTGGAACGCCGCCGCATCGAGCGGCCGGTCGGGACTGCCGATCGCGCTGCGGCACAGGCTGTGCAGCCGGCGCTGGTCGCGCAACTGGATCGAAATCCGCGTCGCCCGGTCGTGCGGCGGAGGTAGCGCGGGCGTCAGCAGAGTCACCTCGATCCGCTCGCGCAACGCGGCGATCGCGGGGTCGTGCAGGCTGGCGGCGGCGCAGGCCGCGGCGCCGGCGTCGCCACGCAACAGCGCGGAGGCGACCACATGCGGCAATGAAAAGCGCGCCGCCAGCGTCGTTTCCGGCTGGCGGTTCAACAGCCGCGTGGCCAGCTCGTGGGTTTCCACCACGACGGTCTCGATCGCATCGAGCGCGCCGGAAGCGGGCAGCGCGGGATGCAGCGCCAGGGCCGCCTCCGCCGCCGAATGGGTATGCTGGCAGCAGGCATAGGCCTTGGTGTAGCCGTCGAACACCGCCCATCGCCCGCCCAGGCCATCGCGGAGTTCCTGCGGCCGCGTGTCGCACCCGAGGATCGCCGCATACACATCGCCAGGCGCATCCGGATTGCCGCCGAAGCCGCAGCCATGCAGCTCGACGCTCATCATGCCGCTCCATGCACCGGCGGCGGGCCACGCGTTGCGCACCAGCGCGCCCGACAGCGCATGATTGCGCGGCCCCGCGTTGACGAAGGTGCTCGCCATGGCCAGCACGTTCAGCAGCGACGCGGGATCGAGGCGGCGTAGCAGCGCCACCCCCATGGCGGCGCCGACCGCGCAATACTGGGCGTGCGTGTGCACCACCAGCGCGGGAGCGTTCCAGCAGCGCGCGATGCGCGTCTCGACCTCATAGCCGAGCGCCAGCGCGGTCAGCACGTCGCGCACCGGACGGTCGGTGGCCTCCGCCTCGGCCAGCAACGCCGGCAGGATGTGCAGGCCGGCGTGGCACGGCACCGGGCGATAGCCCTCGTCGAGTTCGAGCCAGCAGGCGGCGACGGCATTCGCCACCGCGGCCGACATGCGATCGGTGCGCGCGTGGCCGCCGCGGAAGATCGTTGCCTCCGGCTGCGCTGTGCGACGCAGCGTGGCGGCATGCAAGCGCGCCACCTCGGGTTCGTCGCGCGCGGCGACCATGGCGCCGACATCGTCCGCCAGGATCGCGGCGGCGCGGCGGAGCACGTCCGGGGGCAGGTGCGAGGGCGGGTAGGTCGCGGCCCATTGCGTCAGCTCTTGCAAGCCGGTGGCCACCCGAGTCCGGTCGTCGGTGTTCATCGCGTCATCGGTTCGACGTTTCCCTGCGGCGCCGCAAGCGCGTCATGCGTCGCGGCGCGCATCTGACCAGCCGATGCAGCGCATGGCAAGTCGCCGCCGGCACGTACTTGTGACCCGGAGTCGCTCGTGCGCATCATGCGCAACGGCTTCGCGCGCCATACGCCGAAGCACGATCGTTCTTGCAAGGGGGCACGTCATGCAGCCGCGCGTTTATGGTCCGTATCCATTTCTGCCGATCACCCGGCGCAAGCAGTTCACCTGGCCCGGCGGCGCGCGCCTCGCGGTGTGGGTGATTCCCAATCTCGAGTTCTTCCACCTCGACGACGTCATGCCGGGCGCCAACAACGAGCGCATCGCGCCGGCGCATGCGAAGGTGCCGAACATCCGCAACTGGTCGCTGCGCGACTACGGCAATCGCGTCGGATTCTGGCGGATGCTGGAGATGCTGACGCGGCATGGCATCCGCGCCACCGCGGCGTTGAACAGCGACCTGTGCGACCACCATCCGGAGATGATCGAGGCCGCGGTGGCGCACGGTTGGGAATTCATCGGGCATTGCCAGACCAACGCGACACGGCTGAACGAAATGGCGCCGGAGGCCGAGCGGGAGGCGATCCGCGCCACGCTGGATCGCATCAGCCGGGCAGCGGGGCGGAAGACCGTCGGATGGCTCGGCGCCGGCCTGGCGGAGACCTGGCACACGCTGGACCATCTGGCGGAGGCGGGTGCGGAATACGTCGCCGACTGGGCCAGCGACGACCTGCCGTTCCGCATGACGCCGGAGCGCGGCAGCATCATGTCGATCCCCTACACGCTGCATTGCAACGACACGGTGCAGTTCTTCGATCAGAAGGCGACGGCTGCGGAGTTCGGCGAGGTGATGCGGCGGCAGTTCGACCAGCTTTACAAGGAAAGTGCCGAGATCCCCCGCGTGATGGCGGTGGCGCTGCATCCGTTCGTCTCCGGCATGCCGTATCGCATCGGCGCGGTCGATGCCGCGTTCGGCTATTGCCGCACGCATCCGGGCGTTTGGTTCGCGACCGGATCGGAGATCGTGCGGCATTACCGGCAGGCGGTGCCGGAGGATTGAGGCTCTGCCGGAACTCCCGTTCGGGCTACGTTACATGTTGGCGGCAGTCGCAACCGGCGGCAGCGCAGGATCGCTGCTGCGCCGGTCGCGCGCGATGTCGAGGAACACCTCCTCCATGTCGTCGCGATCGTAGCGTTCCAGCAGTTCCTGCGGGCTGCCGCGATCGACGATGCGGCCGCGCTTCAGCATCAGCACGTGGCTGCACAGCCGTTCGACTTCCGACATGTTGTGCGAGGCGAGCAGGATGGTGCAGCCGGATTCGGCGCGGTAGCGCTCCAGCCAGGTGCGCACCCAGTCGCCGGTGTCGGGGTCGAGGCTGGCGGTTGGCTCGTCGAGCAATAGCAACTCCGGGCGGTTGATCAGCGCCTTGGCCAACGCGACGCGGGTCTTCTGCCCGGCGGAGAGCTGGCCGGCCGGCCGGTCCAGCAGCGCGCGCAGGTCCAGTTCGTCGGCCAGTTCGCCGATGCGGTGCGCCAGGCGGGGGACGTTGTAGAGGTGGCCATAGACCCGCAGGTTCTGCGCCACGGTTAGCCGTTGCGGTAGCGACACGTAGGGCGAGGAAAAATTCATCCTTGCCAGCGCGGCGAAGCGGTCGCGCGCCATGTCGTGGCCAAGCACGCTGATCGAGCCGGCGGTCGGCACCAGCAGGCCGAGCAACATGGCGATGGTGGTGGTCTTGCCGGCCCCGTTGCCGCCGAGCAATCCGAGCGTGGCGCCGGCGGGCGCGGCGAAGTCGATGTCGTCGACTGCCAGCACGTCGCCGTAGCGCTTGGTCAGATGGCTTACCCGGATCGCGTCCATGCGGCAGGGATTAGGGCGGGTGGCGACCGGCGCCAAGGGCAGGCGAGGGGCCGGGCCGGCGGTTCCCGGCGCCAGGCGCAAGCGGGGGACGGCTGGCCAGCACGAAGCCTCCCCGGGATTCGGCAATGGCGACGACGGCGTCGCGGCCCGGCGCCTCCGGCCAGAGGACCAGCCGCGTCACCCCGATGCGCAGCGCCGCCAACGCCTGGCCGCTGCCATCGGCGCAGTCCAGGATGTCGGTGCACGGCACATCCGGATGTCCGGCCCGCGCAGCCGCCACCAAGGCCCGCCACCAGCCGCACCCCGCGTACAAGCCTGCGCCCGGCGCGGAGAGCAGCGTCACCGACCGTCCGGCCGACAGCGCACGCTGCGCGTCGGCCAGGCTGTGCACCACCACCGCGGGATACAGGTCGTTCACTTGGTGTGCTCTCATCCTTGCTGGAAACGGTCGCCATATCCTGTCATTGCGAGGCGCGCTGCGCCGCAGCAATCCCCCGCGTG
>JBEKNT010000060.1:0-22201 GCA_049522565.1 Acetobacteraceae bacterium
GCCAGCGTGACGTATCGTATCCGCTTCGCCCCGCAGCCCGTGCTGTTCCTCAGCGGCACCGAACCGGCGCTGCTGCTGGATGAACTGCGCGGCCTGGGCAACTGTGCCGTGGTCGCGCATGTCGATGACGTTCCCTCGCTGGAGGATGCCGATCCGGAGGGCTGCCACCTCACCTGGGACATCCTGCTGACCACGTCATCCGGCCTCGATGCCATCAAGGACGTGTTCGCCTTCGTCGAGGATATCAGCAAGATCGAAATCGAGGACGTTTCCACGGACTTTGTCCTCAACCCCGATGCGCCGCTGCCCCGGCTGGGCGATATCCTGCTGCGGCGCGGCGATGTCGCGGCGACCGACCTGCATGACGCGCTGCGCAGCCAGAGCCGGCTGGGTGAATTGTTGGTGGACGGCGGTGTGGTGTCCGAGGCCAAGGTGGCGTCGGCGCTGACCGAACAGCAGTCCATCGCCAGGCACCAGATTGCCGCGAAGAATGACAGCGTCCGGGTGGCGTCGGACAAGCTCGATGCCCTGATCGACCTGGTGGGCGAATTGGTGACCAATCAGGCCCGCCTCGGTCAGGTCGCCCGCAACACGGGCGACATGGTGTTGCAGGCACCGGTGGAAGAGGCGGAACGGCTGATCGGCGAACTCCGCGATATCGTGCTGACGGTCCGCATGATGCCGATCGGCGCCACGTTCAGCCGGTTCAAGCGGTTGGTGCGCGATCTGTCGGGGGATCTGCACAAGCAGATCGAATTGGCCACCGAGGGCGCCGAGACCGAGCTGGACAAGACGGTGATCGACCGCCTGGGCGATCCACTGGTCCACCTGATTCGCAACTGCATCGACCACGGCATCGAATCCCCCGACGAGCGCATCCGGTCGGGCAAGCCGGCAAGCGGCACCATTACGCTGAAGGCGGCCCACCAAGGGGCCAACGTCGTCATTTCCGTGATCGACGACGGCGCGGGGCTGGATACCGTCGCCATCCTCGGCAAGGCCAGGGAAAGAGGCCTCGTGCCGGCCGATGGCGAGCTTACCGAGCGGGAAATCTTCGACCTCATTTTCCTGCCCGGTTTCTCCACGGCCACGCAGGTCACCGATGTCTCGGGGCGCGGCGTGGGCATGGACGTGGTGAAGCGTGAGGTGGATGCCCTGCGCGGCTCCATCACCGTGCACAGCGAGCCAGGCCGCGGCACCCGGATCGACCTGTCGCTGCCGCTGACGCTGGCCATCATCGAGGGGCTGATGGTGCACGTCGCAGAGGACAGCTTCGTCATTCCGCTCGCCGCGGTCGAGGAATGCATGGAGCTCACCCCGGACCGCTTTGCCACGACGAAAGGGCGCAACGTCATCCAGGTGCGCGGATCCCCGGTGCCGTTGATGCGGCTGCGCGACATCTTCAGCCTGCCCGAACCGCGCCCGCCGCTGGAGCAAGCGGTCGTGGTCAACGTCGCCGAGGTTCGCGTGGGCCTGGCGGTCGACCATGTCATCGGCAACCATCAGACGGTCATCAAGTCGCTGGGCAAGCTCTACCGCAGGGCCGACTGCATTTCCGGCGCGACGATCACCGGCGACGGCAATGTCGCCCTGATCCTCGATCTGGCCGGGATCGTCCGCAGTGCCAGGAACGATGAGGCGGCGGTGCTCGCCCGGAGTGCGGCGACGCGGCGGCCGGTTGCGGCCTGAGCGGCTGCGCTCGCAGTGGCAGGGGCTGCGCTCGCGGTGACGCGGCGGCGGTCGTAGCGCATCGCGTCAACCGCGTTGGCCCGGGGACAAGCAGGGCGATCCGCCCTTTGCCGGCCCGCGCGCTTCCCGGACGATCCGGGGCGTTCCGCCAGCTCTGCCGGTGAGGACGGTCTGGCGGCGGCCCGGTCGCAGATTTGCCGAGACGGCGATGGAGCGGCTAAGACGCGGTCAGCCGAACGGGAGTTGAACGCGTTCGCCAAAAGCGTTTCACTCGGCATTGCGGTGCCGCGTCGACTAGCCAAGAGAAACAATGTTGTGCCGGGTTAGCACAGTGGTAGTGCAGCGGTTTTGTAAACCGAAGGTCGGGGGTTCAAATCCCTCACCCGGCACCATCGCCGCAGCTTGGCCAAGGCCGGCGTTGCGCCTCGATCAGTAGCCGTATGTGGGATAGGGCGGCGGGTAGTAGCCCGGATAATAGGCCGGGGGCGGATAGTAGACCGGTGGCGGAACGTAGTATGGCGCCGGCCCGATGAAGACGCCGCCGCTCCAACAGCAGCCCCAAACACCGCCGTGCCAGCCCCAGCCGCCGCCACCGTGCCAGCCGCCGCCGCCGCCACCGTGCCAGCCGCCGCCACCGCCATGCCAGTTGCCATGTCCGGTGCCATGGTGCTGGGCCTGTGCGGCCGAGGGAGCAAGGGCAAGGCAGCCGACAGCAGCAACAAACAGCGCGGCACCTGCGGTACGTCGAACAAAAGAGCGAAGAGCGCGCATAATCGCAAACTCCGAAGCACGGTCTCTATATGGGCACCTATTGCGGCGGAGTTATGACACGTCGTTGTGAGCGGGGCACCGGCCCGGTCAGATGGTCCGGCCTCCGCTGTTGGCCGCCTGCGCGTGCGGCGGTTCGGCCGGGCCAGCAGGTCATCAAGCGGTGCGGCGGCGGATCAGAAATCCAGATCCGCGTAATGCTCCGGTGCTGTCAGGCCAGCCACGCGATCGACCAGCAGCCCGCGGAAGCTTGGGCGCGACTTCATCCGCGCGTACCACTCCTTCGCCGGGGCCGAGAGCGTCCAGTCCACGTCGCCGATGAAATCGAGGCTGGACAGATGCGCCGCCGCGGCGAAGTCCGCCAGGGACAGCGCGCCTCCGGCGAGCCACTTGCGCGTCTCCGCCAGCCAGCCGAGGTATTCGATATGGTAGCGCAACGCAAGATAACCGGTGCGCATCGCCGCCGGATCGGGATTGCCGCGCGCGGTGAGCCGCTTCATGAATTTTTCACCGAGCAGGTTGCGGGTCACCTCGTGGGCGAACTTGCCGTCGAACCAGGCGACGAGGCGGCGCACTTCCACCCGCTCGGCCAGGGTGCGGCCCATCAGGCCGATGTCGGGGTAGGCTTCCTCGAGATACTCGCAGATGACGTTGGAATCGGCGATCGCCAGGCCGTTGTCCTCCACCAGTGTCGGCACGGTGCCGGCCGGGTTGAGTTCCAGGTATTCCGGCCGGCGCTCCCATACCTTTTCCAGGCGCAGTTCGTGGGGCAGGCGCTTTTCCGCGAGTGCCAGGCGAACCTTGCGGGAGTAGGGCGATAGCGGCAGGTGGTAGAGCAGGCGCATTGGGCAGTTATGGCACCCCGCCGCGCGTCGCGCCAAGCGGAACGCGGGCGGGTCGCAGGGCGATCGGCTGCACGAAGCAAGGACAGGGGCCTTGCGTCGGTGCCTCACCCGAGAAGGTGCTGCGCCCGCCGGACTGCCGCCACGGGCGGCGCCCTGGCCCTGCCCGGTTCATGCCGCCTTGCAAGTGATCGGCCTTATCAGGGGGAACGAGCGCCATTCCCCTGGCGCGTGTGGATTGAGAAAACCGACGGTCATTCGTCGGTCGGAGCTCGTTGGGGAAAAGTCGTGTTGATTTCTTGTTGTTTTGCTACGGGGCCGGCCGATGCAAGACAGCCGGCGCAGCCCGGGCTACCGGCGGCGCAAACGGGATCAACCGGACGGCGCGCCCTCCGCTCTTGTTCCGCTCCCATCGCAACGCTACCTCCTACGGCTACAGGCAAGGACCCGACCCATGGCGCAGGCGATTCGCCCGGTAATGCTGGTGATCCTCGATGGCTTCGGCTGGCGCGAGGCATCCGAGGACAACGCGGTCCGTCTGGCGAAAACGCCGACCTTCACAAAACTGTGGCAGTCCTGCCCGCACGCCTTTCTGCACACCTCCGGCCGTGACGTGGGGTTGCCCGACGGCCAGATGGGCAACTCCGAGGTCGGCCACATGAACATCGGCGCCGGCCGCGTGGTGCGCCAGGAACTGGTGCGCATCGGCGATGCCATTGCCGACGGCAGCATCGCCAAGGCTGCGCCGCTCACCGACTTCATCGGCAAACTCAAGCAGTCGCACGGCACCTGCCACTTGCTCGGCCTGGTCTCCCCGGGTGGCGTGCACTCGCACCAGGACCATGCCGTCGCCCTGGCGAAGATCCTGCACGATGCCGGCATCCCCACCGTCGTGCACGCCTTCACCGACGGCCGCGACACCCCGCCGCAATCCGGTGCCGATGACATCGCCCGCCTGCGCTCTGCGCTGCCGCAAGACATCCGCATCGCCACCGTCTCCGGCCGCTACTTCGCCATGGATCGGGACAAGCGCTGGGACCGCGTCGCCAAGGCCTACGCCGCGCTCGCCGAAGCCGAGGGCGCCCGCGTTGACGACCCGGTCAAGGCCGTCCAGGCCGCCTACGCGGCGGAAGAATACGACGAGTTCATTCCGCCCGCGGTCATCGGCGACTACAAGGGCATGCAGGACGGCGACGGCATCCTGTGCTTCAACTTCCGCGCCGACCGGGTCCGCGAAATCCTCGCCGCCCTGCTCGATCCGGCGTTCGACGGCTTCCCCCGCAAGCGGATCATCAAGTTCGCTGCCGCGCTCGGTATGGCCTACTACGCCGACGCGTTGGCGCCGTTCCTCGGCGTGCTGTTCCCGCCCGACAAGCTGGACCACATCCTCGGCGGCGTGGTGGCGGCGGCCGGTAAAACCCAGCTCCGCCTGGCGGAGACCGAGAAATACCCGCACGTCACCTACTTCCTGAATGGCGGCCAGGAGACGCCCTTCCCGCGCGAGGACCGCATCATGGTGCAGTCCCCCAAGGTCGCTACCTACGACCTGCAACCCGAGATGTCGGCCCCGGAACTGACCGACAAGGCGGTCGCGGCGATCGACGGGGGCAAATACGACATGATCGTGCTGAACTTCGCCAACCCCGACATGGTCGGCCACACCGGCGTCCTGGCCGCCGCGATCAAGGCGGTGGAGACGGTGGACACCGGCCTCGGCCGCATCGTCGAGGCGGTGCGGAAGCAGGGCGGCGCGCTGCTGGTCACCGCCGACCACGGCAATTGCGAGCTGATGAAGGACCCGGCGACCGGCGGCCCGCACACCTCGCACACCACCAACCCGGTGCCGGTGGTGCTGGTGGACGGCCACGCCAAGGCGATCCAGGACGGCATCCTGGCCGACGTCGCGCCGACCTTGCTGGACCTGATGGGCATACGGCAGCCGCAGGAGATGACCGGGCACACTCTGATCCGCCACGATGCGGCGAAAGCTGCGGAATAACGTCGCTGGTTGGTGCAAGGCAGTCCTCCCCCTCCCCTTGTGGGAGGGGGTTGGGGGGAGGGGTTCGTGCCGCACGAACCCCTCCCCCCAACCTTGGTCCACTTCGCGGCCCAAGCCCTCAAGGGGCGGGGGAGTATCCTCCTCCTCGCTCCGACCCTGCTTCCTGGCAGCCGCCCTGCTTGTCCTGACCGCCGCCTCACCCCCGCCGAAAGACCAGGCGACCCGCCAGCAGGTAGAGGAAGCCGAACGGGCGCGTGCGGCGGACCAGGCGGCGCAGCAGCAGGCGGCCGCCCGCGCCGCCGCCGCCGCCGCCGAGGCGCAGCGCCTGGCCGACCAGCGCGTCGCCGCCGCGGCCAAGCTGCGCCAGGCCGAGGCCGCCACGGAAGCCGCCGCCACCCGCATGGACGACCTGCAACGCCAGCGCCGCGCCGCCGCCGCCAGCCTGGCCGCCCGCGCGGAGGCGATGCAGCCGCTGCTGCCGGTGATCGAGCGCCTCTCGCTTTATCCCGCCGAAACCCTGCTCGCCGTGCCTGCCGCGCCGGAGGACACCCTGCGCGGGGTCATCGTGCTGCAAGGCCTGGCCCGCCAACTCCAGCAGGAGTCGGCCGCGCTGCGCACCGCCCAGGCGACGCTGGACGCGGCCACGTCCGCCGTGCAGGCCGAGACGCCGAAGCTGGCGGCTGCCGAGGCAGCGCAGCAGCAGGAAGCGGTGGCGCTGGACCAGCAGATCGCCGCCGCCCAGGCCGACCGGCAGGCAGCCGAGGCCGACGCCGACGCCGCTGCCTCCCGCGCGGCGGACCAGGCAGCGCGGGCGGAAACGCTGCGTGCCATGTTGGTCACGCTGGATGCCCAGCGCCGCGCCGAGGCCGCCACCGCCCGCGAGGAAGCCGCCCGCGCCACCCGCGAGAAGCACCTCGCCGAGGCCCAGGCGGCGCATGAACGCGAGGCCGCGCTGAGCCACCCGACCGGGGGCGGCACGCTGGCCGCGGCGGCGGCACCGAAGGGCCAGCTCACCGCGCCGGTCGTGGGGACGGTGTTTCGCTCCTGGGGTGATCCGACCGATGCCGGTCCGGCCACCGGTATTTCCTACCATGCCGCGCCGGCGGCGCGGGTGGTGTCGCCCTGCGCTGGGCGGGTGGAGTTCGCCGCGCCCTTCCGCAGCTATGGGCTGCTGATGATCCTGGACTGCGGCGGCGGCTACCACGCGGTGCTGGCCGGCTTCGATCGGCTGGACGCCAAGGTCGGCCAGGACATGCGCCCCGGCGAGCCGGTCGGCGTGATGCCGGGTTGGGAGCCCGGCGCCGGCGCATCGCGTCCGTCGCTGTATATCGAGTTGCGCCACGACGCCCAGCCGGTGAACCCCGCTCCCTGGCTGAAGGCCACGAGTTAACAGAACCTCTCCCGCGGGGCGGGAGAGGTGTACGGCGCCGCGTGCTGCACCTCGATCGTGACATGCGACAGCGCGGGCAGGTCCGCCAGCCGCGCGCGATAGAACGCCGCATCGCGCGGCGCGTCGGTCGCCACGGCGAGAATGACGCCCAGGTGGCCCGGCCCCAGCCGCCACACATGCAGGTCGGTCAGCCGGTCGCCGGCGGATTCCACCGCGCGACGGATGCTCTGTGTCGTGTGCCGGTCCGGCGCCATGTCGAGCAATACCGCACCGGTGTCGCGGATCAGCGTCCAGGACCAGCTCACGATGACCGCCGCGCCGATCATGCCGGCGAGCGGGTCCATCCACAGCCATCCGAACAGCCACGCCAGGCTCAGCCCAACGATCACCAGCAGCGACACGGTGGCATCCGCCAGCACATGCACGATGGCGGCACGCATGTTGTTGTCGCGATGCGCGGCGGCATGGGCGTGGCCGTGCCCGGTGTGGGCGTGGTCGTGGTGATCATCGTGGTCCCGCGCGTGGTCGTGATCGTGGTCGTGCTCCGCGTGGTCGCTATCGTGGTCGTGATCATGGTGGTCGTCGTCGGTGTGGCCACCATGGCGATCTTCATGCGCATGCTCGTGCGCGCCGAGCAACCACGCGCTGGTCAGGTTCACCGCCAGCCCCAGCCCGGCGATCGGAATCGCCTCGCGGAAATGGATCGGCACCGGAGCGATGAAGCGGCTGATCGCCTCGTAACCGATCAGCACCGCAATCATGAGCAATACGATGGCGCTGCTGAACCCGGCGAGGTCGCCCAGCTTGCCGGTGCCGAAGCTGAAGCGCGGATCGTCGCTATGCCGGCGGGCGTAGCTGTAGGCCAACGCCGCCAGCAGCAGAGCCCCGGCGTGGGTGGACATGTGCATCCCGTCGGCGACCAGCGCGATCGAGCCGAACAGCAGGCCGCCGACGATCTCCGCGACCATCATGGCGGCGCACAGCACGATCACCGCCCAACTGCGCCGCTCGTTGGTTTCGTGTGCGGTGCCGAGGAAGACGTGGCTGTGTGCTGCTTCCATCGCTCGGCCTCACTTCAGGTAGCTGCGCACCACGTCGAGCAATTGTTCCGCCGCGGCGCGGTTCAGCGCGTCCGGATGTTTTTCCCCGTCTACCAGGTGCGTGCGCACATGATCCTCGACGACCTCGGCCATCAGGCCGGCCATCGCGCCGCGCGCCCCCGCGATCAGATGCATCACCTGCTCGCAGCCGGCCTCGCTTTCCAGCGCGCGTTCGACCGCTTCGATCTGGCCGCGGATGCGGCGCACGCGGGCGAGCAGTTTGCGCTTGTGGTGGATGGTGTGGGTCATGGGTGGGGCACAATAGGGTAGGGGGGTATCCCATACAAGCCTGCCCCGCTGGCGGTGCGCGGCGACAGGCGCATGATGCCGCCGATCGGGAGGAACCCATGCTGCTCGGATTGGACCCGCTGCTGTCGCCTGACCTGCTGCATGCTCTGGCCAGTGCAGGCCATGGCGACCGGATCGCCATTGTGGACGCCAACTTTCCCGCGGCCAGCATGGCGCGGCGGTTGGTCACGCTGCATGGCGCGAACGCCACCGCCGCCCTGGTCGCGGTGCTGTCGGTGCTGCCGGTCGACGATTTCGAACCCGACCCCGTCGTGGTGATGCAAGTGGTAGGCGACCAAGAGCATACGCCGGAGGCGGTGGCGGAGTTCACGCGCGTGCTGGCCCACGCCGGCGTCGCGCCGCCCGCCAGGCTGCCGCGCCACGACTTCTATCGCGCGGTCAAGGAGGCCTACGCGGTGGTGCTGACCGGCGAGCGCCGGCTCTACGGCAACATCATGCTGACCAAGGGCGTGGTGCGGTGATGCGCGTCGATGCGCATCACCATGTCTGGCGGCTGGAGCGCGGCGATTACCACTGGCTGACTCCCAACCTGCCGATTCATCGCGACTACGGCTTGCAGGATCTGCGTCCGCTGCTGCGCGATGGCTGCCCCGGGGCGCTTGATCCGGGGGTTACCGCGACGGTGCTGGTGCAAGCGGCGCCGACCGAGGCGGAGACGCGCTTCCTGCTGCAAGTGGCGCGCGACTCGGACGGCCTGGTGCGTGGCGTCGTCGGCTGGGCGGACCTCGCCGCTGCTGATGCGCCCGCGCGCATCGCCTCGCTGGCCAGCGACGCCCTGCTCAAGGGCCTGCGTCCGATGTTGCATGACATTCCTGACAAGGAATGGATTCTCCGTCCCGACGCGCAGCCGGCATTGGCCGAGATCGCCGCGCGGGGGTTGGTGTTCGATGCCTTGATCCGGCCGCCGCATTTGCCGGTGGTGCTGGAACTGGCGCGGTGCCACCCCACGTTGCGGATCGTGATCGACCACGGAGCGAAGCCGGCCATCGCCGCTGGTGGCATGCAGCCCTGGGCGGTGGACATCGCCCGCGTGGCGCGCGAAACGCAGGCGGTGTGCAAGCTGTCGGGCCTGGTGACGGAGGCGGCACCGGACTGGCGCGTCGCCGATCTGCAACCCTATGTCGAGCATCTGCTCGAAACGTTCGGACCGCAGCGTCTGATGTGGGGCAGCGACTGGCCGGTGGTGGACCTCGCCGGCGGCTACCTGCGCTGGCGCGACGCCACGCTGCGGTTGCTGCGGCACCTGCCCGATGCGGCGCGCGATGCCGTGCTGGGCGGCACGGCGGCGACGGTCTACCGCCTGTGAATTGAACCCGGAAGGAAAAGTCGCGATGCGCAAACTGGATGAGGCCGACGAGGCACAACTGCTGGAATCCATCGATCGCTGGGTGGAGCGCGAGCTGAAGCCGATCGTCAAGGAGTACGACCACGCCGACCGCTATCCGACGCACATTGTCGAACAGATGAAGGAACTCGGCCTGTTCGGTGCGACCATCGGTGCCGAGTATGGCGGCCTGGCGCTGCCGGCGAGCAGCTACGCGAAGATCGTGATGCGCATCGCCGCGGTGTGGATGGCGATCACCGGCATCTTCAACTCGCACTTGATGCTGGCGCTCGCGGTGGAGAAATTCGGCACTCCGGCGCAGAAGCGGCACTGGCTGCCATTGCTGGCGAGCGGCACGGTGCGCGGTGGTCTGGCGCTGACCGAGCCCGATGCCGGCACCGACCTGCAAGCGATCCGCACGACGGCGCGGCGCGATGGCGACCATTATGTGATCAATGGCGTGAAGACCTGGATCTCCAACGGCATCGAGGGCAACTGCGTCGCGCTGCTGGTGAAGACCGATCCGCACGCGCAGCCGCGGCACAAGGGCATGAGCCTGTTCATCGCTCCGAAGCAGGCGGGATTCACGGTCGGTCGTAAGTTGCAGAAGCTGGGCTATCATTGCATCGATTCCGGCGAACTGGTGTTCGAGGATTACCGCATCCCGGCGGATCACCTGATCGGCGGGGTCGAGGGCCAGGGCTTCTACCAGACGACCGGCGGCCTGGAACTCGGGCGCATCAACGTAGCGGCGCGTGGCGTCGGGATTGCCGAGGGCGCGCTGATGCTCGCCACCGAATACGCGCAGATCCGCAAGACCTTCGGCAAGCCGATCTGCGAGCACCAGGCAATCCAGTTGAAACTCGGCGAGATGGCGACGCGAGCGCGCGCGGCGCGGCTGCTGACGCTGGATGCCGCCGCCGCGTTCGATCGCGGCGAGCGCTGCGACATGGAGGCAGGGATGGCGAAATACTTTGCGTCCGAGGCGGCGCTGGAAAATGCCACGGAATCGATGCGCATCCACGGCGCCTACGGTTACTCGGTCGAGTTCGACATCGAGCGGCTGTACCGCGATGCGCCGCTGATGTGCATTGGGGAGGGGACGAACGAGATGCAGCGCATCATCATCGCGCGGCAGCTTATCAAGCGGCATGCGGTGGGGTGAGACAAGAGTCGTTCGGTCGGTGTGGTGGCCGGGTTTGTCCCGGCTGCTCCGGCTTTTTGCGGCCTTGGCGGCGTCGGCGTGGGCGGCCGGCACGCCGGCCACCAGAACAGCCTTCGTACTCGGAGGGCAACCGAGGCGCCATCGATCCAGTCAATAAAAATAACATATATGTTTATTTCATTGACACAATCCTGGTTTCATGCTAACTTGGCCTTCGTTAGGCCACAGGCAGACGCGGAGGCGCCTGCCTTCATATTTTTGAGCGGAGCCTGCACATGGGAGCGCAACCAGCGCCAGCCGACCAACAGAATGTGTCACAACCAATGATTGTCAATGGAAGCGTAGGTCCGATCAATGTGGCCACCCTAAAGGCTTCGGTGGGCCTGACGAATGTCTATAAATTCACCCAGGATTTTCATTTCGTATTCAATCATTCGAGTTGCAGCTTCCGGCACGGTGGAATTTACGGTCTCCATCCCGAGCTGAAGACCGCGCTTATCGCGGCGTCGGCGCCAATGACGCAACTGTAACGGATTGGGATGATCGGCTGATGCTCATGCCGCAGCGCTCGTAGATCATGGTCGCTTTTCCGGTTGCGATTTCGATGCCGCGATCGACGAGCACTGTCCCATCGCCCGCGACCGAGCGCGTCGATTGGATCAGCCCCTGTGACATTGTTATCGTCGCCGTCAATCTTGCCCCGTTTCGTCTGGCCACGGTGAAGCGAAGTTCGTCATTCGAAAGGATGACCGCGTCGGTAACGGTATCAATGAGCCAAGGTGTCTGACCATCCAATGTGACTGTATGCACCACCTGTCCGGACGATAGGGCAGTCCAGGCGATACGCGGATTGTCGGCCGAGGCCACGCGGCGGCAATCCACCGACCAGGTCCCAATCAGGCCAAACGCCTGGAATGCCTCCGCCGGTGTCATGCGGGCATGTGCGCTGCTTGCCAGAAGGCAGCCGACCGCGCAGATGACGACCGCCCGCACGTGATCAGCGGGTCTTCGGGATTTCGAATCCCGCGCCGTGCTCGACGGACCGCACGATGGTGCTCAGGTCGTCGTCCGGCGATCCCGCGAAGATCGCGTGCTTGAACACCAGCCGCGCCGCCTGGCACACCCACATCGGCACGCCGAGTTCCTCGCCTTGCGCGATGGCCAGGTCGATGTCCTTCATCAGGATGTGCATCGCTGCGCCGTAGCCGAAACGGCGGTTCAGCACTTCGCGCGGGAACACACCCTCCGTCGCGGCGTTGTGGCCGGTACCGGCGTTGATCGCGGCGACCATCACCTCGGGATCGAGGCCGCCCTTGGCGCCCATCACGAAGGCCTCCGACGTCGCTGCCAGCGCCACCGCGACCAGGATGTTGTTGGTGAGCTTCAACACCTGTGCCGCGCCGGGCTTGTCGCCGGCCACCGTCACGGTCTTGCCCCATAGCGAGATCATCGGCCGCACCGTTTCGATCGCCGCCGGATCGCCGGAGACCATCACCGACAGCGTGCCGGCGCGCGCGCCAGGCGGGCCGCCGGAGATCGGGCAGTCCACCACGGTGACGCCGTTCGCCGCCAGCGCGGTTTCGATCTCACGCAGGAACGTCACGCCGACGGTGCAGGTGTTGACCAGGATTTTCATTGTTCCGCCGCGCAGCAGTCCGTTCTCGCCGAACACCACGGCGCGGAATGCGGCCAGGGTGGGCAGCGACACGAACACGATGCCGCATTGTTCGGCGAGCGCCCTGGGCGAGTCCGCCGGCCGCGCCTGGCGTTGCAGCAGCGGGCGCATCGCCGCTTCGTTGATGTCGTGGATGACCAGGCGGTGGCCGCCGTCCAGCAGTTTCTCCGCCATGGGTTGGCCCATGTTGCCGACCCCGAGATAGCCTGCGTCCATTGTGTTCCTCCCGCTTGCGGATGCCGCACGGCAGCGTGGCGCGGAACGGCCGCCGCGGCTATATGGCGAGGGACGGACTGCCGTCCTTTGCAACGAAGGCACAGCGCGGAGTGCAGACATGGCGATCGACCGTTACGATCCGCTCAAGGCGCCGGACCCGACGCAGTGGCTGGCGCTGGACGAGGGTGCGCGGATGGAACTCGTGACCGACTACCACGCAAGCGCCGGCGTCGCGCTGCCGAATGCGCGCGTGCATGCGGCGATGCATGTGGGGGTTGAGAACCAGGTCGCGCTCGGCGACGAAACGCCGGTGCGGGAGAAGGTGCGGCAGCTCATGGCGCAAGGATTGAATCGGCACGACGCGATCCACGCGGTCGCCTCGGTGCTGGTCAACCACCTCTACGATATGGCGAAGGGGAAGGCGCCGGCGGGCGATCCGAACGAACGGTATTACGCCGCGCTGAAGCGGCTCAATGCGCGGAAGTGGCTGCGCTCGGGGTGAGGGTCCGCCCGGCACTGTCTGCCGCGAACCAATCCACATGTCCGAGCCAGCCGCGTCGCCGCCGGGTGCGGCGGCGATCGCCTTGGCGTCACGCGGGCGGGTCGCAGGCCCGGATGGCGCAAAGTACCTCGGTGTCGCGACAGTGGTCAGCCCGCGGCCAGCGTGGTCGTCCGGTACAGGGTTGCGAGAGGCACCGAATAGCCGATGCCGCGCAATGCCAGAGTTCCGTCAGGACCGATGATCTGCGGTTCGTTCGGCCAGCTTCCGTCGGGCTGGCGACATAGTAGCTCCGCCTCGATCCGTGTGCTGTGAACTGCAAGTATCTCTGTCACGCCCGGAATGGTGGCGTCGGCCCAGATATTGGCCCGGGCTTCCGCTTCATTGCTGGGGACAGGATTTCGATCAGTAGCACGGGTTCCGGCATCATAGGGTCGCGCGTGGGGCTGGCACACGTTACTCCCAGGTCCGGCACGCGATAATTGCGGTTGGCCCGCACGCGGGGCACGATCCCCGGCTCGGTCACCACGCGGCAGGCGCTGCGCTGTTCGAGCAGGTGGTTGCCGAACAAACGCGCAATCTCGGCCTGCAACGAACCTTGCGTATCGTTCCCGGGCGCCATCGCGACGGGCTCGCCGTCGAGCAACTGCCAGGTTCGGCCGGACCGATCGTGCGGATCCCACGAGAGGAACTCGTCCAGGGTCATGCGGGCGGGTGCGTGCTTGCGAAGGGCAGCCATTCAGCCAGCATAGCACCTGGTCGGCCGACCGTCCCGTATGGCCGGCGTGGCAACTCGCCCCGTTGCGCAGCCCGGGAGCGCGGCCTAAGCCTCCGGCACCAGCCGGCGGAGACCCAGCATGGACCAGCAAATCCCCACCGACCCGCACGCCGAAATCCGCCAGGAGGTCGCGAAACTCTGCGCCCGCTTCCCCGGCGAGTACTGGCGCAAGCTGGACCAGCAGCGGGCCTATCCCACCGAGTTCGTGCGCGCGCTGACCGAGGCTGGCTACCTTGCCGCGCTGATCCCCGAGGAATACGGCGGCGCCGGCCTGACGCTGTCCGCCGCGGCGGCGATCCTGGAAACGGTGCAAGCCGAGGGCTGCAACGGCGCCGCCTGCCACGCCCAGATGTATATCATGGGCACCATCCTGCGGCACGGCTCGGACCGGCAGAAGCAGCAATACCTGCCGAAGATCGCCACCGGCGAGTTACGCCTCCAGGCGTTCGGCGTTACCGAGCCGACCAGCGGCACCGACACGACGTCGCTGCGCACCTTCGCCAAGCGCGAAGGTGACCACTACGTCGTCAACGGCCAGAAGGTATGGACCAGCCGCGCGGAACACTCCGACCTGATGCTGCTGCTGGCGCGCACCACGCCGCGCGAGCAAACGAAGAAGCGCACGGACGGGCTGTCCACGCTGATCGTCGATATGCAGGCGAGCCTGGGGAAGGGCCTGACGATCCGCCCGATCCGCACCATGATGAACCACAACTCCACCGAGGTGTTCTTCGACAACCTGATCGTTCCGGCGGAGAACCTGGTGGGCGAGGAGGGGCGCGGCTTCCGCTACATCCTCGACGGCATGAACGCCGAGCGGCTGCTGATCGCCGCGGAGTGCATCGGCGACGCCAAGTGGTTCCTGCAAAAAGCCACGGACTATGCGCGCGAGCGAAACGTGTTCGGCCGGCCGATCGGGCAGAACCAGGGCATCCAGTTCCCGCTCGCCAAGGCGTACGCGCAGATGCGGGCCGCCGAGCTGATGGTGCGCGAGGGCTGTGCGAAATTCGAGGCCGGGCTGACGCCGGGCGAGGAAGCCAACATCGCGAAGATGCTCGCCGCGGAAGCGTCGTGGGCGGCCGGCGAGGCGTGCATCCAGACGCATGGCGGGTTCGGCTTCGCCGAGGAGTACGACATCGAGCGGAAGTTTCGCGAGACAAGGCTGTACCAGGTGGCGCCGATCAGCACCAATCTGATTCTCTCGTATATCGCCGAACATGTGCTCGGGTTGCCGCGGAGTTATTGAGTGGGGGCTGGGGCGTTTTTTTCCGGACTCGTTACAACGAGCGTGGTAATCGCCGGCGGCAATGACGCGCGACATCGCGGGTCAGGCGCCGGCGGTGTCCGAGGCGGCTGCACCCACCCTCGTCGCCGGCGGCTTCGCCCGATCCGGCCGTTCTGAGCCACAACGCGGCACGGGGCCCGATCAGGCCCCGTGTTCTTGCGACAGTTGTATCGTCATGGGGGTTTGCTGTTGCGTCGATACCCCGGCGCGGGACGGCACGGAGCGAACCGGCTTCGGCTCAGGTTCGCCGTCGGCGGCGGCGGATCAGGCCGAGACCGGCGAGCCCAAGGCCGAGCACCGAGAGGGTGGCCGGCTCGGGAGTCTCGACGATCAGGTCCATGTCGCCGTTTGCGATGGTGCCCAGGAACTTGCCGGTGATCGTGTCCGTGCCGGCCGGGAGGTAGAACGTCCCCGAGCTATAGTTGGCATCCGCCAACGCGCACTTGATGTCGATGCCGCAACTGTTGTCGGTGGTGGACAGCGGCAGCGAGGTCAAGCCGTCAAGGTCATTCGATTTCACGTCCGCACCGTTGTACGACTGCTGGCCACCGGGGACTATGCCGGTTGCGCCTGCGGGAGCAATCGCTGCCGGGTTTCCATTGACGAAGATCTGGAACTGGTCGCCCGAGGTCTGCACGTCCGTGACCAGAAGCGTGCCGCCGTGTACCAGCGTGACGATCGCGGTCAGCACCCCGTTGGTGTAGGGTGCGGCGAGAGCGGTTGGCTGAATGGTCGGGTTCGGCAGGATCGGGCCGGTGGTGTTCAGGGCGGGGATGCCGCTGTTCCCGAGCAGTGCGGTGCCCGTCGCGGTGAAGTGGCCAGTGTACCACGTGTTCGTGGTAATATTGTCGGCGGCGCGGGCCGGGACCGCGGCGGCGGCGAGCGCGCCAACCGCTGCGCCGGCCAGCAGGAAATTCTTGAGCATGAGCACTGCGCTCCTTTGGGCGTCACGGACCGGCATGGTCTGCGAGTCGGTCTGCAGGCACCTGCGACGGCCCTGGAGCATAGTTATGCAAGGCAGATGCCAACGTATCGGTATAACGCCGAATCAATGCCTTAACAGATGCCTTCTGCCGCAGCCGGGCCGTCGGGAAAGCCGAAGCGTAAAGTATTCCGACACGCATCTGAGGCCGCTGTCATCAGTCAACGGGCGGGTTTGGACTGAACCCGGGCTGTTTTGCGCGGGTTTCGGGCGATGACGATGGGGGCCGCATCCGTGAACCTCGTGCGCCACGATTCGAAGGCGTAAAATCTGCCGACAGATCGGCCCCTGATGTCGGGCAACCTGGCGGCATCGATTGGTCGCCGGCCCGTGCCGGCGTCGCCCGAACATGCCGCGAGCGGCTCAGGTTCGCCGTCGCTTGGCGGATCGGCCGCGTGATTGCGCCAAGCGGGCGGTCGCGAATAACATGACGATCGCAGATGCATAACAACGCGACGAGGGGCGGTACCGGTGCTTCGTCCAGGGACCACGACCGCGACGGTCGCCACGGGTCACGTGACGAAGCCGCTGCTGCCCGAGGCGATCACGGAGGCGGGGCGGACTGCCGACAGGTATTCGGCCTTGCAGCGCGCCTTTGTCGCTGACGCCGTGCATGCGGCGGCTGGCGCGGCGGCACCCGGCGCGTTCTGGTCGGCCGGCGCCGCCGCGAATCCGTCAGGCACCCCGGCGCCGGCGAAGCCATCGAAGGCGCGCGCCCGCGCGGCACACGCCCTGGCGGTTCAGGGCGCGCGTCTCGTCCGGCAGGGACGGCACGCCCAGGCGATCGCGCCGTTGCGGCGGTCCGTCGAGCTGGATCCTACGGTTGCAACGGCGCAGCACGATCTGGGGTTGGCCTGCCTGGCGGCGGGCCGGCTGGAGGAGGCAGCAAGCGCTTTCGCCAGCACGGTGCGCCTGAACCCCGATCTGGCCAGCGCGCACCATAACCTCGGCCTCGCCCTCGATCATCTCGGCCGCGTGGACCATGCCTTCCTAGCCTACGAAGCGGCGGTCAAACTGGAGCCGAAGCTCGATACGGCGCAATTCCGTCTGGGGCAAATCTACCTGGGGCGCGGCCGGGGGGCGGCGGCGGCGGCGGCGTTCCGCGCCGCCGCGGCGGCGACGACCGCGGGATCCGCCCAGGCGCGGATCAGCGAGGCGTTTGCCGCGGATGCCGAGGGGAAGGGCGCCGAAGCGCAAGCCCTGCTGCGCGCGGTGATCGCCGCGGATCCGGCCTGCGGCATGGCCTATCTGGTCCTCGGCCAGATCCTGGCCCAGGCCGGCCAATCGGCGGAGGCCGCCGCCTGCCTCGAGCGCGGTATCACCCTCGTGCCGGAGATGCTCGCGGCATGGCAGGGATTTGCCGCGAACACCAGGTTCACCGCCGCGGACCGGGCGCTGATCGAGCGGATCCGCGCCTGCCTGGAGCGGCCCAATCTGACCGTGGCACAGCGCAAGGCGATCCACTTCGCGCTCGGCAAGGCGCATGACGACATCGGCGACTACGCCGAGGCCATGCGGCACATCGACGCCGCCAACCGCATCCGCAGCGCCGCCGCCGTCCTCGACCGGGCGTCGCTGGCCCGTCAAACCGGCTGGCTGATCGCCGCCACACCCCCGGGCTACCTCGACCGCCGTCCGGATCTCGGGGTCGCGGATGAGACCCCGATCCTGATTGTCGGGATGCCCCGCTCCGGGACCACGCTGGTCGAGCAAATCCTGTCGAGCCATCCGGATGTCGCGCCGGGCGGGGAACTGGGCTTCTGGCTTGAACGGAACCGCGCCGGCGTCGGCATCTTCGACGCGGCCGCCAGGCCGGAGGTGGTGCGCAGCCTGGCCGACGACTATCTGGCGGTGCTGCGCGCCATCTCGCCCGATGCGGCGCGGGTGACCGACAAGATGCCGTTCAACTTCGGGTTGCTGGGCGTTATTCGCCAGGTTTTCCCCCGCGCCGCCATCGTGCACTGCCGCCGGCATCCGGTTGACACCTGCCTGTCCATCTTCAGCACGGGTTTCGAGACGACCATCGACTTCGCCGGCGATCGCGGCAGCCTGGTGTTCTTCTATCGTCAGTACCAGCGGCTGATGGCGCACTGGCGCGACGTCCTGCCGGCGGATCGGTTCATCGAGGTCGACTACGAGGCGCTGGTTGCCGACCCGGAGCCGCTGACGCGACGGCTGGTCGCGACTTGTGGCCTCGCATGGAACGACGCCTGTCTGGCACCCCACCGCAACCGGCGCCGCATCACCACGGCCAGCGTGTGGCAGGCGCGGCAGCCGATCTACCGGACGTCTGTCGAGCGCTGGAAGCGCTACGAGCCCTGGCTTGGCGAGCTCCGGGCGCTGCTGCCGGACGGCGCGCAGGGACAGGACGCCGCCGGCCCGACGTGACGCTGCGGCCCGCCGCGGGCCTGGCCAGCCCGCCGGATTTGGACGACGCCGGGGACGGCTGACGGGACGTTGTTTCGCGTGACGTCTGCCGGCCGCCGGCTTGAACCCCCGCACTGTTCATGCCACTCACCCCGGCATGCCAAGCCCGTTACCCCTCGCGAACCTGCTGGTCGTCTCGCTGGAACAAGCGGTGGCCGCGCCCTATTGCAGCTCCCGCCTCGCCGACGCCGGCGCGCGGGTCATCAAGATCGAGCGGCCGGACGGCGACTTCGCGCGCGGCTACGACAAGGCGGCCAACGGCCTGTCCAGCTATTTCGTCTGGCTGAACCGCGGCAAGCAGAGCCTGGTCGCCGACATCAAGAACCCGGCCGACGCCGCGCTGCTGCACCGCATCCTCGCCAAGGCGGACGTGTTCATCCAGAACCTGGCCCCGGGCGCGGCGGCGCGTTCCGGCTTCGGTTCGGACACGTTGCGCGAACGCTATCCCCGCCTGATCACTGTCGATATCTCCGGCTACGGCGACACCGGCGAATACGCGACCATGAAGGCCTACGACCTGCTGGTGCAGGCGGAATCCGGGCTGGCGATGGTCACCGGCCTTCCCGCCGGCCCCGGCCGCGTCGGCGTCTCGGCCTGCGACATCGCCTGCGGCATGGCGGCGCATGCCGGCGTGCTGGAGGCGCTGATCGAGCGCGGCAGCACCGGCCGCGGCAAGGGCCTGAAGGTCAGCCTGTTCGACGGCATGGCCGACTGGATGAACGTCCCGCTGCTGTTCTACGAAGGCACCGGCCGCGCGCCGGAACGGCTCGGCCTGGCGCATCCTTCGATCTGCCCCTATGGCGCGTTCCCCACCGCCGACGGTGCGCTGGTGCTGATCTCCATTCAGAACGAACGCGAATGGGTGGAGTTCTGCGCGACGTTCCTCGACGAGCCGGACCTGCCGCAGCGCGAGGGCTTCCAGACCAACATGATCCGGGTCGCCAACCGCCCCGTGGTCGATGCCCATGTCGCCGCGGCGTTCGCCCGGCTGACCCGCGAGGCCGCGGCGGCGAAGCTGCGCGCCGCCAACACGGCGTATGGCTTCGTCAACGACGTGGCGGCGTTCGCGCGCCATCCGGCGTTGCGCCGCGCGGTGGTGGAGACGCCGAACGGTCCGGTGTCGCTCGCCGCCCCGCCGGTGCTCTTCAGCGACGGCGCGCGGACCCTCGGGCCGGTGCCGGCGGTGGGGGAGCATGCGGCCGCGATCCGCGCGGAGTTCGCGGTCTGAGCCGGGTGCCGGGCGCGGCGCCAAGCCGCGCCGCGGTTTGACATGCCGGGTCGGCACTGAAACAATCCTGCCAGCCGCGCCAGAGCGGCACGTGGGCAGGAGGCCGGACGCATGAGCAGCGCTGTCGCAGCGAGCGGTGCCGTGGATCTGATGACTGCCGCGCCCGGCGGCTTCGTCCCGGCCAGCGGCCCGGCCCCCGACGAGACGTCGTCGCTGGCGGACGTCGGCGGCATGGAGATCGCCGGGATCGACCTGGCGCAACCGCTGTCGCCGGCGCGGCGCGAGCGGATCGTGCAGAGCTTCCGCACCCATCCGATCCTGGTGTTTCGCGACCAGCACCTGACCAAGGATCAGCAACACGCCTTCACCTTGAATTTCGGCGAGATCGAGGACCAACACGTCAACCGGCTGGTGGACAGCGCGCGCTATGCCGCGGTGCACACCGTGTCCAACCTCGATCGTGACGGCCATCCGTCATCCCGGCTGGAGGAGCGTGGCAACTACTTCTGGCATACCGACAAGTCGTACCACGCGATCCCGTCGCTGCTGACCATGCTGCACGCGGTGGAACTGCCCGGGATGGGCGGCGAGACGCAGTTCGCCAACATGGCGATGGCCTACGCGGCGCTGCCGGAGGCGGTGCGGCAGCAGATCGCCGGGCTGCGGGCGGTGCACAGTTGGGAAGCCAGCCGCCGCAATTCCGGCAGCCGCCTCGCCACGGAGGCGCAGCAGCGCGAGCGCCCGCCGGTGACCCATCCGGTCGTGTGCTCCCACCCGGATACCGGCGCGAAGGCCCTGTACCTGGGCAACCACGTGTCCCATATCGAGGGCATGCCGGCGGTCGAATCGCGGGATCTGATCGCGCGGCTGATGGCGCATGCGATGCAGCCGCGCTTCGTCTATTCGCACCGTTGGCGGGAAGGCGACCTGGTGCTGTGGGACAACCGCTGCCTGCTGCACCGCGCGCTGGCGAACTACCCGATGGGCAGCGCCCGGCGCATCCTGCACCGCACGGTGGTTCGGGGGGCGTAGAGCTCTCCCGCGAGCGCGGGGGTCGAGGTGCGACAGCACCGCGGGCGAGGGGCGTAACGCACCGGCGCCCGTGCGTTGCGCCCCTCGCCCTTGCTGCTCGCGCGTCTCGACCTCTCCCGCGACGCGGGAGAGGTGTCCTCACCGGAAAATCGAGTGCGGTCCCGCCGAGGCGGCGCCGTGCGTCTCGGTCCATCGCGCGACCGGCGGGCTCTGGTCTTTTTGGCCGTTCGTCGGGTTGCCGGTCGGGGCGGCATCCCCCAGCAACTGCGACAGCTTGACCGCGGCGTCGAGCACTTGCGGCACCAGCGCGCGCGGCCGCGGCGGACGCATCCGCATGGACGGGGCGCTGACGGTCAGCCCGGCCACCACCTGGCCGGACGCATCGCGCACCGGCGCGGTGACGCCGACGGCGCCGGGCACCACCTCGTCGGCGGTCACCAGGTAGCCACGCGCCCGGATGCGTTGCAGGTCGGCGGCGATCCAGGCGGAGTCGGTCCTTGTGGCGGGCGTGAAGCGCGGCAGGCGCTGCGCCAGCACCTGGGTCTGCACCGCTTCCGGCGCGTGTGCCAGCAGTAGCCGGCTGGGCCCGGCGTGCAACGGCCGCCGCTGCCCGACCTCGCTATACAGGCGCAGGCCGGGATCGGTCTGGTAGATCGCGATGGTTTCGCTCTCCATGCCGTCGCGGATGCGCAGATAGACGTTTTCGCCGGTCGCCTTGCCGAGGCCGGCGAGGAACGGCATCGCGGCGGCGGCCAGCGCACCCTGCTGCTGGGCGGCGCGGCCCAGCACCGCCCAACGGGCGCCCAGGCGCCAGATGCCGCGCGCTTCATCCTGGATCGCGAACCCACGCGCCTCCAGGGTGCGGAGCAGGCGGAAGCCGGCGGTACGGGTGCAACGGGCGGATTCTGCCAGGGTGGCCAGCGGCGCGGGGCCGATCCGGGCGAGCGCCTCGAGCAGATCGAGCGCCCGGCCGACGGCGGCAATACTGTAGTCGCGCGCGGCACTCCGCTCGGTAGCGGGAGCGCTGCCGGCGGCCTTGGTCTTGGATTTGCTCTTCCCCTTGGTGCGACTAACCGTCGGCATGATGCGAGCCTAAGCATGTGGATCGGGGGGAGGACAACCAACAAGTCATTGATGCAGGCTTGCCAGAAACGGGGGGCTGTGGATTGCGGCGGGGGTAACATCGCACCCGAATTCATCCGCAGACACCTCTGCCGCATCGCGGGAGAGACGCCCCGCATCGGCCGGCTCGGTGCGCCATCGGAGACGAAAACGGCGGCAACGTCGCGACTGCCGTGCCAACCCGTCATGCCGGCGTAGGCCGGCATCCACGACTGTGCCGCACCGACGAAGGAAAGGCGTGGATGCCGACCGGAGCCTGCAATCGGGTGAAGGAAGCAAGACAGGGGCTTTGCCCCTGGAACCCCACCAAGGGGCTCTGCCCCATTGGATCCCCGCCAAGGGCGGAGCCCTTGGGACCCTTCAGTTGGCTG
>JBEKNT010000061.1:0-21611 GCA_049522565.1 Acetobacteraceae bacterium
GCCGCAAAGTCGTGGATGGCGGGCCGGAGCCTGCCCCCGGGCACTTGACCCGGGGGCCCGCCATGACGGGACGGACGATGCTGCGCCGAATGGTGATTCGTTTATTCCTCGGCAGGCGCTAAGCGGCGGGGCGCCGGAAGCGCATTGCATCGCTTGTGGCGCCGCGACACTATTGCGGCACCGGAATTCTGGCCGTCTGCTACCTTTCGGCGTGCGACACCTTGCCAACTGCCTTGCTGGATCAAGCTCGGATGCCGACACACTTGCGGTTTTTTCGTTGTAGCCTTGCCGCGGCGCTGTTGATCCTGCTGGCCGGCATTGTCCCGGCCGACGCGCAAACCGATCCGGCGGATCGGGCGCGCTTGCCGGACGGTCCGTTGCATGAGCAGGTGCTGAATGTTCCAGGCGACAACGGGAATCCGGTGACGCTGGAGGTTACGCTGTACACGCCCGAGGGTACGGGGCCGTTTCCGCTCGCGGTGATGAACCATGGCGCCACCGGCGCGAGCGCCGGGCATCGTGGCACGCGCTACCGTTTCACTTTGTCCGCCTACTATTTCCTGTCGCGCGGCTACGCGGTCGCGTTGCCGATGATGCGCGGCTTTGCCGGTTCCGGCGGCAGCATCGTGCATCGCGGTTGCGACGTGGCAGGGGATGGCATTGCGAGTGCCAGGGATATCCGCGCGGTGATCGACCACCTGGCCACGCAGCCGACGATCGACACCAGCCGCGTAGTGGTTGCCGGCCAGAGTTTTGGCGGCTGGAACACGCTCGCGTTCGGCACGCTCGACCATACCGATGTGCGGGGGCTGATCAATTTCTCCGGTGGGCTCCGGTCGTCGGATTGCGCGATGCAGGACGTGAGCCTGATCGCCGCGGCGGGATATTTCGGCGCCCACACAGCAATTCCTTCGATATGGTTCTACGGCGATAACGATAGCCTCTTCCCTGTGGCAACCTGGCGCGGCATGTATGAGCGGTATATCAAGGCCGGTGGCCGTGCCGAGCTCGTCGCCTATGGCAATTTCATGAAGGATGCGCACCAGCTTCTGAGCTATCCGGAAGGGATGCAGATCTGGGCGCCGAAGCTGGACAGTTTCCTCACCAGGATCGGACTGCCGGGCACTCTGCTGCATCCCGAATACGTTCCGACGCCGTTTCCGCCGCCGACACACTATGCTGCCATCGATGATGTCGCGGCGGTTCCGGTCGGCAGCGACCTGGCGCGGGACATGTATCGGGCATTCCTGACCAGGCCCTTCCCACGGGTCTTCGTTGTCGGTTCGAATGGCGGTGCAGCATCCTTCGACGGCGGCGTGGATCCGTTGGGGCGAGCCCTGCGTGCGTGCAACCCGCAACTCCATTGCCAAGCCTACGCGGTTGACGACCATGTGGTATGGGTCAAACCGGCCGCGGCCGATGCGGCTCGCGTGTCCGAGGGGCCGGTCTACCGCAAGACCGTGCCGGCGAATGCCACCGCGACGATCGATTTCTCCTACAGCGTCAATTCGGACTGCACCGCACGCTCGGTGCCTCGGCTATGGCTGACGCAGCGACCCGCGCACGGCGAGGCGCGGGTCGGGCAGCGCGTGGATTTTCCGCGCTTTCCGCCGAACAGCCCGTTCGCCGCCTGCGATACCGTCAAGGTGGCGGGTATGGCACTGGACTACACGCCGGCTCGCGGCTTCACCGGCGCCGATTTCCTGGCTTTCGAGGTGGTCGATTCCAACAGCCAGCATCGGATGATCAGGGTTGCGCTGACCGTCCAGTGACCGAGGTTGCCTCGGTCGCCTGGGGCGTTACGCACGCTCACCCTCGTTCCGTGGTCCGATTCAGTCGCTGCTCGATGCGCCGATCGGGAATGAACCACATGATGGCGACCAGAGCGTAGATGGTCTCCGCTATTGCCGGATTGACGAAAGCAAGGCCGATCGCGGCTATGTAGAGCACCGGCGACAGCTTGCCTTTGATGTCGGAGCCAAGCGCCACGGCCAGCGTCGAATCGCGTCCTTCGGTTCGGACGATGGTCCATTGCAGGATGTAATAGGCGACCGCCGCCAAGAGAAGTACCAAGCCATAGACCGCTGTCGGCACCGGGGCACGGTAATTCTGACCCAGCCAGGCAGTCGCGAAGGGCGTCAGCGAGAGCCAGAACAGCAGATGGGTGTTGGCCCACAGGATCATGCCGTTGACCCGCTTTACGGTCTGCATCAGGTGGTGATGATTGTTCCAGTAGATCGCCACATACAGGAAGCTGAGCAGATAGCTCAGGAAAACCGGCAGCATCCCGGCGAGGGACGCCCAGTCGGTGCCCGCCGGTGGCCGCAGTTCGAGCACCATGATGGTAATGATGATGGCGATGACGCCATCGCTGAAGGCGGTCACCCGTTCCTTGTTCACGACGCCCCGCTTTGGCTGCGCAATGGGACGCTACGATGCGGCCTGATGCGGCGGCCGGATAGTCCACCCTTCCGGCACGCCGGCGAAACGCCCGGACCCCGGAACGCCGCACCGCGAAACGCCAGTCGCCGACAATGACGCCGCGGCCCGCCTGTGCCATGCTCCCGGCCAAGCAACACCGGGCACGCAACAGGAGGAGAGCGCACCATGGCGGACAACAGCGTGGAACTGGATTTTCTTGCCGGCATCAAGGTCGTTGATTTCACCCAGTTCGAGGCCGGACCATCCTGCACCGAAGCGCTTGCGTGGCTCGGCGCCGAAGTGGTGAAGATCGAGAACCCGAAGACCGGCGATCCCGGCCGCCGCCTGCGTCCGGGCCAGCCCGACGACGATCCGTATTATTTCCATATGTTCAACGCCAACAAGAGGTCCATCACGGTGAACCTGAAATCACCACGCGGACTGGCGCTGGTGAAGGACCTGCTGCGCAAGGCGGATGTGTGCGTGGAGAACATGGCGCCCGGCACCATCGAGCGGCTGGGCCTCGGTTACGACGACGTGCGTGCCATCAATCCAGGCATCATCTATTGCCAGGTGAAGGGCTTCGGCACCGGCAGCCCGTACGAGACCAACCTCGCGTTCGACATGATTGCGCAGGCCACCGGCGGAACGATCAGCGTGACGGGAGAGAAGGGCAGGGGGCCGGTGAAGCCCGGCCTGTCGCTCGGCGACACCGGCACCGGGATGACGATGGCGATCAGCATCCTCGGCGCGCTGCACAAGCGGGCGAAGACGGGCGAGGGCCATCGGCTGCAAGTGGCGATGCAGGACGCGATGCTGCACTACATGCGCACCAACTTCTCCACTCAGGCGCGCAGCGGCAAGGCGGTGGAGCGCGACGGCACGCATTCAGGCGGTGGCAGCAACGCGCCGTCGGGGCTGTATCCGTGTGCGCCGGGCGGGCCAAACGACTACGTCTGGATCATGACCAGCCGCGCCAATCCCGAACACTGGGCGCGGCTTTGCAAGGTGATGGGGCGCGAGGAGCTGATCGCCGATCCGCGCTTTGCCAAGCCTGCCGACCGCGTGAAGAACATGGCCGAACTGGATGCGATCATCGAGGCGTGGACACGCAGCCGCACCAAGCACGAGGCGATGGCGCAGGTGGGCGGCGCCGGCATTCCGGCGGGTGCGGTGCTCGACACGATGGAACTGCAGAACGAGCCGACCTTCGAGCAACGTGGGATCATGCAGGTGATGCAGCATCCGAAGCATGGGCCGTTCAAGATGCCGGCCTGGCCGGTGCGGGTGGATGGCAAGCCGCCGCGCGTCGCGCCGTCGCCGATGTTGGGTGAGCATACGGCAGATGTGCTGACGCGCTGGCTGGGCATGAGCGATACGGACGTGGAAAAGCTGCGCGGCGAAGGCGTGGTTTGATTTACTAAACCTCTCCCGTGCTTCGCGCGGGAGAGGGACGTGTCAACGCCCGCATCACCTCCCGCGCGAACCAGCGCCGTTGCTCGGCGAATTCCCGCGGCGACAGGCTTGATCTCATCCCAGTGTCGCGATCGCCATCGGAACAATCTCAACAAGAACATGAATGTCTCCCGGCTTATCGTACGGATAAACATCCAGCCCCAGGTATTTTCTGGCAAGGGCGTTGTTATGAGCAATCGCGCCCACTTCCGTCATTCGGTTGACCACGCCGCGAAGCTGAATGTGACGATCGGAGTCGTCCGGATCGACGACCGAAAGTGCGACGCGCGCGTCGCGTGCCATGTTCCGTTCCTTGACCCGGCCGCAGACCGTGTTGATCCGCATCTTCCCATCGGCGAAGTCGAACCAGACCGGAGTCACATGAGGGGATCCATCCGGCATTATCGTTGCCAGATAGGCCAGCGGCGCCTTTTGGGTGAGGAGGTCCGGAAATCGTTCGGGGATACTGGCCATGGCCCGGTTGCATGCTGTTATGGGTCGGCACACAGCATGAAGGTGCCGCGCGCCGACCCGATCACCCTCACCTGACCTCTCCCGCGCGCAGCGCGGGAGAGGGACTTAGGGACCTATCGTGCGAACGCCGGCATCACGTCGCGCGCGAACCAGCGCAATTGCTCGGCGAACTCGGCCGGCGACAGGCCCTCCGCCCAGTGGATCATGAAGTCCTCCAGGCCGGGATACTTCGCTTCGATCGACTTGATGCCGTCGATCACCTGGCGCGGCGAGCCGCAGAACCACGCCTTCTGCTGCACCCCGTCACGCAGCGACGGCGTGCGCGACGGCGCACCGGGCGTGCCCCAGGTCCGGCCATGCTCGTCGGCGTAACGCACGAAGCCGAACGGCGCGAACCATTTGTAGCGTTCGTCATGCGACGGTTCGACCCGGCGTATCGCTTCCTCCTGGTCGCGCGCGAGGTACAGGCCGGCGCCCCAGATCATGTCCTGCCCAAGCTGCTTCTGCTGGCCATGCCGCGCGCATGCTTCCTGGTATGCGCGCACGACATCGTCGAGGATCTTCTCGCCGTTCAATGTCACCATCGCCTTCAGGCCGTATTTCGCCATCATGTCGATGGTCTTGCCGGATGCGACGGGCATCCAGACCTCCACCGGCAAATGTTTCGGACGCGGCACCATGGTGATGTCGGTCAGCTTGTAGCCGCGATAGTCCACCGGGGGAGGCGCCTCGAAATACTTGCCTTTGAAGTGGAACTTCTCCTGGTTGAAGCATGTCAGCAGCAACTGCAACTGCTCTTCGAAGTATTCGCGGTTCTTGTCGGCGTCGAGCAGCGGCGCGCCGAAGGTTTCGACCTCGCGCGTGTGGTAGCCGCGGCCGACGCCCATGATCACGCGGCCATCGGTGACGATGTCGGCCATGGCGTAGTCTTCGGCCAGCCGGATCGGGTGCCACATCGGCAGCACGTTGAACGCACAGCCGAACTTCAGCCGCCTGGTCTGCGTGGCCAGCCACAGCCCGAGCTGGATCAGGTTGGGCAGGCACTCGTAGCCTTCGCGCTGGAAGTGGTGCTCCGCGCTCCACAGCGCGTAGTAGCCCAGCTCGTCCATAAGCTGCGCGGTGTCGCGCGCGGTCCAGAACACCTCGGCGAGGCGTTCGCTGGAATAGCGCCGGTCGTTCGCCGGCGTGCCGTCGAGGCCGATATTGTCGAGCGCGATCTGGCCGACATACAGCACATGGAATCGCTTGATCATGGTACGCGCCACCCTTGGTTGGTCTTCGTGGATCGGCGCCACGGTGCGAAACAAGCCAGCCGGGGTCAAGTTCACCTCTCCCGCAGCGCGGGAGAGGTGTACGGGTCAGCGATTGAATTGCTCCGACCGCGGCACATGCGCCTTCGGCGGCACGTACAACGCCGCGCATTCCGCCGCCAGCACGCCGCCTTCCAGCGCCAGGTCGTCGCGGAACGCGTCGCGGATGAAGTCCAGCGTATCGAGATGCCGGTCCTCGAAATACATCGAATGCACGTCGTCGCGCCCAGCCCCGTACACGATGCGACCGATCTTCGCCCAGATCGACGCCATCGTACACATGCCGCATGGTTGCAGCGTGGTGTACAGCACCACCCCACGCAACTCGGAATCCCGCAACCGCTCACCGCCGCGCCGGATTGCGACGATCTCGGCATGCGCCGTGGGATCGTGCCGCAGATCCACCTCGTTGCACGCCTCGGCGAGCACCACCCCGTCGTGCACCAGCACGCAGCCGATCGGGTTGGTGCCCGCGCCCGCCTCACCATGGCGCGCCAACTCGATCGCCCGGCGCATCCATCGCGTATCGTCGGCACCAGTCTTGTCCATGCGGCGAACCTGGCACGCCCCGATGCCCAGGCAGCATCAAGCCTGCGAGACCGGCGGCAACGCATCGGCCCGCACCGAACTATTTGCGGGTTGCCCGATACCGGGCGCACCCACACTCTGCCCGCCATGCAGCACCTGCCCCTTCTCGCCGCCGCCGGGCTGCTGGCCGGCGCGATGAACGCGATCGCCGGCGGCGGGTCCTTCGTCACCTTTCCCGTACTGGTGTTTGTCGGCCTGCCGCCGGTGATCGCCAACGCCTCCTCTACCGTGGCGGTGTTCCCCGGCACGATGGCGAGCACCTGGGCGTATCGCGGTGAACTCGCCGGCATCGGCGACGTTCGTCTGGGCTGGATGCTGCCGGTCAGCGTCGCCGGGGGCTTCTGCGGCGCCTTGCTGCTGCTGTTCACCCCGCCGCACCTGTTCGACCTCGTCATCCCATGGCTGCTGCTGCTCGCCACGCTGACTTTCGCCTGCGGCGCCCGAGTGGGCGTGGCTCTGCGTCGCGCCGTGCGGATCGGCCCGGCGACGCTGCTGGTCATCCAGTTCCTGCTCTCGCTCTACGGCGGCTATTTCGGCGGTGCGGTGGGGCTGATGATGCTGGCCACCTGGGGATTGCTCACCGCCAGCATCAATGTGAAGGCGATGGGCCCGGCGCGCACCTTGCTGGTGAGCGCGGCGAATGGCGCGGCGGTGGTGCTGTTCATCGCCTCCGGCGTGGTGCGCTGGCCGGAAACCATCGTGTTGCTGGTCGGTGCGGTTGCCGGCGGCTATGGCGGAGCCCGCCTGGCGCGTCGGCTGCCGCCCGCGCTGGTGCGCGCTGGTGTGTTGCTGCTGACTGCGACCATCACCGCGGTGTTCTTTCGGCGAGCGTTCTAACGCAGCGATCCTGACGGTTCGACCCTGCGGCCAGCGCCGCCACTGCGCGCGAAGCGAAGCATCCTCCACCGAAAAATCACACCAATGCACGCGAGAGATTGCTTCGCTTCGCGCGAAATGACACCGAAGATTGGGCTCGAAGCGCCTGAGTCGGAACACTGGCGTCGCGCGAGCGAGCGGCCAGAGAACTGAAATTTGCCGCCGTCTGCCCATATGAGGATCGCGTCGCGGAGCAGCTTGCGGGAACGAACCTGGCGGCTCGCTGCGCTGTTCGATCCGCGTGGCGGTCGTCATGTGACATGGGCCAGGTGATGTGGTCGCAGTTCTTTTGCGGCCGGCGCGAGTTCTTAATAAGAAAAGGACCAAAATTAGGACGGTCTCTGTCGCCTGCCATGCTTGCAAACGCTGCGCCGCCTATGCCATCAAGTAAACCCGCTCGCAAAATCGTGACGATAAGATACCGCCTGAATGCATGAACGCCTCGAGGTCGCTTTCGTTTTCGGCACCCTCGGCAACCTGTCCGGGGCGTTGGGCGAAGGCTGGTCCGTCGAGGACCACTATGCCTGGGCGATCGGCGCGGAAAGCCGGTTGAATCTGCCGCTGCCGGGCGATGCGACGCGCTATTTGCTGCGGTTCACCGTGCAACCCTTGGTAAATGCCGGCCTGTGCGATACACAGCGGCTCGACATCGACACTGTGTCGGGGCTGCTGGCCAGCTTCAGCATCGACCGCCGGACCACGATCGAACTGGCCCTGCCGATCGAACAGACCCGCGACAACCGCAGCATCGAGCTGATCCTGCGGCATCCGGATGCGCTGCGGCCCAGCGACTTCAAGCGGACCGACGATCGCCGCCTGCTGAGCCTGTGTTTCATGTCGGGCACCCTCGTGCGTCAGTTGGACGACGCCCGGGAGCCCCCAGCGGAGACCGCGCCAGGCTGCCACCTCATCGTAGCGGGAAACCATCTGGCGCGTCAGATGGCCGAGGTGATGAGCGCGCTGCCGATCCTGCGGCAGCGCGTCGCCTGCCATTTCGTCAACACCGATCAGGGTCGAGGGGCCGCTCCGCCACCCACGGAGGCACTGCAATCCGCCGCGCTCTGCTGGGAGCAATCCGGCGGCAACAACGGCGCGGAATGGTCCGGCCTGCGCGGCATGCTGCCGGCCGATTGCGACGTGCGGCGCTTCGCCGCGCCGCGGATGAAGGCGTTGTGGCCGTTTCTCGACGCCGATCCGCGGCTGGTGTTCGAAGCGGGCCTGTATCCCGGGGGGCGCTATCCGTACGGCGATCGCATCGGTGCCAGCCTGGCATATTTGCAATTGCCGGACGACATCATGCAACTGTCCTACCAGAGCATGACCGAGAAGGAGATGCCCGACCTCGATGCGCTGTTCGCCGCCGATCGCGCCGCCTGGCGGCAACTCGACGCCACGCATGACGTCAAGGTTGCCGAGTTCATCGTGGAGAACTTCCGCCGCTACCGCCTGTTCTTTGCCCCGCCGGATCCGACCGGCGACTTGTTGCGCCACATGATCATGCAACTCGTGACCGGCTCGCCGATCGAGGCGCTCTGCGATCCGGCGAAGCTGCGGCGGGAGCTAGATTTCCTGCTGACCGGCTATCTCGGCCGGCGCGAAGAGCTGCCGATCCATCCGCACGTCGCGCGACGGTTCGGCCTGGCATGGTGGCAGCCCGGCATGCGCTATCGCTGGCACAGCAATCACTGGACGTTCGAGGAGCACGCGCTGCGTTACATCAGGTGGACACCATGGCGTCCGTGAGCCGGTCCATCCTGGTCTACGCCAACTGCCAGGGCGACGAGCTGATAAAGACCGGCAGGTTCATGCCGAGCTTGGTCGGACGCATCGGCTTCAAATGGATCCCGCTGCACCTGGTGATGCCGGAGGATTGGGGCACACGCTACGGCCCCGACTTCATGGCCGACGTGGAGGTGGTGTGGGAACAGGTGGAAGCCGGATCGCCCTCGGAACATCGGCAGGAACTGCACCGGCGGCTGCCGCCCGGCTGCCAGGTGTTGCGCTTTCCACCATACAATGCGCTCTGCCTTTGGCCGTTCGCCGGCAACGATCCGCGGCTCGCCGCCGACCCGACGCGCTATCCGTGGTCGGATTCGGTCGCGGCCGCGCTGGCGACCGAAGACCTGTCGGATGATGCGCTGTTCGAGCGCTACATGGAGATCACCACCCAGCGGATGCCCGACCTGGAGCGGCGGCTGCGGATGGATGTCACGCGCTGGCAGGCGGCGGACGCGCTATCCGATATCCGGTCGGCGACCTGGGTCGAACACCATTTTCGTGACATGAAGCTGTTCCACACCACCGGTCATCTGACCGCCGCGCCGATCGCCTTCATGCTGCGGCAACTGCTGGAGCGCACGGCGATCGTGCCGCGCGGCGAGCTGACGCGCCTGCGTGGCGAAATCGACACGCTGCTGCGGCTGCATGACGGGCAGGATTTCGAGAGCGTGCCGATCCATCCGCTGGTGGCCGAACGTCTGCGGCTGCGGTTCTATGACCCGAGCGCCCGCTACCGCTGGCATTCGCATGAATGGACGTTCCGCGAGTACATCCTGCACTATGCGCGCTGGGCACCGTATCTCGGCTGATGCAGGGTGGCGAAACAATCGCTGCGCCCTGGAGCACGACCGGCCGCGCCGCCGCAGCGACCGGGTCAGCGTGTTGGGTGGGGCGCGACGGTAAGCGCGAACAGTGCCGAGGAAAGTCAGGCAATGACTTTGATGCGGGACGAGGAAGCAAGCTTTTAATGCCAGGCGGCGCTGCCACTGACTCGCGATTGGTTCGCACCGGTGCGAACCAATCGCGAGTCAGTCATGCGGGCGGCTGGCATTAAACGCTGGCTTACTGTCAACCGCGATCATCGGGCAGCGTGGTGCGTGGCGTCAGCAACCACCCGGCTGCCGGAACAGCCAGGAGACGACCGATGGCATCCGTGCCTTTGCTGGAGTTGATCGCCGGAACGCTGGGAGTGCCGCCGGCGCAGATCACCGATGCTTCCGACATGAGCAATACCCGGAAGTGGGACAGCCTGCGGCATGTCATGCTGATGACCGAGTTGGAGACCAACTACGGCATCGAGCTCAGCGATAAGGAGATGATGGAGACCGTGTCCGTCAGCAAGATCCGCGCGTTGTTGCAGCAGCGGGGGGTGATTTAGAGCCTCTCCCGCCGCGGGCGGTAGCGGTGTACAGCACGGTCAGTTCCTGGTTGCCTGACCCAGTGCTTCGTCGCATGCCGCGCGTGCCGCGGCGTCGCTCGGGAAATCCCGAATCCGATCGAACTCGTCGAGCAGGAAGGCCGGATCGATGGCGGCGACTGCGGCGCCGCGCAGGGCGGCAAGCCAGTGCTCCCCGGGCCGCGACCGGTCGCGGAACACCAGTCCCAGCCCGCCGGCACGCTCCTGCGCGTCCTTGCCGCGCGCCACCCAGCCCGGTGCCGCGTCCGGCAAGGCTGGAACGGTCTCCCGCGGCGGTGGTGCCGGCTCGGGTCGCGCGCCCGGTGCCTCCGTCGCACGCGGCATCTGCGCCGCGGTTGACGCCGCCGCCAGCGATGCCGGCCCCGCCGGCCCCGCCGTCATTGCCGACGGCTCGGGCACCGCCGGGCGCGCACCGCTTCCGTCCGGCGGCGGGGCGGCGGCCGCGCCGAGCCCGAGCAGGTCCCTGACCGCCGCGGCGAAGCTCTGGATCGTCGCGTCCCGCACCTGGCAGACCTCGGCGAGCCGGTCGAACAGCTCGGGCGCGTCTTTCGGCGTCGTGGCATCGGCCGTCTCATTGTTGCGCTGGAGCTTCGCCAGCCAGTCCTGCCGCGACCGGGTGTAGTAATGATTGATCACCAGGTTCTGGTAGCAAGGCTGGGCCTGCACCGCGCTGTTCGGCGCCAGGAATCCAGCGGTGTTGAAGACCGGACCGTTGATGCGGAACTCGCTCGGATTCGGCGTGACGTCCAGCAGCTCGCTGCACCGCGCGATCGTCCGGACATGGCGGTTGGCCGGATAATCGTCGGCCGCGCGCCGGTCGTAGGTCTCGATCACCAGGCCCCCGGGCGGCTGCTGCGATGCGCCGGGTCCGAACACCCGCCGATGCACCAGCACCCCGGCGGCACTGCCCAGCCATTCGAGCGTGTCCACCACGTTGCGGCTGTTCAGCGGCAGCAGGAATTCATCCAGATCGATGAATGCCACCCACTCGTAGCCGGGCGAGAAGATGTCGATGAAATGCCGGTGCGCCGCCGCCCGTCCCGGCCGCTGCGGCCAATGGATCAGCGTCACATGCCCGGCCACCGGCGAGGTGCGGATCGCCCGCGCCGGGTCATCCGTGCTGCCGTTGTCGTACAGCATGAAGTGGTCGACGCCGACCAGGCGGTGGTAGGCGAGCCACTCCGGCAGATAGGCCGCCTCGTTCTCGAAAACGGCGCAGACGGCAAGCTTTTTCTTGTCCATGGACCGATCGATGTGGGTTATGCGGCGGGGTCGGCTAGCGCGGGCGCGGTCATCCGCTTGATCGTGCCGGTCGTGCTGTGGCCTTCCTGAAGATTGACCAGCAGCACGCGACCGCCCCAGCCACGCACCAGGTCGCCACCCACCACCTGGTCCACCGTGTAGTCGGCGCCCTTCACCAGCACGTCGGGACGCAACGCGCGGATCAGTTCCAGCGGCGTCTCCTGGTCGAACAACACGACGAGGTCCACCGGCGACAGCGACGCCATCACGGTGGCCCGCGCGGTCTCGCTCTGCACCGGGCGGGTCGGCCCCTTCAGGCGCTTCACCGACGCGTCGGTATTCAGCGCGACGATCAGCCGGTCGCACGCCGCGCGTGCCTCGGTCAGCAGGCGGACGTGGCCGGGGTGGATCAGGTCGAAGCAGCCGTTGGCGAAGCCGATCCGCAAGCCGTTCGCGCGCCAGGATGCGACGCGCACCGCCGTCTGGTCCGCCGTCGCCACCTTGCGGTCGGTCGCCACCAGGTCCTCCAGACGCAGCGCGCCGAGCAATTCCTCGCGGCTCACCGTGGCGGTGCCCTGCTTGCCGACCGAGATGCCGGCGGTCAGGTTGGCGAGCATGGCGGCGTCGGGCAGCGAGGCACCGGCGCCCAGCGCCACCGCGAGCGCCGCCACCAGGGTGTCACCGGCGCCGGAAACATCGGCCACCTCGCGCGCCCGGGCCGGGAAATGCAGCGCCGGGCAGCCGCGGCGCACCAGGGTCGCGCCGCGGGCCGAGCGGGTCACCAGCACCGCCTCGCCGCCGGTGGCTTCCAGCGCGGCGCGGCCGGCGCGGTCGGCCTCGGCGTCATGCTCTGCGCCGATGCGCGTGGCCAGCCGCACTTCATGCTCGTTCGGCGTCAGGATGGCGGCGCCGCGATAGGCTGCGAAGTCGGGGCGTTTCGGGTCGGCGACCACCAGGCAGCGGCGCGCCGCTGCCCGGGCCAGGACGGCGGCCAACACCGCGTCGCCGAGCACGCCTTTGGCATAGTCGGACAGCACCACGACATCCGCCCAGGCGAGTGCAGCCTCGAAGCGCTCCAGCAGCGCGGCGACGGTGCTCTCCGCCAGCGGTTCGGTGGTTTCTTCGTCGAGCCGCAGAAGCTGATGCGACCCGGCCATGAACCGCGTCTTGGCCGTGGTCGGCCGCCCGGGCGCGACGACGAGTTGGCAGGCGATGCCGTCAACTGCCTCCACCAGGCGCGTCATCTCGGCGCCGGCTGCATCGTCGCCGACGACGCCGATCAGCATCGTCTGGCCACCAAGCGTCGCGATGTTCAGTGCCACGTTCGCCGCGCCGCCCAGGGTGCTGCGATTGCCGGTGGGTCGCAGCACCGGTATCGGTGCCTCGGGCGACAGGCGGTGTGCGCTGCCGATCACGTAGCGGTCGAGAATGGCGTCGCCCAGCACCAGTACGCGCGCATTCTGGAAACGCCGGACATGGTCGGCCAGCTCGATGTCGTTCGCGGCGCGCCGCGAGTCGGCCGCCAGATCGGTCTTCATATGGAACATCCCACGCCGGCCCGCATCCGGGCAACACGCTGCCGGCGGTTGCCGGTACAGTTAGCACGGAGGACAGTTAGCACAGACCGGGGGCGACGCGCCAAGTGTCATCGGCGGCCGGGCGCAGGGCGCGCCCAAGGCCCGAAACAGGCAAATCCCTGTTCCATTGCACGCGTCGTACGGCTATTCATCCGGGTTGTCGGTCCCCCCTTTCGCAGATTGGTTGCGGCACTATGCAGGAGGCTTCGTGAGATACGTACCGCCCTTCGATCTGATCCGTCGCTCGGTGGAGATTTCCACGGTCAAAGGTGAATTGCGCGTCAATGTGTCGTACGAGGACTTCATTCGCATCCTCAAAATGATGATCGCCGGGGTCGAGGTGAACGACGAGTGGTATGCCAAGGCGTATGAGGATATCGGCCAGGCGATCAAGGACGGTGTGGTGAAGTCGGCGCAGCAGCACTTCGTAGATGACGGCTATTTCGAGGGCCGCCTGCCATTCCCGATGCGGGTGGACGAAAAATGGTACCTGCTGCAGAACCCGGATGTGGCCGACAGCGTGCGCCGCGGCACGCTGCCGTCCGGGCAGGCGCATTTCGACGAGGACGGCTATCGCGAAGGCCGGCTGCCATTCAACATGTAGCAGATCGGGCCTGCGACATCCGGCGGTGCCGCCGAACGGGTATGGCGCGAGCGTTGGTGTCACCATGCGGCGACTGCCGCACCGGCGCCGCGGATCGGCCGGCGGCACCACAGTCGAACGGACCGGATTTCAGCCTGGGTAGCAGGGACATGGCGGGAAGCCAAAGCCGATGACGCGCGGGAAGCCTGTCCGGAAGTCTGCGCGGAAGCCGGGTCCCTCGGCTTCTCGCGGCACGTCTGCTGCCGAGACCAAGGCGCTGGCTGTCACGCCTCCCATGGCAACCCCGCCCGCCCAGCCGGCGGCGGCGGCGGTGCCGAGGGGGCGCCGGTCGCCGGTCCGCGTTGCCGTCCGTGCCGCCGCTGCCGCTGCGGCAACCGCGTCCGATGCTGTTGCGGCAGCGCCGCCGGACGACGCGCCGGCACCGCAGATCGTGATCCAGGTCGATCCGGCGGTTTCCGGCGGCTTCATTCACGGCCGCTTCGATGTGCAGATTCGCGGCCGGGTAGCCTCGTCCGCGGCGGTCGAGGAACTCGACCTGGAAACCGATGGCGTTGTGGTGGCGCGCGCGGTGTTTGGCCAGCCGGATCGTGCGCCGTCCGTGCTAATGCCGGACGGCACGCCAGGCCGGCAACGCGCCTTCCAGCTCAGCCTGCCACGGCCGCAGGATCGCGCCGCCGAGCCATGTCTCTGCGTGCTGCGGGCCCGCACCAGCGATGGCCATAGACACACCGAAGCCCTGGACCTCGCGATCGATCCGACTGCGTCCGAGCCGATCGTGGTGCGTTCCGGCCCGGGCGTGGCCGGCGCGGCCCATCTCGGCGGCCGCCCGCAGATCGTGCTGTACGTCGAGCGCGCGACGCTCGACGGCGACGGCAATCTTGCCGTGCATGGCTGGGCGGTGGCGATGACCGCGATCGTCGCCGTGCAGGTCTTCGCCGGCGATCATCAGCGCCTGCCCGCGACGCAGCTCGGCGGGCCGCGCGACGACGTGGCGAATGTCTACCCCGCCTATCCCAACGCGCGGCTGTCCGGGTTTGCCTGTATCGGGCAGATGGAGCAGCCGGACCGACCCCTCGGCAGCGTCCGGGTGCAGGCAATCAGTGCGCACGGCTTTGCCATCGAAACCACTGTGCCGGTGGAGCGCGTCGCGTCGCGTCCGCCTGCCGTGCCGGCCCAGCCTCAGTCGGATGCACCGCGATCCTTCTCGCCATTGCGCCAGGACCAAGCCTACCAGCTCACGGCGGATTTCCGTATCGCCCCCGATCCGGAGCCAACGTCGTCCGCGCCGGCGCCGATCGACACGCCGGCCGTCCCGTGGAGTTTTGAAACCCTGCAACCCGTGCACGCGCCGGAGTTGCACGTGGCGACATTGCCGGCGCCGCCGCCCGACACGCGGCGTGACATCCATTACTTTTGCGATACGGCGTTTCTGGCGCCGGACGGAACGCTGGGCGTCGATGGCTGGGCGGTCTGTGCGGTCGGCATTTCAGGCGTCAGCATCTATCTCGGCCGTGAGAAGGTGGGTGACGCCGAGCTGGGGGTGTCACGACCCGATGTCGGCGAGCAATACGCCAGCATCCCGATGGCCCGGCTCTCCGGCTTTCGGTTCCGCAAGACCGTCCGGGACATAGCGGACGGCGAGCATCTCGTGCGCATCGTGGTACGCAACGGTCTCGACGACATCCGCGACGAGATCAAGGTTGTTACGGTCCGCCGCCCCGGCACGCCGCCGCCGGCCGCGGCCGAGACTGCGCACCCCCCGGCGCAGACGCCCGGCGGGTCGGAGTTCCGTTTCGAACTCGACTCACCGCAGGTGATGAACGACGCCGTGCAGGAGCCGGTCACCAGCCGGCTGACCATCGAGGGCTGGGTGCTGGCGCGCTCCGGCATCAGCGGGCTCGAGGTGTTCCTGGACGATCAGCGCCTGGGCGAGGCGCATTACGGCCTGGCCCGCCAGGACGTCGGCACAGCCTTCCCGGACTGGGAGAACGCGCTGCGCAGCGGCTACGCCTTCCATTGCCCGCCGCGCAGCCTGCGCGACGGAACCCACATGGTGCGCCTGGTGGTGCGGGCCAAAAGCGGCCAGGAGTTGGTCCGCAGTTTTACCATCGAGGTGAAGAAGGAGGACGACGACAGCCTTGCCAACATCCGCCGCCGCATCAGCCGGGCGGAAGCCAACGTTCTGGCGTCGGTGCTGGAGGATCTGGATTATCATCCGGAATTCCGGCTGGTCCTGCGGCAGGCGGTTGCGCCCCTGCCGCAGCCATTGCGCGTCACCATCGAGTCGCTGACGCGGCAAACCTATCCCGACTGGCGGCTTGCGGTGCTGACCGATACGGATGACGACGCGGCCGGCTTGCGCGATCTGGTTGCCGGGTTCGCCGGTGAGCATGCCGGCCGGATCACGGTCGTCGCCCCGTCCGATTCCGCCTTCGATGCCCTGCTCTCGGGCGATGCGGCATCCCGCGCCGTGCTGGTCGGGGTGCTGTGCCCCGGCGACGAACTGGCGGTGGATGCGTTGGCCGAAATCGCGTTGGCGGGCGGGCTGCATCGCGCCGCGGATTTCCTGTATGCCGACGAGGCATGCGTCAGTCCGGCCAGCCACGAGCGCGAGCCGTTCTTCAAGCCGGATTTTTCCCCCGATCTGCTGTTGTCCACCAACTATATCGGCCGGTCGTGGTTTGCTTCCGCCGCCTTGCTGCGGCGTGTTGCGAGCACGCCGCGCACCCTGCTGCGGGATGGCGAATACGACCTGGTCCTGCGCTGCACGGAGCAAGCCGAAGCGGTGCACCACATTCCCAAGCTGCTGGCGCAACGGCATGAGGTGGCGCTCGACGACGATGCCACGAGCAGGGCAGCATTGGCTGGTGCGGCGGCGCGCCGTGGCATCGACGCGGAGGTGATGGACGGCAGCCTGCCGGGGACCTGGCGCTTCCGGCGCATGTCGCAAGCGACCGGCAAGGTCGCCATCATCATCCCGACCTGCGCCGCGCACGGCTATATCGAAAACTGCATCGCCACGCTGCGCGACAGGACCGCCTATCGGAATTACGAGATCGTCTGCCTCGACAACATCCCCGACAGCCAGATGGCGTGGAAGGTGTGGTTGCAGCAGAACGCCGACCGCATCGTTGACATCCCCGAGGCGTTCAACTGGTCGCGCTTCAACAACCTCGCGGTGGCGGCGACCGACAGCGACTATCTGCTGTTCCTCAACGACGACATCGAGATCACGCAGGACGACTGGCTGGATGTTCTGCTGGAGCATGCGCAGCGACCGGAAGTCGGCATCGTGGGGCCGCAACTGCTGTATCCGTCGGGCAAGGTGCAGCACGCCGGCATGTTCCTAGGCGCCGGCATCGGCCGCCATGCCTTCCGCTTCGCGCCCGCCGACGACCCGGGCTATTTCGGCCTGGCGCTCACGCAGCGCAACGTCATTGCCGTGACCGGTGCGTGCATGCTGATGCGGCGCGACGTGTTCGAGGCGATCGGCGGCTTCGACGAGGCGCATTCGGTCATCAACAACGACCTGGATTTCTGCCTGCGCGCGCACCAGGCCGGCAAGCTGACCGTGTTCACGCCGCATGCCAGCCTGACCCACCACGAGTTGGCCAGTCGCGAACGGTTGCCGGACGTGTTCGACACCGCGGTTTTCAACTCGCGCTGGAAGACGCTGTTCGCCGCCGGCGATCCGTATTTCAGCCCGCTGCTGTCGCGCTATTCCGACGACTACCGGCCGGACGACGAGGCGGTGCAGACGGTGTTCGCCGCGCATCCACTGTTCGAGGCCGATGAGATCCACCGCATCCTGGTGGTCAAGCTGGATCATATCGGCGACTTCGTCAGCGGCCTGCCGGCGATCCGCCGGTTGAAGGCGCTGTTTCCGCTGGCCTCGATCACCGTGCTGGCCGGCCGCCACGCGCGTGGCTTTGCCAGCATGGAGCCGGCGATCGACGAACTCATCGAATTCGATTTCTTCCATGCTCGCTCGCAGCTCGGCGAAAAGGAGCTGACCAAGGAGGATTTCCTGGAATTGCGCGCGCAGCTCGCGCCGTATCGGTTCGATCTGGCGGTGGACCTGCGCAAGCATCTGTCCACCCGCGACGTGCTGCAATACACCGGTGCGCGTTTCCTGGCAGGCTACGACTACATGGGCCAGTTTCCGTTCCTCGACATCGCGCTGGAATGGGAGGGCGACAAGTCGCTGCAACGCAAACGCAGCCATATCGTCGACGACCTGCTGGCGCTGGTCGAGGCGATCGCCACCGCCTGCGGGACCGACCGCAACCTGTTGCCCGCCCCGGTGGCGCGGCCCGATCCGGAAACGCTGCCGGACGCGGTGCGCGCGCTGTTCCACAAGCCGGTGGTCGCGATGCATATCGGGGCCGGCAACATCACCAAGACCTGGCCGGCGGAGTATTTCAGCGCGCTGATCGATCTGTTGACCGAACGCAACGGCGTCGCGGTGATGCTGATCGGCGGTCCCGACGAGCGCGAGGCCGCCGAGGCGTTGCGGGAAACGCTGCTGCGGCCGGACGCGGTTGGTTCGGTGGTGGGTGAGACTCCGCTGGACGAGTTGCCGCGGCTGCTGTCGGCGTGCTGTTTGTATATCGGCAACGACAGCGGGCCGAAGCATATCGCCGCCGCGCTCGGCGTACCGACGATCGGCATCCATTCCGGCGTGGTGGATGCGATCGAATGGGGTCCGGTCGGCCGGCGCGCCGTGGCGCTCCGGCGCAACATGACATGCAGTCCGTGCTATCTCGCGCGCGCGGAGGATTGCCCACGCGGGCTTGCCTGCCTGCGGCACCTGGACCCGTCCGTGGTGTACCAGACGGCGGCGATGCTGCTGGCGCGGCCGATGACGTGGGTGGCGAGCGATGCGCCGGCCGAACCGACGCCCGCGGCCCCGCCGGTGGCAATGCCTGGCGAAGCGGCAGGCGCCGTGGCACCCGCGCAAGCGCCCGATGCGGCAGGCGGCGCGGTAGAGCAAGCGGAAGGGACGGTAGGCGTGCAGCAGCAGAGTGCGCGGGGACCAGGTGCGATGGCGGCGGAGAGTGCGGCGGCAACGACGGTCGACCCCGAACCGGCGAAACGGCCGATCGCGCGGCCTGCCGGCAGGGCAAAAGCCAAGCCGCGCGGCCGACGCCAAAGCGTGCGGGCATGAACCGCATGGACGACGCCGCGCTGGTCGCACTAGCAACCGATCTGGCGACCCAGGCCGGGGCGGCGATCCTGCAAGTCAGGCGCGGCGGTTTCGATGTCGTGCGCAAGGCGGACCGCTCGGTGGTGACCGCGGCGGATCATGCCGCGGAGGCGATCATCGTCGCCGGATTGCGCGCGGCGACACCGGAGATTCCGGTTATCGCCGAGGAAGAAGTCGCCGCCGGCCGCATCACTGCGCCGTCGGCACAATTCTGGTTGGTGGACCCGCTGGATGGCACGCGCGAGTTCGCCGCCGGCAGCGATGAGTTCGCGGTGAACATCGGCCTGGTGCGTGACGGGCGCGTGGTGTTGGGTGTGGTTGGCGTGCCTGCCGCGGACGAAATGTTCACCGGCATCGTCGGCGTCGGCGCATGGAAGCGCACCGCGGCGGGACAGGCGCCGATCGCCGCCCGGTTGCCTCCGGACGAAGGGGTCACCGTGCTGGCAAGCCGGCATCACGGCGATACGACGCAGCTTGACGCGTTCCTGGCAGGCAGGCGCGTGGCGCGCATGTTGAATTTCGGTTCCAGCCTGAAATTCTGCCGGCTGGCGGAGGGGATTGCCGATCTCTACCCGCGCTTCGGCCGCACCATGGAGTGGGACACGTGCGCGCCACAGGCGGTGTTGGAGGCGGCCGGCGGATCGGTGCGGACGTTGGATGGCGCGACTCTGGGCTACGGCAAGCCGGGCTGGGAGAACCCGCATTTCGTCTGCACGGGCAGGTAAAACCTCTCCCGCGCTGCGCGCGGGAGAGGTGTACGGTTAGCGGACGTCGAGCGGCACGACGCTGATGCTGTTGAACGGCGAGCCGTTGATCAGCCGCGTGCTGACAACGGTATACACCAGCACATGCTTTTCCGGATCGATCGCGCGGTGGATCTGGAAGCTCTTGAAGAACAGTGAGGCGGAGACGAAGCCGATGACCTCCGATTTCGGCAGGCTTGGCGGCATGGCAACCGGCCCGACGGCGCGGCAGGCGATGGAGAACCGGCTGGGATCCTCGGCAATGCCGATACCGCCCTTGATGCCTCCGGTTTCTGCCCGCGACATGTAGCAGGAGACGTTCTGCACCTTTGGATCGTCGTAGCGCTCGACGATGATCTTGTCGTCGGGGCCGAGCCAGCGGAAGTTGGTGTTGATCGAATCGATCCGTGTCTGCGCGTCAGCAGACGCCGTGATGATCGATGCCGCAATCGCGACCAGCATGAGCTTCTGCATGGATGGTGCTCCGGTTCCCTTGTGCATTGTGGTTCGCATGGCCGCGCATGCTCAAGCCCCGGCGGTGATACCGCTGTCGCGGCATTCCGCACTATAGTCGCGCCGTCGCATCGGAGCCCTCCCGCATGACCAGCCACGCCAGCACCCCGCCCCTGCTCGGTAGCGCCGTGCGGCACGAGTGGTTGCTCGACCCGGATTTCATCAGCGTCAATCACGGCTCGTTCGGTGCGACGCCGCGCATCGTGCTGGCCGCGCAACAGGACTGGCAGCGGCGGATGGAAGCGCAGACCGGCCGCTTCTTCCGCAGCGTGTTGCCGGACGCCTTGCGCCACGCTGCCGACCGGCTGGCCGCGTTCATCGGCGCCGACGGCAAGGACGTCGTGTTCGTCGAGAACGCCACGGTCGGCTGCAACGCGGTGCTGCGTTCGTTGCCGCTGGCGCCGGGCGACGAGGTGCTGGTGCTGACGCACGGCTACGGCGCGGTGCGCAACGCCGTCCGCTATGTCGCCGAACGCGCCGGCGCGCGCATGACGGAGGCGGCGGTGCCGTTTCCGCGCCCCGATGCCGATGCGGTCGTTGCGTCCGTCGCGTCAGCGCTGACGCCTCGCACGAAGCTGGCAGTGATTGATCACATCACCTCGGGCAGCGCGCTGGTGCTGCCGCTGCAACGCATTGTCGCGGCGTGCCATGACGCCGGGGTGCCGGTGCTGGTGGATGGCGCGCACGGGCCGGGGCAGGTGGCGCTCGACATGCGCTCGCTGGGCGCCGATTGGTATGTCGGCAACTGCCACAAATGGCTGTGCGCGGCAAAGGGTTGCGGGTTCCTGTGGGCGGCGCCGGAGGGTCAGCCGGGGCTGCATCCGGTGACGATCTCGCACGGCTTCGGCGGCGGGTTCCTCGCGGAATTCGACTGGACCGGCACACGCGATTGCAGCGCGTGGCTGAGCGTGGACGTGGCGATCGATTTCCATGCCCGCCTCGGCGGCGCGGCGTTGCGTGAACGGAACGTGGCGCTGGCGGCGGAGGCCACCTCGCTGCTGTCGCGCCGGCTCAACACCGAGCCCGGCGCGGTCGGCGCATTGGCCGGCGCGATGGGGCTGGTGCGGCTGCCGCTGACCGGGACGGTGACGGCGGAACGGTCGGTTCGGGTGCGCGCGTTGCTGCTGGATGCGGGCACCGATGCGCCGACGCATGTCATCGACGACACACTGTGGCTGCGCCTGTCGGCGCACGCCTATAACGAGATCGCGGATTATGAACGCCTGGCGGAGATCGCGGCGCGCGTGGTGCGGGAAGCGGGGTAGGCGCTGCATACTCCCCCTCCCCTTGAGGGAGGGGGCGTTTGGAGGGCCGACGCCCCGTAACGCACCACGCGCGCCGCGCACGCCGCCCGGCGTGCATACACCGCGGGGTCGGTTTAGGGGTGCGCCCACAGGCGCAGCCCC
>JBEKNT010000062.1:0-21579 GCA_049522565.1 Acetobacteraceae bacterium
GGGCTTCACCCTCACCACCGAAGTCTGTACCGCCTTCTACACCAACCATCAGCAATACCCGGCCGGCCTGGAGGAGCAGGTGCGTACCGCGCTGGCGCAGGTGGAGAAGGCGGTGGGACGCAGGTTCGGCGATCCGAAGAACCCGCTGCTGGTTTCCGTGCGCTCCGGTGCGCGGGTGTCCATGCCGGGCATGATGGACACGGTGCTGAACCTCGGCCTGAACGACGATACCGTAGAGGGCCTCGCCGCCGCCGCCGAGGATCCGCGCTTCGCCTGGGACTCCTATCGGCGCTTCATCCAGATGTATGGCTCGGTCGTGCTGGGCGTCGACCACCACCGGTTCGAGGAGATCATCGAGCATACCAAGCTGGATGCCAACATTACCGAAGATACCGCGCTGACGGCACATCATTGGCAGCGCGTGGCGGACAGCTACAAGCAGATGGTGGCACAGGAAACCGACAAGCTGTTCCCGCAGGACCCGCAGGAGCAATTGTGGGGCGCCATCGGTGCGGTGTTCGGAAGCTGGATGAACCACCGCGCCATCACCTATCGGCGCCTGCACGACATCCCGGCCCAATGGGGCACCGCGGTCAACGTGCAGGCGATGGTCTACGGCAACATGGGCAATGACTGTGCCACCGGCGTGTGCTTCACCCGCAACCCGTCCACTGGCGAGAACGCGTTCTACGGCGAATACCTGGTCAACGCGCAGGGCGAGGACGTGGTGGCCGGCATCCGCACGCCGCAGCCGGTGTCCAAGACGGGCGCCAAGCCGGGCGAGACGCCGATGGAAGTGGTCATGCCGAAGGCCTATGCCGAGTTGATGCGCGTGCGCGAGACGCTGGAGAAGCACTATCGCGACATGCAGGATCTCGAGTTCACCGTGCAGCAGCACAAGCTGTACATGCTGCAAACCCGCAACGGCAAGCGCACCACGGCGGCGAGCCTGCGCATGGCGGTGGACATGGCGCGCGAGGGGCTGATCGATCAGGACGAGGCGGTGCGGCGCGTCAACCCTTCGGCGCTCGACCAGTTGCTGCACCCGACGCTCGATCCCGATGCGCCGCGCAATTTGCTCGCTAAGGGGCTGCCAGCCAGCCCGGGCGCCGCGTCCGGGGCGGTGGTGTTCAACGCCGACGAGGCGCAAAGCCGGGCGCTGAAGGGCGAGGCTGTGATTCTGGTGCGCATCGAGACCAGCCCCGAGGACATCCACGGCATGAACGCCGCCCGGGGCATCCTGACCGCGCGCGGCGGCATGACCAGCCACGCCGCGGTGGTGGCGCGCGGCATGGGGCGACCCTGCGTCGCCGGCGCCGGCGGCATCACCGTGGACTACAACGCGCAGACGCTGTCGGCGGCGGGCAAGACGGTGCGCGACGGCGAGATCATCACGCTCGACGGCGCCACCGGCGAGGTGTTCGTCGGCGCGGTGGCGATGGTGGAAGCGGAAATGTCCGAAGACTTCGCCACGCTGATGGTGTGGGCGGACAAGGCCCGCCGCATGGGCGTGCGCGCCAACGCGGAGACGCCGCTGGATGCGGAAACCGCGCGCAAGTTCGGCGCCGAGGGCATCGGCCTGTCGCGCACGGAGCATATGTTCTTCGACCCGGCGCGCATCGGCGCGATGCGGCAGATGATCATGGCGAGCGACGAGGCCGGCCGCCGCGCCGCGCTCGCCCTGCTGCTGCCGTTCCAGCGCGAGGATTTCCGGCAGCTCTTCACCATCATGGCCGGGCTGCCGGTGACCATCCGGTTGCTCGATCCGCCGCTGCACGAATTCCTGCCGCACGGCCATGCGGAGCTGGCGGAAGTGGCGGACGGTCTGGGAACGGATGTCGAGACGATCCGCCGTCGCGCCGCGGAACTGGCCGAGGCCAACCCGATGCTGGGCCATCGCGGCTGCCGGCTGGGCATCTCCTACCCGGAAATCTACGAGATGCAGGCGCGGGCGATCTTCGAGGGCGCGCTGGCGGTGGCCAAGGAAACCGGCAATCCGCCGCACCCCGAGGTCATGATTCCGCTGGTCGCCACGCGGCGCGAGCTGGAGATCACCCGCGCCCAGGTGGACAAGGTGGCGGAGGAGGTTTTCGCCGAGGTCGGCCAGCGCATCGAATACAGCGTCGGCACCATGATCGAGCTGCCGCGCGCCGTGCTGGTGGCCGACAAGATCGCCGAGATCGCGGACTTCTTCAGCTTCGGCACCAACGACCTGACGCAGACCGTGTTCGGCCTGTCGCGCGACGACGCGGGCAAGTTCCTGCCGAAATATCTTGAGGCGGGGGTTTTTCCGAAGGACCCGTTCGTGTCGATCGATCCGGAGGGGGTCGGCGAGATGATGCGGATCGGCGTGGAGAAGGGGCGGTCGGTGAAGCACCACCTGAAGCTCGGCATCTGCGGCGAGCATGGCGGCGATCCGGCGTCGATCGCGCTGTGCGAAAAGCTCGGGCTGGATTACGTGTCGTGCAGCCCGTACCGCGTGCCGGTGGCCCGGCTGGCGGCTGCTCAGGCGGCGCTGGGCGTGGAGAGCGACCGCACGGCGTGATCTGAATACCCGGGTTGGTGGGCTTGCCCGCAGTCACCCGATCGCGGGCACCTCGGACACCCGTCCAACGTCCCACGAACCAATCGGGGCCGGTCACTCGGCGGCCCCCGGTTTGACCGGTCCCGGTTGGATGGCAAGCCGCCCCGCTATGGGGCCGCCAGCCGGCCGCTTCATTCCGCCAGCGCCGACACCTCCCGCCGGGCGACCACCCGCGGCGCCGTCTCGCTGATCCCGACAACCAGCGCGGCCAGTACGATCTGCGCCCCAACCGCCAGCCATAGCGCGGCGGCAAGGCCGAACTGGTCGGCGGCGATGCCGCCGACGACGGGCATCACGGCGGTCCCCATCATGACCGCGAAGAAATTGGTCATCCCCAGCGCCGCGCCACGCAGCTCCCTGGGGGCTTGCTCGCTGACGCAGGTGGCGATGACGATGGGACTGAGCCCAAAGCCGAAGAACCCGCTCGCCCCGGCCAGCAGCCGCATCCCGCCGAGGCCGAATCCTCCGACGATATAGAACGCCAGCGACATCGCGCAGAGGCACGCGCTCAACAGGATGACCGGCCGCCGCCCCAGATAATCCGACGCGAACGGGAGCAGTAGCTGTCCCGCCGTTCCGACCAGGCCCCAGGCCGAAACGACGGTCCCGGCCTCGACCAGGCTGAATCCGCGCATCTTGGTCAGGAACAGGACGTTGTACCCGATCGAAAGCTGCAGCCAGGCCAGCGTGGCGCAGCCCATGAGGGTGACCAGCAGTACCGAGCGGATGCGCAACAGCCCGAGCGTTGCGCGCCAGTTGACCTTGCGGCGCGCGGTATGCGTTGTCGGCTCCCGCATCACGGCGAACAGCGCGACGAACACGACGGCGGTCACCAGGCCAATGATCGGGAATACCCACCGCCAACCCAGATGCGCCGTCAGGGTCGTGACGATCAGCGCGCCGAGCCCGACGCCGAAAAAACTGTAGCCCGCATTGTACAGCGCCTGGTTGAACCCGCGCCGCTGTGGCGCCGCCTCCTCGCTGATCGTCGCCTGGCCGACCGACCAGCCGATGCCGTCGCCGAGACCCAGCAGGTCGCGGACGATGAACATCGACAGGAAGTTCCAGGTCGCGCCCATCGCTGCGGTCGCCAAGGCGGTGAATGCGACGGCCGGCAACAGGATCGCGCGGCGGCCGCGGTTGTCGGACAGCCATCCGCCGACCCAACTGCTGAGCGCCCAACTGACCGAAGTGCCCGAGATCAGCAGCCCAGCTTGCCAGAGCTGCATGTGGAATTCAGGTACGATGATGGGAAATATGAAGCCGATGCCCACCCGGTTGAGCCCGATGCAGCCCCAGAACAGGACCAGCAATACCATGATGGTGAGTTCATAGCGGGCCGGTTTGCGGCTCGGCATGGCGGAGTCCCCTGGCGTTTCTGGTGCGATGTTTGCCTGATCCCGCCGCGTCGGCAACCCGGTGCACCGGGTGCGGAGTCCGGGGCGTTGCGCTCCCGTTGCCGGGCGGTGACCCCGAGCCTGTGCGTCCCCAGGGCGCGCGCTGGCCGATCGAGTCCGTTACGCCGCCCGCGACACTGGATCGCCCCCGATGGTCGCCAATGCCGTATCCACCTTCGCCAGCGCTGTCGGTTCCTGGCGAAAGGCGAGCGCGGCACGCCCGTCACCGCTGCGGACCACCCGGGCCGGGACCGGCTCGGTCGTGCCCGGCAATAAGACCATGACTTCGGAACCCGAGGCACCCGCCCAGGACACCATAAGCGCAATGCCGCCGCGGGATATGTCCTGAATCACCGCCGCGGTCCGCGCCTGGCCCGGCGCTTCCAGCACCGCACGCTGGCCGCGCCCGGGGATGCGCTCGTAGCGGCGGCGCTCCGCCTCGTCATGGCGTGCCATCACAACCAGGAACTCGTCCACCTCCTGCCGCAGAGCGTCCGACGTGCCGCCGATCTGATGCGCCGCCTCCAGCACCTTGCCGGCTGCCTCGTCGGCCGTTTCCGCGACCTCGGACACGTCCGCCATGGCCTTGGTCACCTCGCCGTTCGCCTCCGCCACGGTGTTCACGCGCGCCACGATTTCGCGTGTCGCCGCCGCCTGTTGCTCCACCGCGGCGGCGATCGCCGTCGCCACGGCATCGACATCGCCGATCGCCGCGCCGACCTGATGCACCGCATCGACCGCCTCCCCGGTCGCGGATCGGATCGCCACGATCTGCGTGGCGATTTCCTCGGTCGCCTTGGCGGTCTGCGCCGCCAGCGCCTTCACCTCGGTGGCAACCACGGCAAAGCCTTTGCCCGCCGCGCCGGCCCGCGCTGATTCGATGGTCGCGTTCAACGCCAGCAGGTTGGTCCGGCCGGCGATCGTCGCGATAAGCTGCACCACGGTACCGATCCGGTCCACCGCGACGGCGAGGGTGGCAACCTTGCTGTCGGTCGCCGACGAGCGGTCCACGGCAATGCGCGCTGCGGCGGAGGCGTGCGCTACTTGCCGGCTGATCTCGTCCACGCTGGCCGACATCTGCTCCACGCCGGCGGCAACCGCGGCGAGGTTCTCTGACGAGGCGTTCGCCCCCGCTGCCGTGCGTGTTGCGTGGTCGCGCGTGCGGTGGGCGGCGCCCATCATGTCGCTGGAAGCCGATCGCATTCCCTCCGCCGCCGCGCCCAGATTGGCCAGCACGCCGGACACCGACCCGCCGAAATCCTGCAATTGCTGGTCCATGGCGGCCTGTCGCCGGGCGCGCCCCGCATGCTCTGCGTCCCGGTCGGCAGAGAGCGCGCGGGCGCGCTGCTCGTTGGCGCGGAACACGTCCACCGCGCGTGCCATCGCGCCGATTTCATCGCGGCGTTGCATGGCCGGAACTGTGAGGTCGAGTTGACCGTCCGCCAGCGCTCCCATTGTCGCGGTAAGCTGCACGACCGGCCGGGCAATGGCGCGCGCCGCCAGGACCGTCAGCAGAACGCAGACCGCCAGGGCCCCGGCGCAGCCGCCGACCAGGATCAGCCGGGCGCGGTCGGCGGCATCGCTGGCGTCCTGCGCCAAGCGCTGCCCGGCTGCTTCGACCTGGTCGCGGTAGCGGTCCAGAGCAGTTGACAACGCGTTGAAGCGGTCTTCCACGTCTGACATCAGCATGGTCGCGCTGGCCGGGTCTGACGCCGCCGCTTTGACCACGTCGTCCAACGCCGCCTGGTAGGCGCCAAGACCTTGCCGCAGGGACGCGATGGACTCGCTGCCCGCACCGGTGCTCGGCAGCCGGGCGAATGTTTCGGTCGTGCCGGCGCTCGACTGGCGCACCGGGACGGCAGCCTGGCCGATGCGTGCCGGGTCGCTCTCGTTGGCGGCGACCGACAGCATGTGCTGCAACGCCGTCTGCGTGGCATTCACCGCGTCCTTCGCCTCGGCCGCCCGCTGATAGGCGGGCAGGGCGCCCGCGCTGATGTCGTGCAGGCGCGTCTCGTCGGCAGCCAGCATGCCGAGGGCGGCCAGCGCCAAGCCCAGCAGCGCCGCCAGGATCACGCAGGGTGCCAGGAACACCTTCAGCGTGATCGGCAGGTCTGCCAGTTGCCCCAGCCGGGGTCGCCGAGGATGCGCGCCCGACATCAGCTCTTGAAGGCGCCGACGAACAGGATGTAGTCGCCGACGCGGATTACCCAGGACGTCTTCAGGCCGATCTTCTTGGTTGCCGGATTGGTCATGCGGTAGTCCACCCAGCCGGAACCCTGGCTCTTGGCGAGCGCGATGATTTCCTTGCCGAACTCCCGTCCCTCGACATCCTTGAGCGTCGTCGCGTCCTTGCCGCGCAGTACCGGCACACCGTAGGAGCCGACAATCTTGTTGTCAGGGTCGTAAACCACCACGAACAGCTCTCGGTCGACGAAGCCGCCATTGGCATCATTGAAGTCGGCGATCGCTTTTTCTGGCCCGACATCGGTCATGTGCGCTGCCGCCTTCTGGGCCAGGGCCTTGGCCTCGTCCGGGGTCGCGGGGTCCGCGGCATGCGCCAGGGATGCCGTGAAGACGCAGGCCAGGAAGAGGCTGAAGAGCAAGTATCGGCGCGGCATGGCTCACTCCATTGCTGCCACGCCACGCAGTGTGCTCGCACGAAATTACCACCGGCTTAACGCGCGCCGTGCCGGGAGATCAGCCCGAGGGGGGGGATGGGGCGAGCAACGGGACTCGAACCCGTGGCATCCAGGACCACAACCTGGCGCTCTACCAGCTGAGCTATGCCCGCCATTGAGAGGGCGCGCTTTAGGACCTTCGGCCGACGCAAGTCAACTCGCGTGCGCCGCCGGATGGGCGATGGAGGGGCAAGGCTCCGCCCGTGGCGGGGTCCCAAGGGGCAGAGGCACTTGGTTTGGGACCCGTCCAGGGGCAAAAACTCCTGGCCTTGCCTCCGTTCACCCGATGGCCCGCATCAACGGCGCCCAGCGGTCGAGGATCGGCTCGATCTCGTCTTCCTTCGCCGCCGGCAGGCTGATCACCACGCGCGCCACGCCGAGGCCCTGATAGTGCCGCAGCCGCTCCAGGTTGTCCGGGGCGCGGAAGATCGTGATCGGCAGCGACGCCGGATCGCGCCCCGCCGCGCGCGCCAGTTCATGGAATTGCGGCAGGAAGTTCGTCACGTCGTCGTATTGCGGCCGTCCGGCGCGGGGGATCCAGCCATTGCCGTAGCGCACCGCCCGGCGCGCGCCGTACGGCCAGGCGCCGCCGACGATCAGCGGCGGATGCGGCTTCTGCACCGGCTTGGGCCAGGTCTGCATCGGCGCGAAGTTGACGAACTCGCCGTGGTACTCGGCGGTGTCCCGCGTCCAGATCGCCTGCATCGCCTCGATGCGTTCGCGTGACAGCTTGTGCCGGGTGGCGAAATCCGTGCCGTGGTGTTCCATCTCCTCGCGGTTCCAGCCGTTACCGACGCCGAACAGGAAGCGTCCGGCGGAGAGCTGGTCGATCGAGGACACCAGCTTGGCGGTGTGGATCGGGTCGCGCTGGTTGATCAGGCACACGCCGGTGCCGACCTTCAGCGCGGTGGTGGCGACCGCCGCCGCGGTCAGCACCAGGAACGGGTCCATGATATCGTAATACGGCCGCGGCAGGTCGCCGCCGCCCGGGAATGGCGTGCTGCGCGTGATCGGGATGTGCGAATGCTCCGGCACCCACAAGGATTCGAAGCCGCGTTCCTCCAGCATCCGGCCGAGCGGGCCGGGCGCCATCGAATCCGCGGTGAAGAACATCGCCGCGCCGAACAACATGCTGTTTCACTCCCCCGTTGTTTTGCCGCGCAAGTGTGCGTCGGTCGCGGTCCGACACGCAAACCAGGCTATGCCACGAACCCGCCCGCCGGCGCTTCCCGTGCGTCTTGCAGGATCATGTCGGTAGGTTTTTCGCCGATCATGGTCGGCGGCGCGTTGGTGTTGCCGGCTGGCACCGTCGGCATGATCGCCGCGCGATTTGCCTCCAGCTCGCTTTGGTACATCCAGTTCACGCGGGGATTGGCGAACACCTTGCAGCATCCCATGGCGATGCGGATCCACGGGTTGGTGTCGCGGCCTCCGGCTTCCAGCAACAGCACGCGGTATTGGCCGTACTCGGTGGGCCGCGCCGCGACGGCACAGCCGGCCGAACCGGCGCCGGTCACGATGTCGTCGAAGTTTCCCCCCTGCCGGCGATCGTTTCCAGCGAGTGTTGCTTTTTTGTGCGGCTGCTATCCTTGCCAATCCGCCGCCTGGCGTCGAGATGGGGCGATGATCCCGGGAGGATGACCAATGCGCGACTACCGCTATGACCACGTGCACCTGCGCAGCGCCGATCCCGATGCGATGGGACGGTTCTTCGAGACCATGTTCGGCGCCGAGGTGAAGCGCGACATCTACCCACCCGGCACGCTGTATCCGGGGCAGATGCGCGTGTCGATGAAGCTGGGCGGGCAGAAGGTGCTGGTGGCGCCGACGCATCCGCACGACGCGACGGCGGCCGCGCCGCAATTCCCGTATTACGGGGTGGAGCATATCGGGCTGACGGTGGACGACGTTGACGCCGCGGTGGAGGAACTACGGACGAAGGGCGCCGATATCGCGATCGGTCCGCTCACGCGGAGTGCCGGCCTGCGGCTGGCGTTCGTGCGGGGACCGGAAGGCGTGATGGTGGAACTGGTGCAACGCTAGGGTACATCTCTCCCGCGCTACGCGCGGGAGAGGTCAAGACGCGAAGCGTCGCGGGTGAGGGGCGTGACGCACGGACCGCCTGTGCGTTACGCCCCTCACCCGGAGCGCTGCCGCGGTCCGACCTCTCGCGTAGCGCGGGAGAGGTGGACGCTACTCGTCGTGGAAGCGATTGCCGGCGGTGGTTGCCGCCACCACCCCTGTGCGAATGACAAAATCGGCAAACCGTTCGCCCCAGCGCCGGTCCGTCGCATAGGCGGCGAACAGCGGTGCCAGCGCGGCAACAATAGCGTCATGGCCGATCTGCCGGCGATACCGCTTCGACAGCCGCGTGCCGTCGAAGGCACCGCCGAGATACAAATTGTACAATCCCGGCCCGGTGCCCACCAACCCGATCTCTGCCAGATACGGCCGCGCGCAGCCATTCGGGCAGCCCGTCATGCGGATCATGATCTCGTCGTCGCGCAGCCCGCAGCGTTCGTATTCCGCCTCCAGTGCGGTGATCAATTCGGGCAAATACCGTTCGCTCTCCGCCAGCGCCAAGCCGCAGGTCGGCAGGGCGACGCAGGCCATGGCATTGCGGCGCAGCACCCCTGGCTCGGTCAGTCCGTGCTGGCGCAGCAGCGTGTCGATCGCCGCCTTCCGGTCGGCGGCAACATCGGCGATCGCCAGGTTCTGGTTCGGCGTCAGGATGAAGCGGCCGTCATGGCGTTCCGCGATGGCGCGCAACCCTTGCAGCATCTCGCCGTGCACGCGGCCGTTCTCGACGAACAGAAAGAAGTGCCAGCGTCCGTCTTCACCCTCCACCCACCCGAGCGGATCGCCGGACCGGGCGAACGCGTAGTCCCGCGCCGGGGTCAGCGCGAAACCCAGCCGCGTCGTCAGTTCGTCGCAGAACCGCGCCAGCCCATGCGTCTCGATGGTATATTTCAACCGCGCATGCTTGCGATCGCTTCGATTGCCCCAGTCGCGCTGAATCGTCACGATCTGCTCGCAGACCCCTACCACCTGTTCCGGCGTGCAAAAGCCGATCAGGTCACCGGTGCGCGGGAAGGTGTCCGGCTCGCCATGCGTCATGCCCATGCCGCCGCCGGCCACGACATTGTAGCCGACCACGCGGCCGCGCTCGACGATGGCGATCAGCCCGATCTCGTGTGCGAACGCATCCACGTCGTTCTGCGGCGGCACGGCGATGGCGATCTTGAATTTTCGCGGCAGATAGGTGCGGCCGAGGATCGGCTCGTCGTCTTCCTCACCGCCCGTCACTTTTTCTCCCCCGATCCAGATCTCGTGCCAGGCGCGCGAATGCGGCAGCAGATGCGTGCTGATCGCCCGGGCGGTCGCCAGCACCTCGTCATGCACCGACGCAGACTGCGGCACCACGGACGCAATCACGTTGCGGTTCACGTCGCCGCACGCCGCGATGGTGTCCAGCATCGCCGCATTGATCGCCTGGATCGCCGGCCGCAGGTTGCTCTTGATGATGCCGTGGAACTGGATGGTCTGCCGCGTCGTCAACCGCAGCGTGCCGTTGCCGCGTTCGGCCGCCATGTCGTGCATGGCAATCCATTGCGCCGGCGTCAGCACCCCACCGGGCACCCGCAGCCGTGCCATGAAGATGAACGCCTTCTCCAGTTTCTTCTTGGCACGCTCGAAGCGCAGGTCGCGGTCGTCCTGCTGGTAGATGCCGTGGAATTTCGTGAGCTGCTGGTCGTCCTCGGCAATCCCGCCGGTGGCCTGTTCGCGCAGACCCTCGGCGATGGTGCCGCGCAGGAAGCGGCTGTCGCCCTTGATCGTTTCGTTGCGTGACAGTTGTGCCATCAGTAGACGTCCCGGAGATAGCGGCCGGCGCGTTGCATCTCCCGCAGATACGCCGCCGCGCCATCGGCAGCGCGGCCCGACTGGTCGGCAATCACTTGCAGCAGCATGGCGTGCACGTCCTTCGCCATCGCCTTGACGTCGCCGCAGACATAGACGGTGGCGCCGTCCTGCAACCACGCGAACAGCTCGCGCCGTGCCTCCCACATGCGATGCTGCACATAGATCTTCTCACGTTGATCGCGCGAAAACGCGACGTCGATGCGGCTCAGCACACCGGATTGCAGCCAGTCCTGCCATTCGAGCTGATACAGGAAATCATGCGTGAACCGCCGAGCGCCGAAGAACAGCCAGTTGCGCCCGCTCGCGCCGGTGGCCTCGCGTTCCTGCATGAATGCGCGGAACGGCGCGACGCCGGTGCCCGGCCCGATCATGATGATCGGCGCCGCCGGATCGGCTGGCAGGCGGAAATGCGGGTTCGGCTTGAGATACACCGGCAGCGTCGCGCCGACGCCGCGCCGCTCCACGACGTCGATCGACGCTACGCCGTTGCGCGCGCGCCCGTGGCTTTCCCAGCGCACCGCACCGATCAGCAGATGCGCCTCCTCGCCCACCACGGCGCGGCTGGAAGCCACCGAATAGAGCCGTGGCGGCAGCGGCCGCAGCAGCCTGGTCAATTGCTCGGCGGTCAGCTTGTTCGGTGCCGTCTGCAACAGATCGACGAATTGCCGCTCGTGCAGGAATTCCGCCGTGCGTGTCGCGTCCTCCACCAGCGCGCGCAATGTCGCGTCGCCAGTCAACGCGGCGTAGTCGGCTATTTGCGTCCGCGTCAGCGTGGTGATGTCGAAGCGTTCGGTCAGCGCCGCGTGCAGCGCCGTATCGCCGACCTGGCCCGCGAGGTGCAGCACGTCCTCGACCAGCCGCGGATCGTTGCGGGGGGAAATGCCGAGCGAATCGCCCGGCTCATACGCGATGCCGGAGCCAGCGAGAGAAAGCTCGACATGGTGCGTCTCGACGTCGGAGCGGCTGCCGTTGAGATTGATCTGCGCGGTGACCTCGGCGTCGAACGCGCGGGTGCGGTCTTCCGTGGCGCCCGGGCGGGCAAAATCGACATGGATCACCGCGGCGCCGGGTTCCGCCGCCGGTGCGATCTCGCGTAGCGTGGTGTCGATCCATCCCGCGGCCGGCTTCTGGAAGTCCAGGTCGCAATCGAGGCGCGGCGCGATACGCGTGCCGCCCAACGCCTCCAGCCGCGCATCGATCTGCTTGCCGGTTTCGCAGAATTTCGCATAGGCGCGGTCGCCCAGCGCCAGCACGGCGAAGCGCAGGCCGGCGAGGCGCGGCGCATCCTCCGCCAGCAGCGCGGCGAGAAAACCTTCCGCGCGTTGCGGCGGATCGCCCTCACCCCAGGTGCTGGCGATCACCAGCAAATTCTCCACGCCGGCGAGTTGTTCCGGCGCAGCATCCATCATGTCGAGCGTCTTCGCGGCGAAGCCCAGCCGAGCAGCAGACTTGCGGGCCGCGCCGGCAAGCGCCTCGGCATTGCCTGATTCGGTCGCGTAGAGAATGGTCAGCTTCGCCCTCGCGGTGGACGGTGCGGCCGGTGCTGCCGGGGCTTCCGTCGCGGCCTGGAACCCCGCGACATAGCCGCTCAGCCACAGCCGCTGCTCGGCGGTGGCGCCGCTGACCAGGCGGTGGATTTCTCCCAGTTGGTCTTCGGCGAACGGCGTCGTCGCCAGTGCGGTCGGCATGCTCATTGTATTGCTCCTGCGACGGCGCATGGCGCCGGTTGCAGCGTCATCGGCGCCGCTTGTTGCAAGGGGGCGATCATGTCGCGCAGCGCCAGCACCGGACCGACGACGATCAGCGTCGGTGCGTGCGGGTCGAGGCGGGCCGCCGCGGCGCCTGCGCTGGCCAGGGTCGCCAAGGTGACGCTCTGCCGCGGCGTTGTGGCGTCGCTGACAAACGCGATCGCTTCGTCATGTGCGCGGCCCGCTGCGATCAGCCGCGCCGCGATGGCGTCCGCCTGGCGCAGCGCCATGTAGAACACCAGCACGTCGGTGCGCGCCAGCGCCGCGCAATCGAGTTCGTCCGGCAGTTCGCCCCGCGCGTCATGCCCCGTGGCGAACACCACGCTGCGCGCCAGTGTGCGATGGGTCAGCGGAATGCCGGCGCTGGCGGTGCCGCCGATGCCGGCGGAAATGCCGGGCACGATGCGGAACGGCACGCCGGCGGCGGCAAGCGCCAGCGCTTCCTCGCCACCGCGACCGAAAATCAGCGGATCGCCGCCCTTCAGCCGCGCCACCCGGTGGCCTTGCCGCGCCAGCGCGATCAGCTTCTGGTTGATCCGCAACTGATGCGTGCGTGCCCCGCCGGCGCGCTTGCCGACGCTGTGCAGCCGCGGCGTCGCCGCCAGGGCCAGGATGTCGGGCGACACCAGCGCATCGTGCAACACGACGTCCGCCGTATTGAGCGCGTGCAGCGCGTACAGCGAGAGCAATCCCGGGTCGCCGGGCCCCGCGCCGACCAGCCAGACGGAGCCGGGGCCGAAATCCGGGACATGCAGGCGAGCGGCGGTCGCGAAATTGGTCGGCACGTTGCAGAACCCCGGGGTGGCGCTACGGCGAGATGGCCGCGCTACCGAGGCTAGAGAAGACTTTTCTCCCGCTCAGGCAATACCCTTGGCAAAGAAAGATTTTCCTTTCTTCTTGAGGCGGTAGGACGACGAAACATTTTTCACTGCTCGACCTCGCCGGAGCATGTCTCGCCCCCGCCGCGCGCCGCGCGGGCGGCTCGGGATAAGCCGGCGCCGTCTGAACGGCTAGCGGAACAATGCCCGCACGTCGCGTCGCACGGACCCAAAGAAATAGGCCACCGGCCGCGGCAGCACGACGTCGGCGCGATAGCGACGCGCAGGCGGATGATAGGGTGTCCACTGCCGGCTATAGGTACGGGACAGCGGTGCAAGCGGGGCCGCGGCGTAGGCAGCGGCCGGCGCATACGATACAGGCTGCGGGTCGGATCGGGACTGCTGCTCGGTGGCGCCCGGTGAGGTTTGCGGCGCTGCTGCCGGTTCGGCCGGCAACACCCGCACCTCGGTCGCCTTGAGTGGTGCCGGCGGGACCGGGCCGGGATCCTCGTGCCGGGGTGGCGCCACGCCGGGCTGGGTCTGCACCGCGGTAACGTCTTGCACGGCGCGCTGTGCCTGCATTCCTGTCAATTGCTCATTGATGTGTTGCTGCCAATCGCCAAGGGCCTGCACCTGACGGGCAATTTCCGCCATCTGCCGGTTGTCGCCAGCGTACCGCCGGGCACTGATGGCGGCGGTGCTGGCGATCGTGACCCCGATGGCAGCCAGCGCCACGGCAACGAACATGCCGCGCCGGGCTTTCCGGCTAGCCTCGTTCGCCGCCCGCGATACGTCCTCGGCGTCCTGCGCGGAGGTGAGGGCGATCGCCACCAGCTCTTCCAGGTCCTCGTTGCTCGCGACCGCGGCGGCGGGAACCAGGGGCGACGCCACCTGCGGCGCAAGCCGCATCGCCTGAGACTCGCTGCGCAGGTCCGGCAGAGTCTCGAGTCGCTTGTACATCGCATCGACATATCTGGCGTGCTGCGAGTCGTCGTTGGCTGGCGTGCGCCGCGGCAGCGCCGCGTCCGCCCGGGCGCACTGCACCAGCAACTGCGCGAGACGCTCGATCGGCATTTGCGAAGGGTCACGCCATGTCACAGGACCCGTCCCCACATCCCCAAGTCGCGCATCGGCCTCACCGATCGGTGGGCGATCAGTGCTTGCAACTATGCAACGCCTGTCTTGGTTGCGTGGCGGTCAAACCCAGTAGTTCACGATCCTGCTACCGGCTATTTGATGCGTCCCATTTCGCGCAGTTTTTCCGTCACGTTGCCCATCAGGCCGGTGTACGGCCTGGCGGTGGACAGGTCGCGAATCTTGTCGATAGACTCTGCAATCATCTCGATCGTCACCGGCTGTTCCGGATCGAACTGTACGCCCTCGGTGACAAAATATTGCACCCGCGCATAGCCGCCCGCGGTGGCGGCGATGATCTCGCCGTTCTGGTCGCACTCCTCGCTGCACAGCCAGGCCACGGCGGGCGAAACCAGCTCGGGCTTCATGTAGGGCGCGATGTCCGGCGGCAGCAGCGATTCGGTCATGCGGGTCAGCGCCGAGGGCGAGATCGCGTTGATGCGGATGTTGTATTTCGCGCCCTCGAACCGCAGCACGTTGATGAAGCCGTTCACCGCCATCTTGGCCGCGCCGTAATTCACCTGGCCGAAATTGCCGACCGTGCCGGAACCCGAGGTGGTGACGACGATGCGGCCGTATTGCTGCTTGCGCATGATCGGCCAGGCGGCCTTGGTGCAATAGACCGTGCCGAAATGGTGCACCTGGTTGACGAACTCGTAGTCCGCCATGTCCATGTTGTTAAACGCCTTGTCGCGCAGCACGCCGGCGTTGTTCACCAGGATGTCCAGGCGGCCCCAGGTGTGCATCGCGGTGTCGATGATGCGCTGGGCCGCGGCGGCATCGGCCACCGAATCATAGTTGGCGACGGCTTCGCCGCCGGCGGCCTTGATTTCCGCCACCACCTTGTCGGCCACCGCATGCTGATCGCCGCGCCCATCGACCGCGCCGCCCGGATCATTCACCACCACCTTGGCGCCGCGCGACGCCAGCAGCATCGCATGCGAGCGCCCAAGCCCGGCGCCGGAGCCGGTGACGATCGCCACGCGGTCGTCGTATCGGATGGTCATCGGTCAGGATTCCTTTGTGCAGCCACGAACGAAAACGCCGCCTACCGCGATGGCGCCCCGGCCGGCGGTGAGCTGCGGGTGATACAGGTGCCAGACATGGATCATCTCCGGCCAGATCTGCAGATCGACCGAAACGTCGGCCAGGCCGGCGACGCGCGCGAGGCTGAGCGCATCGTCCAGCAAGGTTTCCACCGAGCCAACCTGGATCAGCAACGGCGGCAGGCCACGCAGGTTGCCATGGATCGGCGATGCGAGGGGTGAGCGCGGGTCTGCGCCGGCAAGATAGATGCCGGCGAAATCCAGCACCCCGGCCTTCTGTACGGTGGGATCGCGCGATGCGTTGTCCAGCATTGACGCGCCGGTGCAAGCGAGATCGACCCAAGGCGAGATGCACCAGCCGCAGCCCGGCTGCGGCAGGTCGGAACCGCGGATCGCCAGCATCGTGGCGACGACCAGGCCGCCACCGGCGCTGTCGCCGGCGATGCAGATGCGGGCGGGGCGGATGCCGCTATCCAGCAGGAAGCGATACGCCGCCAGCGCATCCTGTACGGCCGCGGGAAACGGGTACTCCGGCGCCATCCGGTAGTCGATCGCCAGCGTCCGGACGCCGCAGGCGCGGCCGATTTCAGCCGCCAGGTGGCGATGGCTGTCGAGCGAGCCGATGACGTAGCCGCCACCATGCAGGTAGAGCACGACACTGTCGCGATCCGCACCCGGCGTGCTGGTCCATTCCGCCGGCACGCCGCCGACGCTGAGCTTCTCCACCGTCACGTCGGTTGCCACGCCGAATTGCAGGCCGCGCGCGTCGATGTCGCGCCGGCGCTGCGCAATCTCCGTCGCGCGTGGACGCGAGGCGATGAGTTCGCGCAGGGCGAGGATTTCCGGATCGCTCATGGGGCGGCCTCCAGCTCATCGGCGACGTCGAGAATCTCCCGCGTGCGGCTCACGCGGGAGTCCCAGCGCCGGTCGAACTCGGCAATCAGTGCGTTGATCGCTTCGCCGGCGGTGGCGGCTTCGGCTGCCGCGACGCTGGCGAAACGATAGCACGCGCAATGCACCGAGGGATCGCTGCGGCTCCAGCCACGCCAGGCAGCGCGTGCCGCGAAGGCGCGCAGCGCGTCCGGCAGGTGCTCGGTGCTATACCAACGGTCGAAATCCGCGCGGTCGGCCGGATCGGCAACGACCGCGCGGACCACAAGCCAGGCCGGCATCAGGCGTTCGGTGCGTGTTTGCCGGAAACCTGCGGCGTCGGGCCTTCCTTGCCGGCCTGTTGCCGATCCAGCCGCGTCTCGCGCAGCCACTTGCGCTTCAGGTCGTCGCGGATGTTGAACTTCAGGCGGCCCAGCCCGCTGCATTCCAACTCGACCGTGTCGCCATCCATGAAGCTGGACAGGCCGCGATGGTTGGTGCCGGTGGCCAGGATGTCGCCGGGTTCCAGCGTGTGGATCGACGTCACCCACTCGATGCAGCGCGGGATGTTGTGCGCCATGTCGTTGGTGTTGAAGTCCTGCTTCAGCTCGCCGTTGACCCACAGCTTGATCGGCACCTCGTGCACGTCGGCGATCTCGTCGGCGGTGACAAGGTAGGGACCGATGGGAGCGAAGGTGTCGCGCGACTTCATCTGGAAGAACACGTTGCCGGGCGGCGGCAGGCCGCGCGCCGAGCCGTCGATGAAGTTGATGTAGCCGAACACGTAGTCCATCGCGTTGGCCGCGGAGACCTTGGTGGCGCGCTTGCCGATCACCACCGCCAGCTCGGCCTCGCCCTCGAAGATCGTTGCGGGCACGTCGGGCAGCACCATGGTGTCGCCGGCGCCGATGATCGCGGTGGGGGCCTTGTGGAACGCGTTGATCGGTGCCGGTTTGGCCAGGGTGCCGTTCTCCATGTAGTTCACCGCCATGCAGACGATGTTGCCCGGCTTCGGCAGCGGTGGGCGGATGCGTACGCTGGATACCGGCACACCCTGCGCGCCGGCAGCGGCGTCCTGAAGCTTGCCGCGCCAGGTGGCGAAATGCTCGATCAGGCTGCTGATCAGGTTGGCGGGCGTGGTATGCGGAATGTCGCGCACGACGGACGAAACATCGACGATGTTGTCGCCCTTCACCACGCCGAGCTTGTAGTCGTCGAAAAACGCCAGCTTCATGGTAGCCTCCCCCACTCGGTTCGGGCGGAGCCTAGCACGGGTGGCGGCGATCTGTCATGGCGCGGCGCCTGGCCGCCGGTATCCAACCGCGTGTGCCGACGCGACGTGTCGGCCGGCGAGGTGTGCCGCAAACGCACAAGATGCACCGCTTCGCGATGCGCCCCATTTGTGCCATTGTGCCGCAGCTTACTTGTTCGCGGCGGCAACAACCATCGAAATGGCGTCAGGATGCACATAAGGCGGCGTGGGAATGCCATCTGGTTACGGAATTTTTGTTGCGTGGCCGGCCTGGGTTTGTCTGGATCTATTGCCTGCCTCGCGGCCGGCCTGTCACTGGATGTGAGGCCTGGGTTGTGGGAGGTATCGACCTCCGGAGCAGTGTCAGGCTCACCGCAGATTCCACCAGGGATGCTGGCGGAGATGAAGCCGGACCAGCGGGTGATCGCCCAGGCCATGGCTCTGGCGATCGTCGCGCAGGCAAGCATGCCCCACCGGATGCAATTCTGTGTCACGCCGCAACAGGTGCGGCAGGGGCTGGATCTCAATCGGGTGGGCGGCCGGGACTGCCGGCGGACCATTCGATCAAGCTCTCCCGCCGGGCTCGATATGCAGATGGCGTGCGGCGGACAAGATCAGATGCGTGGGGTGGTGCACTTGCGGGTCATCGATCGCGTCACGGTCATCGGCGATATCGACGTGCACGAGGGGATCGGCGGAACCACTGCCGAGATCAGGCAGAATGTGCATGGACGGTGGCTCGGCGCGTCCTGCGGCGACGTGCCGCCCTTCGACTGATGGCGCAACGGACCAGGTTCACGCGGGCACTGGCCTCATGTCGTCAGGGCGCGCGCGGGCGCACCATCCACGCCTTACAGGGCAGCCAGCAGGCCGCGTAACGACGCTATGTCAGGTCCCCCAGCAGCGGCATCGCCTCCGCGGCGAATTGTTCGATCTGGGCATTTCGCTGCTGGTACGGACCCAGCAGATCGAGGATCACATGCCGCAGGCCGGCGGCGTGGAATTCGCGGATGCGCTCGGCGACCTGCTGCGGCGTGCCGAGCGCGCAATAGCGCATCGCCGGCTTGCGGAAATCCATCGCATAGCGAACGCTGAGCGTTTCCGTCGCGCGATCCAGCGCCTGCTCGTAGGTGGTGTCGAGGCGCGCGAACAACAGATGGCCGGTGCCGAACGGCGCGGGCTGCCGGCCGGCCTGCGCTGCGGCGTCGGCGATCTTCGCCAATGCGGCGCGATACATGTCCGGCGTGACGACGTAGCTGAGATAGCCGTCGCCGATGCGGCCGATGCGGCGCAAGGCGGGCTCCGTTCTGCCGGCGAACCACAGCGGCGGACCACCGGCCTGGCGCGGCGGCGGGCGCATCGGCACGTCGTTGAACGGCCCGTAGAAGCGCCCGGTATGGCTGACCTTTTCGCCGGTCCATAACTTGCGCAACACCGCGACGCCCTCGGCAAGGCGCGCGCCACGTTCGTTATGCGGCACACCGCAGACTTCGTATTCCTTGGGAAACTCGCCGCCGACGCCGACGCCGAAGATCAGCCGCCCCTCGGTCAGATGATCCAGCGTGGCAACCTGCTTCGCCACCGGCGCGGGGTGCCGCAGCGGCAGCAGATACACCGACGTGCCGAGCGTCAGCCGCCGGCTGACCACCGCCGCCTGCGCGAGTTGCAACAGCGGATCCAGGATCGGCACGGCGAAGGACACGTGGTCGCCCACCCAGAGCGAGTCGTAACCGCATCGGTCAACCAGTTCGACCAATTCAACCAGTTCGTCGATGTGTGGGTGCCAGGCATCGGTCGCCGGTTCGGTACGGCGGTGAATGGTCTGGATGCCGATGCGCAGCCGTGTGTCGAGCGTCAGGGTCATGGCGGTGGTCAGTGTTCTGTGGTCGGCCCGCAGGATAGCAGGGCCGCCCCGGCATGACGATAACCGGCCTGCATCGACACAATGCGACATCGGCATTTCCGCCCGGCCGTGCCGTCCGATACCGCCGTTCCGCCGACAACACCTCGGGAGGAGGATGACATGAAGCAGCTTGCCGCCATCGTCGCTGCCACGGCCCTGGCTTTCGCCTTCGCTGCGCCCATGTCCAGCTTCGCTGAGAGTTACGGTTATATCGGCCGCATCGTCGTGATGCCCGACCACAGCATGTCGGTGAAGAGCATGCTCGCCGCGCCGATCTACAATGAACGGCACGAAAAGATCGGTACGGTTCAGAACATTGCGGTACCGGGCTCCGCCGCCGAGCCGGCCGCGATCCTGTTGGTGGGCGACTATCCGGGCAGCGGCCCGAAGATGGTCGGAGTCCCGCTGCGCCATCTGGAGCTTCAGGGCAAGGACACCATGGTCATGGCGGGTGCGACCAAGAAGATGTTGAGCGACCTGCCAACCTACACGAACGCTGGCTGAACGAGGCGAACAGGCGAGCGGGCGGGCATTCCCCATCCGGCCGGCGACGCTACGCCATGACGAAGCTGCCAACTCGTCATGGCCGGGCTTGACCCGGCCATCGATCGCGGCACGGTGGTCCAACAGGTGCCGAGCTGATGATCGGGCACGACGACCGGCAACGTCACAGGAGATTGCGCATGCGCGTGCTGAACACGCTGCCGCAGGATGATCTGCGCGAAACCGCCGCCGCGGCACGGGCGGCGGAGGCGGCCGGCTATGACGGGCTGCTGACGATGGAGAACAAGCACGACCCGTTCCTGGCGCACGCGATCGCCGCGGTGAATACGCAGCGCATCGAGCTTGGAACATCGGTGGCCATTGCGTTTCCTCGCAGTCCGATGGTGGTGGCGAATGCAAGCTGGGATTTGCAGGTCGCCTCGCGCGGTCGGTTTGTGCTGGGTATCGGTCCGCAAATTCGCCCGCATAACGAGCGGCGGTTTTCCGTGCCGTGGACTCCGCCAGTGCCGCGCCTGCGCGAATACGTCCAGGCAATCCGCGCCATCTGGACCACGTGGGAGACCGGCGAGACGCTGCGCTTCGAAGGGCAACACTACACGTTCACGCTGATGCCGCCGTATTTCATGCCGCCCTCCTTCGGTATGAAGATGGTGCCGGTGACGTTGGCCGCGGTTGGCCGCTATTCGCTGCGCCTGGCCGGCGAAGTGGCCGACGGCGTGCGGCTGCACGGGTTCTGCACGCGGCGCTACCTGACGGACGAAATCCTGCCACGGCTGCAAGAAGGCCTGGAAAAGTCAGGCCGTTCCCGCGAGCATTTCGAGATCACCGGCGGCGGCTTCATCGCCACCGGGCCGGACGATGCGGCAGTGGCAAGCGCGATCGAGGTCGTGCGTAGCCGCATTGCATTCTATGGCTCTACGCCTGGTTATTGGCCGGTGCTGGCGTTGCACGGCCTGGGCGATCTCGGGCGCGAGCTGAACGCGATGTCGAAGGACGGCAAGTGGAGCGAGATGGCCAGCCGCGTATCGGACGATGTGGTGCGCCTGTTCGCGGCGATCGGCACCCATCAGGAGATCGCCGGCGCGATCGCCGCGCGGTTCGGCGGTTTGTCCGACGCGCTGAGCCTGCGGCCCGACGCCCAGACCGGCGGTGATGTGCCGTCCGACCTGATCCAGGACATCAAGCGCATACCGACGAAATTCGTCGGCTATCGCACGGCGTTCTAGTACACCTCTCCCGCTGCGCGGCACGCTCCGCGGATGCAGACCGAACGTGCCCGCGCGCCCCGCCGCCATATGACCCAGGCCGAGCGTCTCCTCTGGTTTCTGCTCCGCGGCCGCCGGCTGTCCGGCTGCAAGTTCCGGCGCCAGCACCCGATCGGCCCGTACTTTGCGGACTTTGCGTGCTTGAGCCATCGGCCGATTGTCGAATCCGGTGGCGGGCAGCATGCCGATGCGCGGCTGCCTGCGGATGAATACCGCACACGATTGCTGAAGGAGCAGGGTTGGCGCGTTATCAGATTCTGGAACGGCGATATATTGCATCGGCAAAGCGATGTGCTCGACGCGATCGTGCGGGCGATCGATGGGCCGGCGGAGTAGGCCCCTCACCCTCGGCGCTGCGCGCCTCGACCTCTCCCGCGCTGCGGGAGAGGTGTACTGCTCGGCGCGCCGGCTCTACCGTCGGCCGGCGCCACCGTTTGTTGGCTCTACCGTCTGCTGGCG
>JBEKNT010000063.1:0-21494 GCA_049522565.1 Acetobacteraceae bacterium
TCCCTGAACATGCGCCTCGGCCGCTGCAATCCGTCATGCCGACCACCGGGTCAAGCGCCCGGCGGCAGGCTCCGGTCGGCATCCACGACCTTCGTTCGTTCGAAGGGAAAAGTCGTGGATGCCGGTTCGTTGCAAATCCGCTGCCGGCCGATCGAACCCGACTGGCAGCTTAGAGGCTCGGGCGCCAGGCGCAGAGTCTACGTCAGTTGCGGAACTGCGTTCCCTGGACTGGCACCATCGTTTGATCGCGGGCCTGCCAAACGTTTGCCAGTCGCCAGTGGCCGCCCTGGTTCGTCCATTGCGGAGCATCCGCGGGCGTGAGCCTGCAGAGAGTCCAGCCGCTGACATTCCAGATGCCGTGGTTGGGCCTGAACCCAAGGCTCTCGTAAAAGTCGGGTGTCCCTTTGTCGGCTGTCAGCTCCACCATGCCGGACCAGCCACGCTGTTCCGAAAGATTGACAGCGAACTCGATCAGGATATCGCCGACGTTCCGCGCCCCCGGGTGACCGGCCAGGCTATCGATATAAACCAGATTGCGGGTCTTACACTCTTGAAGGTCCACGGACATCATTCCGACCGGCTTACCAGAGTAGATATATGCATAGACCTCGTAGAACGCTTCATTGTCCTCATACTCAAGAACCGCAGCGCGGTCCAGGCCTTTGTCCAGCCGGTTCTGGAACTCCGGAGGCGCGTGTGGCGAACTGAAAGAATTGATTCCGCCGTGCAGCCATCGGGCGCTCATCGGGATTTCGCTCTTCTTAAGCAGGCGGATCGCCGGTGGTGTGACCCAGCCGGTGCTCAGGTTCTGTTCTCCGAGATCGAGCGTCAGATTCGCGTGACCCGACATGCTTACCTCCCCGCGATGCCCAGCGCTGCATTGTGTCCAGCTCGGTTGATTGTACCACCGTAACGCGAGACGGCGAAGCGGGATCTCGATGCCGATTCCCCCCCGGGCGTTACCCCGGCCGCCCGGCGACCAACCCGGTTCCCCCGCCGCCCCGACCCTGGCATGATCGCCCCCGGCCAAAAGGGTCCCGAGTCGTCCGCCCATGCTGCATCTCACCAAACTCGCCGTCGGCGTGCGCGACATAGAGCACCTCCGCGAGCTCCAGACCGAACGCGCCCTGCGCAACCCGCCGCTTCGCCACCGCACGCGCAACTTCCCCCGCCGGCGGGACGAGGTGGTGGACGGTGGCTCGATCTACTGGGTGATCGGCGGTGCCACGCTGGTGCGCCAGCGCGTGCTGGACGTGATCGAGGACCGCTGGGACGACAACAGCGCCTGCGCCGGGCTGATTTTCGACCCGCATCTGGTGCCGGTCGCGGCGCGTCCGACCAAGCCGTTCCAGGGCTGGCGCTATCTGCGGCCGGAGGACGCCCCGGTGGACATCGTGCTCGGGCCGCCCGCGCGCGGCGAGGCGACCCTGCCACCCGCGCTGCGGCGCGAACTGCGGGCGCTCTGCCTGCTATAGGATTTTTCCCCCGGAATCGCGATTGCGCGGCCGAAAGCTCTTGCCCGACTCCGATGGGCGGGGCATAAATGATGTCAGTCGATTAGGGCGAATTCCTCGCCCCGACTATGAACCTGCCCCCCGCAACGCCTCCTCGCCTACGGAGCACCACCGTGTCCACCAAGCGCAAATCCCTGCTCGCCGTGCTCGCGTTCCTTCTGCCGGCGGCCGCCTTCGTCGCGGCACCCGCCTCGGCGGCCACGAGCCACCACAGGGTGACGCACCATGCTGCCGTGCACCATGTCGCGGTGCACCACGGTGCGGTGCATCACGGTGCGGTGCATCGCGTCAGCACCCACCACGTCGTGCACAAGACGGTGCACCACACCGCCAGCTAGCCGCCGGCCGCGCAGCGCCCGCATCAGGCCAGGGGACCGTGTCCCCTGGCCTTTTTTGCGCGTCCGTTCGCGGTGCCGTCGGTCAACCGGACGTGTATCGGATGACGGCAGCGCGCGGTGCCCTCCATGACGGGGGACGCGGACAGCGCGCCGTGCAAGCACTACCGGTTCTTGACGGAGTGGCGGCAATCGTCCGCCAGCGTATAGACACTGGCGGGAACGGCGTGGAACGGCTCCAGCGATACGACGTTCCCATCGACCTTGCTCACGCCGACATAGCCATCGCAGGTACCGGCAGTGGCCGAGGAGCCATCCGGCAGGAAGACGTGGAACGGTCCAACCCGGTTGGAATTGAAATATCCAACCAGGACCTTGCACGTTCCCCCGAATACCTCCGACGGCTCCAGCCGCAGATCGCAGGCTGTGGCATTTCCCCCGATCGCAATAAGAAGGGCGATGACAGGAACAAGCAGTTTCGGCGGCACCGATTTTCTCCCTTGGCGTCTGGAGGATTGGCAAATGGCCGAACCCTTCCGATCCCACAGGGGTTCGCGGAACGATTATCATCGATGTGAGTTTGGCGAGCAATGCGAGGATGTCCGCCTGCGCCAGGCATCCAAACTGATACGAGGCGTCCTGACGCTTGACTCTCGGCTGAGGCGCATGACGAAGGGAGCGCCGGTGCGAACCAGCCGAGAGGCAATCGTTCGGCCGGGTCTCGGCATACAGTCACTCGGCGGGGTGCAGCGACCTGCTACCGCGTATTGGCCTCCAGCAGCGCGCGCAACCCGGCGAGCAAGCGCGCCGGGGTGGGCGGACAGCCGCTGATCGTCAGGTCCACCGGCACCGACGCGCCGGTGCCGCCCAGCACCGCGTAGCTGCCCTTGAACACGCCGCCGTCCACGGCGCAATCGCCGACCGCGACCACCCATTTCGGCTCCGGCGTCGCGTCCCAGGCGGCTTCCAGCGCTTCGCGCAGGTTGCGGGTCAGCGGGCCGGTCACCAGCAGCACGTCGGCGTGGCGCGGGCTTTCGACGAAGCGCAGGCCGAATCGCTCCAGGTCGTAGAACACGTTGCGTAGCGCACGCAGCTCCACCTCACAGCCGTTGCAGCTTCCGGTGTTGACGTGACGGATCGCCAGGCTGTGGCCCAGCCTTGTCTGCGAGGCTGCCTCCAGCCGCGCGGCGAGCGAGGCGGTGGTCGCCGCATCCACCGGACCAGCGGGTTCCGCCAGGCTGGGCCGCCTCCAGGGCCGGATCACAGGTCCAACCCCGACGCGGGCAGGCTGCATGACAGGCGGATCATCTCCACGTCCTCCACCGGTCCGCCGGCGATCGCTGCCTCCGCCAGGGGCCAAAGCGCCCAGCCGGAATCGCACGGGAAGACGGCGGCGATCTGGCCGTGGTCCAGGCGCAGCCAGTGCCAGAGTGCGCCGCGCAGCGATTCGGCACAGCCGATGCCCTCGCCGCTCTCTGCCGGCAAGGCGATCGAGGTCGGCCCCGCGGGCAACGCGTCGAGCAGCGCACGCAGCATGCGCAGGCTGTCGGCGATCTCCGCCAGACGTACCCGGCACCGCGCCGCCGCATCGCCGGCATGCTCCAGCGGCAGGGCCAAGCCGAGCGCACCATACACCGGATCGAGCGATCGCGCGTCGAAGCCGGGGCCGGCGGCGCGGCCGACCACACCGCCGGGGTCGGTGCCGGCGATGACGCCGAGCCCGTCCAGCCGCGCCAGCAGCGGATCCATCCGGCGCTGCAAGCTTGGCAGCGCGGCTGCCAGTGCGTCCACCGCGTCGTGCAGCGCCGCTGCTCCGTCCGGCGCGATGTCCGCCGCCACCCCGCCGGGCACCACCGTGTCCATCATCAGCCGGTGGCCGAACGCGCGTTCCGCGGCGCGCAGCAGTTGTTCGCGCTGGCGGCCGGCGGCGGTGTGCAGCGGCGCCAGGCCGGCGGCGTCGGCCATCCGCCCGATATCGTCGAGGTGCCCGGCCATCCGCTCGTGCTCTGCCATCACGGCGCGCAGGGCGGCGGCACGCGGCGGGGCCTCGACGCCGAGCGCCGCCTCGGTGGCGTGGGCGAAGGCGACCGCGTGCGCGACGGTCGCCTCCGCCGCCAGCCGCGCCACGAACCGCGCCGCCGTCCGGGGCGACTTGCCGCGCATCAGAGCCAGCGTGCCCTTGTGCGCGTAGCCCAGCCGGGCCTCGGCGCGCAGCACTTTTTCCCCCCGCGCGGTGAGGCGGAGGTGCGCCGGCTCCTCGATTGCGCCGTGGACCGGGCCGAGCGGGATCTGCATCACGCCTGGCTCGTCCAGGCTGGCGAATTCCGGCGGCTCCACGGCGCCGCCCGGCAGGCCGGGGCGCGGCGACAGCGGGTGGGCGAGCGGCCACCGGCCGTGGTCGAGCCATCGGCGGTCATCGCTGCCGCCTTCGGCATTATGGCCCCAGAGGTCGCGGATCATGCGCTCGAACCGCGCCGCCGCCGGTCGGGCGGAGGAAAGCGCCGGGTAGAGGCCGGCCTCGACCGCCACCGACGCCGCCACGACATCGTCGCCGTCGCGGAGCAGCGCATGGACCTGGAGCGTGTCGGCCCATAGCCCGAGCAAAGCCGTCGTGTCGTCGGCGAGGCCGGCGGCCATGGCGCTCCAGTCGGGTCGCGCGAGGACGTGGCGCGGCCAGGGGCGGCAGGGTTCGGCGCCGGCGGCGCGGATGAGGGCGAGCGCGCTCATCAGGCGGCGAGCCTGAACCAGGCGGGGCGCGGGAGGACATGGCGTGGCGAGGGGCGGCAGGGCATAGGCGCTAACTTAAGGCCAATTCGAGCACGGAGGGGCCTCCTGTGTCATGGCCGACCCAAGGGTCTGGCCACAGGCCGGCCCGAGGACAGGCTGCGGCCGGCCACCCACGACTTGCTGTGCCGTGCGCCGCAAAGTCGTGGGTCGCCGGGCCAAGCCTGGTTATGCCACATTGGGGACGCCGGCAATGCAACGGCGTTCCATGCGCACCGGTGTCAGCCGCCCTGGGGGTCACACGATCGGTCGCCTGGCAATGCGGCAGCGGCAGCAATTCGTTCCTCTTCGCCGATGGCAATGCCGCTGGGGCGAGCGACGCCGTGACCGGCTTCTCCGCCAACGACACGGTGTATCTAAGCGGCTACGGCGTGTCCGTAGAGACCGTATTAGCGAACGCAGTCGCCCGTGGCGGAACGACCACGATCACCTTGTCGGACAACACGCTGGTTACGTTCGTCAACGTCGCCGCGCCGAGTGACCTGGCGTGTCGCGATGCCTGAAGCGCAGAGCGTCAGCGCGTCTCTTGCTCGATCCTGTCCCATAGCGCGCGGATCATGTCGCGCATCTCCAGCGCCTCCTGCCAGCGGTCGGATAGTTCGTAGCCGTCGGCGCCGGTGATCGCATAGCTCGGCGGACCGAGCTCGCACAGGAAGGTCAGCGTCGCATCCGGGCCGGCGCGGCGCCGCCAGGACCGGATGCCGTACTCCCACCAACCCATGAACAGCGCCACCCAGTCGCGGTGCTGCGGGAAGCCGAGCTGCACCTGGACTTGCTCGCGGCTGGCGACACGCCCGTGCAGCCCCCAGCTATTGTCGAGCACGCGGTGGATCATCGCGTGATTTTCCGGCGCGATGGGCCAGGCGAACTCGCGCCCCACCACGTAGTGCGACAGGTCCGCGGTCAGCCGCAGGTCCGGGAAGCAGTCCAGTAGATGCAGCGTGAAGAACAGGTCCGTCGTCATCCGGTCGCGATGCGTCTCGATATGCACGGCGACGCCCGCATCCGCAGCCAGGCGGCGCCATCCCTCGAGATACGGGATGCACTCGGCGAGCCGGTACGGGCGCACATCGGGTTGCAGGTTCACGTGATCGGCGCCGAGTTCACGCACCAGTGCCAGCACGGGTTTGAGATCATCGACGGTGCGCGGATAGCATTGCGCCTGCCAACTCATGCCGTGAACGCGCAGGAAGCTGGTCACCTCGCGCGCGTAGTCGGCATCGACGAAGCGGACGCCGACGCCGTCGAAGCCGGCATCCCGGATCATGGCCAGTTTTTCCGACAGCGACCATTCGGCGCCGTCCGGGCGGCGCCGTTCCATGGCCCACAATGATTGCAGCACCAGCAGCTTTTGCGGCATCTCTGGTTTCCTCACGCGTCCACCGGCACGCTATCGCGATCCGGGATACAACGCACGCGGCTGCCCGATGCTCCTCCCCCGGCGTCGTGCCGACGCGGCCCAGCCGCCCACGTCTTTCTCGTCCGGGCAAGACAAGACGTGGATGGCCGGCCGATGCCGGCCACGACGCGTGGGGAGGGGGCGGCCACCGAGGAAGCCGTGGAGCACATCGGATGACCGAGCGACGAGGCGAAGCTGCCGGCGTGACGGATCCAACCGAACGCGCCCGCGCGATCCTGCGGGAGAACGATCGCGGCGGTTACACCGTTCCCACCGCCCGGCTGTATCCGTTCCAGTGGAACTGGGATTCCGCCTTCGTCGCAATGGGCTGGGCGACGTTCGACGCCGCGCGCGCGTGGCAGGAAATCGAATGCCTGCTGCGTGGCCAATGGGATGATGGACTGATCCCGCAGATCGTGTTCCACGCCCCATCGGACGATTATTTCCCCGGCCCCGATGTCTGGGGTGTGCGGCATGATCCGCCGACCTCGGGCATTGCCCAACCGCCGGTCCTCGCCACGGCCGCGCGCCGGGTGTTCGATGCATCCGGCGACGCGGCGCGCATGGCCGAGATTTACCCGCGCCTGCTGCGCAACCACCGCTGGTGGGAACGCTCGCGAGACCCTGGCAAGCGCGGTCTGGTCGCGACGCTGCATCCCTGGGAGACCGGGATGGACAACTCGCCCGCATGGGATGGTCCGCTCGCCCGCGTGCCGACCACGACGGGCAGCGAAATCCGCCGCCGCGACACCAGCCATATCGATCCCACCATGCGGCCGCGCGCCGAGGACTACCAGCGCTTCATCCATCTCGTCGATCTATTTCGCGACTGCGCGTGGGACCCGGCGCGGATGCTCGCTGCCTCACCGTTCCGCGTCGCGGACATTGGCACCAATGCGATCCTGCTACGGGCGGAACGCGATCTGTACGCGCTTGCCGGCCGTTTCGGAACGATCGTGGAACAGTCGGAAATTGCCGGGCGGATCGATCGGCTGGGTAGGGCGCTGGAGAGGCTCTGGTCAGCCGATCTCGGCCTCTACGTCAGCGAGGACCTGATCCCGCACACGCCAATCGAGGTTGGAACTTCTGCTGGATTTCTCCCGCTCTACGCTGGCCATGCTCCTGAGTGTGCCGCGGCAATGGCGGCGACGCTTGCCCGCTGGTCAGCCGGCGTGCCCTGGCTTGTCCCGTCCACCGATCCGGCCGATCCGCGCTTCGAGTCGAAGCGCTATTGGCGTGGCCCCATTTGGGCGGTGGTCAATTGGATGATTGCCGAAGGGTTTTCCGGTGCGGCTGCGACTGGTCCGGCGGGCGGTATCCGTGACGCCACGCGTGCGTTGATTTCCGCCGCGGGATTCTGCGAATATTTCGATCCGACCAGCGGCGCCGGCCTCGGCGGTGCCAATTTCTCCTGGACCGCGGCAATATGGCTGCTGCTTGTCTGATGGCTGGTCGACGGTGCCAATCGCTGCTGTCATGGCAGGCTTCGGGGCGCCCGACCCGGAAGCCCGCCATGACGGGGAACGTGCGTGACTGGCCGGAATGGTTGCCGTCAGCGCGCGCCGGCACGGGCGCGGGCTTGGTCGAAATCCGGCACGTTGCTGGCTGATGCGCTCAGCATCGACGACCTGGTGACCTTCAGTGCCTCGGCCGCGGCTTCGTTCTCGGCGATCTTGCTCATCACGGCTTCGCGCGCGCGGTCGAAGTATTCCCGGTTGTTGCTGACGAAGGCTTGCGATTTCCGCAGGCCGGCGAGATAGCCGTTGATCTCCGGGACGACATAGCGCGCCACCATGTCCCAACTGCGCATGGTGTTCTCCGGGTTGGCCCAGTCGTGCACGAAGCCGACGACGGTGCCGAAGCCGCCGCTGATCTCCAGCACGGACTTGATCCTTTTCACCAGGTCGTCCGGCGTACCGATCGTGGCCACGGCACCGTCCGAGAATGCGCTCAGGTCCACCGCCTCATCGGGGGTCTTGAACGGCTTGGCGCCAGGCCGTTGCAGCGTCCCGGTGATGTACTCGTTATGGTGACGCATCAGGCCATCGCGGGCTTCGGCGCGTGCCTTTTCGCGTGTCTCGGCGATGTGCCAGCTCAGCAGGACGCGCCAGTTCTTGCGATCGACCGTCTTGCCGTGCTTGGCGGCGGCGGCTTCGGCGAAGCCCCACTGGGTCGGCAGGGCGTTGAGACCTTCGTTCGACAGCGAACCGATCGAGATGATGCCGATGCCGTGTTTCCCTGCAAGGGTCATGCCGGATGGGCTGATCTGCGAGGCGACGGCGAACGGCATGTCCTCCTGCAAGGGCAGCAGTTGCAGCGCCGCGTCCTGCATGGTGAACCACTCGCTTTTCAGCGTCACGCGCTCGCCATTGAACAACCGGCGGATGACGCTGATCGCCTCGTCCTGGCGGTCGCGCAGCACCATCGGGTCGACCCCGAGGGTGTGGGCGTCGGATGCCAAGGCGCCCGGGCCGGAGCCGAAGATCGCCCGCCCGCCGGTCATGTGGTCGAGCTGCACGATGCGCTGCGCGACGTTGAACGGGTGATGATACGGCAGTGAGACGACCCCGGTGGCGAGCTTGATGCGCTTCGACCTTTCGCCTGCCGCGGCCAGGAACATTTCCGGCGAGGCGATCATTTCCCAGCCGCTGGAATGGTGTTCGCCGCACCAGAATTCTTCGTAGCCGAGACGGTCCAGATGCTCCACGAGGTCGAGATCGCGGCGGAACTGCAGCATCGGATGCTCGCCGATCGGATGATGCGGGGCGAGGAAGGCGCCGAAATTCAGACGCGGCATGACGGGTCTCCTGCGGTGACTACCGTGCGGTAGCAGAACGGGTTGAACGCAACCAGCCCGATTGTCCAGCGGCGATAGACAATCGGCAAGCCTGCCGCGATGGCGTCTGCCGCGGCGGCGAACCAGGCGGCAGCCGCGATCTCAATGCAGGATGAGCGGCAGGCTCAGCACCGACAGACCGATGAACGTGTATCCCACCATCAGCAGCAGCAATGGGAGTTCACTCAGCCAAACGTGGTGGCGGGCAGCGAAGGTTCGCTGTGCGATCACGTGGGCGAGATAGACGCTGGCGATATGGCCGAGCAGTATCAGGCCTACCTCGATATGCCATGCCTGTCCCATATCGAGCGGTGCCGGTTCGGCGGACAGGCGTTGCAACGCCAACAGGTTCCAGCCGACGCCAAATGGATCGGTCAGCAGAAACGGGATCACCGGCAGCACCGTCAGCAGCAGGGTCCACGAATGCGCCAGCATATAGGCCAGTGCGATCGGGATCAGCGAGAACGCGAAGCGCAGCGCCAACGCGCGTACCGGCATGCGCCCTCCGGTCACGCCGCGCATCGCCGCCATCACCGTCATATAGACCGCGAAGTAAACGACCGGCGCCGCGATCAGTCCGCCGCGCTGGTAGATCACATAGCCGGGTGCCAGCAGCGCCTGTGCGCGCGCCATGTCGTTACCCCAGAGCGGTTGCAGCCACGCCATGAGGTTGTGCCAGTACAGTCCGGCCCAGAACGACGTCTGCCACACGCCGTCATAGGTTGTGCCGGCGAGCATGAACAACACAAACAGCAGCAGGCTGATGTGATGTGGCCGGTCGTCCAGTGTGCCCGCCAGCAGCGGGCGCGTGCGAACCTGCCAGTTCGCGGCCTCGGACGCCGCGTCGCGACCATAAGCGACCGGGGCGAGCATGCCGGTGATGCGGAAGAACACGCTGAACAGGTCGGCATGACGGAACCAGGCGTCGCGACCAAACAGTGCGGCGCCGGCCGCGGTCAGGCCGGTATAGGCCAGCAACGCCCAGGCCAGCAGGGAAGGGCGGGGCGGTGCCATCAGTTCCAGCCAGCTCAGGGCCAGATAGCAGGTGAAGGCGGGCCAGGATGCCAGCGCCGGCGGATAGCGCAGGACGGGCCGCGCACCCACATGCAGGAGACGCAGCAGAACGCGCCAGGGATTGACGATCTGGAACACGTCGCCGAGCACTGCGGTCACGGCGGTGAGGCCGAGCATCATGCCGACCCAGAACAGCGTCGGCGCGATGTTGGCCACCGGGCTTGGCGTGCCGCACAACCCGGCGGCGATGGTCAGCCCAAGCAAAGCGACGGCGCCAGTCTGTCCCACCACCGGCAGCAGGCGCCCCAGCCGAATGACCGGACGCGACGCGCGCTCCAGTCCGATTGGCGCGGTCGGCACGAACGCCAGCACCGCGAATGTCAGCAGCAACGTGATCGCGCAGGTGTACACATACAGCGAGAACGGAATTGGCAAGTCGTACGGCGTCACCAGGCTATGCGCGCACGCCACACCGCCGCCGGTCCATGCCGCCGCCGCGACGAAAACGCAGACAGCGGCCGGTCTGCTCGCGGGCCTCATGCCAACCGGCGCGGACATTGGCTCTGATATCTGCTGTTGATTGGTTCGCACTTGCCGTTCCCACCGTCATGGCCGGGCTTGACCCGGCCATCGATGCAGCCGCGGTGCCGCGATAGATGGCCGGGTCAAGCCTTGCCCCCGGGCACTTGACCCGGGGGCCGGCCATGACGGTGGAAACGGCAAGTGCGTGTCACATCACATCGTCGCCGGGGCCGGTCTTCAGCAGGTCCGTGCCGACCAGGTCCGGATTGGTGAAGCGCACCACCTGGAAGCCGTTGTCCTGCGAGGTGAACCACACCTCGACCGTGCCATCCCGCCGCTTCAGGATGCGCAGGAACGACGATGTCCAGTCCGCGGTGCGGTTCAGCGTCACACCGCCCGAGCCGGTAAAGTTCTGCAAATTGGAGCCAGGCAGATCCTTGGTGCCCTGGGCCGGCGGCTTGTAATACGCGACCTCGCGCGGGTGATACGGATCGCGGATGTCGAACGCGCGCAGCCCGGCCTCGAAGAAGCTGCACACCAGCAGTCGCGCGTCGTGCGCATCATCCACGTTGCAGTAGTGGCTGTCGTAGACGAAGGCCGGATTGGTCGCCTCGCCCATCGTCATCGAACAGTACGCCGGGTCGTGCACCTCCAGCATCAGCTTGGCGACTTCGCGCGGGTGCGTATCGTCGGAGATGTCGATGATCTTGGGAAAGCCGAACGGCGGCAGTTGCTGCGCGCAGGCGGCGGCGCGGCTGGCGGGACCCAGGCCGCCGGAACCAAGTTCCTGCGAGAAGATCACGTAGGGCTTGCCGGCGATCGTCACCGGGAGTGCCGCCTGCGACTGGCCGCCATCCTTCCAGAACAGCGTGCCGACCTGGCGTATCTGCGGGTTCGGCTTATGGGCGGCGATGTCGCTGGTGTCGAGCACGACCAGCCCTTCAGGTCCGAACGAACTGGATCCGACAGGTGCGGTGAAATATCCCGGCTGAGGGCTGTACATCCGCGTGCCATCGGCATTGAAGTTGGGATCGTGCGGGCGTCCTTCGCCGGTGAATTTCCAGGTCTCGACCAGCGTAGGATGGGCGGCGTCCGACGTGTCAACGATCGGCATGGTGCCGCCAACACCGCGGAAGCCTTGCGTAATGTAGTAGAAGTTGCCGTCCGGGGTCCAATTCCCGGCATGCGCGTGGCTGTCCGGAATCTGGAGATTCGCTTTCAGCACCGGATGCCGGCAGTCGGACACATCGTAGATCTCGAACCCGTTGCCGATGCCGGTGCCGTTCTCGGCTTCGGCACCGCCCAGCAGCTTGCGTGCCTGGTTGACGTGCAGCGACTCCCATGGATCGCGCATGGTTGGCGTGTCGATGTAGTCCACGGCCTTCGGGTGGGCCGGATCGGCCACGTCCACCACCACCACGCCACGATGCTGCTGGCGCGGGCTGTTGGCGGTGTCGTAGTAGGCGCAGTCGCCGAACCACGCCATTTGCCAACTCGCGCCTTCGCCTTGCGACTGCCCAACCAACGCCATGTTGCAGCGAAAACCCTGGGCGGACGCGCCGCCGAAGCGCTCGGCGAGGCTGGTGGCGCCTTGCAAACCGCTCTCGGCGCGCGATCCCGGACCACATTTCGCCTTGGGCACCGGAGCAGCCCATGGCGCGGGCACGGGAGACGGGTCGGCCGCGAGGGAAGCCGTATTGCATGCCAGCCAAAAGACCGTTGCCAGCCCAACCAGCGCACGCAATGCAGCCAACGACATGATCGTTTCTCCCCTTCGTCCGCCTTGTCCAGGCTTAACGCCGCGTTTCCGACCCGGCCACCATGCAGCGGATCGATGCCGATGACCAGACGGCGGTGTGGCGGGTCGCCGTGTTCCGTGCGGCGGAGCATGCACCGCCGACGGGGGTAGCTGGCCCGGCCAAGCCCCGCCTGAACGACCGCCCGTGGCGCAGAATGACGAGGCGCCGTGACAGCGGCGATATAGACCGGTGAATACGTCCACCCTTGCCAGGATTTTGACATTTGTTGTTTCCACTCCCGCCGCCGCCGTGATATCGAAATTAAAAGAAACGCCGGTCCGGATACGCTGCACGCACGGGGGAAGAGGCGTCATGGTTCCGGAATTGTACCAGTCGGTCGCTGATCAGCCCGCCTGCCTGGGCATCCTGATCGTCTCGGAAGTGCGCTTCCTGCGCGAGAGCCTGGCCGAAATCCTGCAACGTTCGCCGGGCCTTGTCGTGCGCGAGCAGAGCGCGACACTGGCGCATGCGCTCGCCTCCGCCGCGATGCTGCGGCCGGAGATCGTACTGCTCGATGTCGCGTTCCCCGGCGGCCCCCGGGCAGCCGGCCAGCTCTGCGCCGCCGTCCCCGACGCCAGTGTCGTCGCGATTGCCGTCGCCGAAACCGAGGAGACCGTGCTCGCATGGGCCGCCGCCGGGATCGCCGGTTACGTGCCCAACACCGCTTCGGTCAACGATCTGGCATTGCTGATCGGCCAGATCAGCCGCGGCGAGCAAACCTGCCCGTCGCACATCGCGGGCAGCCTGCTGCGGCGCGTCGGCGCGTCCGGCGCCGGCAGCGCACCGGCCCAGCCGCCGGCGTCATCGCTCACCCCACGAGAGAACGTGATTCTGGGCCTGGTCGGCGAAGGGCTCAGCAACAAGGACATCGCCCGCCGCCTCGGGATCAGCCTGGGCACCACGAAATCGCATGTGCACAACCTGCTGGGCAAATTGAGCGTGCATCGCCGAACCGAGGCGATGACGCACGTGCACGCCGCCCGGCAGGACGGGATCGACGCTGGCCCCGCGTAGCGACTCGATCTTTCCTGCATCCTCGGATCGATAGCCCGCGCCGGTCGGGTTCCGCATGATGCGGTCGCGCGATTCGAGGAGGGCAGACGGTGCGAAGGCTTCGGACCGTCCTCGTGACGGTGCCGCCTTTGCTGGCTGACCTGATCCGGCACGTGCTGACCACGCGTGCGGCGTTGCTGGTCGTCGCCGAACTCACCGATGTGGATAGCGCCTACGCACAGCTTGGCGCGCTGTCCCCCGACATTGTCATCATTGGACCCGGCGGTGCGCGGCCGGTGGATGCCGCGCGGGTTCGGGCCATGCTGCCCGGCGCGCGCGTGCTGGCGCTGTCGGCGGACCTGACGCAATTGCTCGGCCCGGGCAACGACGACATCGACATATTCACGCCCGACACCCTGGCCGACCGTCTGCGGCCGTAGCGTCGCGGCGTGGATATAGACCGCGGCCTCTACCTCATCTCGATCCGAGGATGGATGGCGCGACGCGGCATCGTCTCGCTAGGATCGAAAACGAGAAAAACGGGGGAGAAGCGCATGCCCGTCGTCGGCGCATCGCCGGTCACGTTCATCAGCGAAAGCACGAGTCCCGGCAAGCAGTACCAGATCCCGCTGTCGCAGATCACCATCACCAGCGGCACGGCCAGTGCCGCGGCATGGATGACCGCGGTCGGGCTGAGCGGTACAGACGAGGCCACTCTGGTTCCGGCACTGCTCGCGTCGTTGCTGCAGCAGGGACTGATCGCCGTCCCCCCGTCATCGTGACCTGACCGACGCCGGCGTCCGCTCGCCGGCGCGTCCCCCCAATCCCGCGAGGTTGTCCGATGTCCGGTTCCTATTCCTACCCTGGAATCTACATCCAGGAACTGCCGTCCAGTTCGCATGCCATCGTGCCGGCGCCGACCTCGATCGCCGCGTTCATCGGCTATTCGCATCCGTACAAGACCGCGAATTTCGGCGTCGCCCAGCAGCTCTTCAGCTTCAGCGACTATGAAACCTATTTCGGCGGCCTGTTCAGCAGCGGGCTGATCGACGCATCCCTGCCACGGGCGGTGTACCAGTTCTTCCTCAACGGCGGATCGACCGCCTACGTGGTGGGCCTGCAACCCGGTCTGTTCAAAGAGTCCTCGACGACCGAGACGGTCGTCGACCGCCTTGGCACCGGCACCGGCAACATTGCACCAACCTCTTCCACCGTTGCGGCCACGGGCGGCGGATTTTCCTTCACCGCGCGCGAACCGATCGATGCCGTGCCGATGTCGGTGTCGATCACCAATGTCCGCAATGGCAACACGACATTCGACATCATCATCACCTACGGCAACCAGGTCGAGACCTGGCGTGGTGCGACGATCCCGACCGATCCGGCGCATCCCAAGCCGACCGACCCCAATGTGATGATCAACGGCGTGTCGGCGCTGGTCACCGTTACGCCCTCCTCCACCGGCTTCGGCTCGGCGCTCACCACCGTTCCTGTCCCGCCAATCACCTGGACCGATGTCTCCACCACGGCAAGTACGTTCATCACGGGCTATGACGGCGGCGATTTCCTGCCGGTGTTCGCGGCCAACTCCTCGCTCGACAACGTGGAGATCTTCAATCTGCTGCTGATTCCCGGTGTCACCGACAACGAGGTGGTCAGTGCCGCGCTCGCCTTCGCCGAACGCAAGCGCGCCTTCGCGATCATCGATCCGCCGCCGCAGGCACCGGCCGTGGCCGGGACCGTAACCCCGCCGGCGCCGATCGACGCCTGGATGAACGCCGGCGTCGGCGGCACCACGCTGCCAATGAGCCAGAACGGCGCGCTCTACTTCCCGTATCTGCGCTCCACCGATCCGGTCACCGGCCAGATCATTCCGATGGCGCCATCGGGCTTCGTCGCCGGCATCTACGCCGCGACCGACGCCAGCCGCGGCGTGTGGAAGGCGCCGGCCGGGCTTGCCACGGTGGTGCTCAACACCACCGGTCCAGTGCTGTCGGGCATCATGAACGATCCGCAGCAGGGTGTGCTGAACATCGATTCGATCAACTGCCTGCGCAGCTTCGCCGGCACCGGCACGGTGGTATGGGGCGCGCGGACGCTGGTGGCGAAGAACCAGGCCTACCAGCAGTCGATGTATGTGCCGGTGCGGCGCATGACGCTGTTCATCGAACAGACATTGCTCGCCAACCTGCGCTGGGTGGTGTTCGAACCGAACGACGAACCGCTGTGGGTCGCGATCAAGTCCTCGATCGAGGCGTTCCTGCTGTCGCTGTTCCGTCAGGGCGGGTTGCAGGGCTCGACGCCGAGCGATGCGTTCCAGGTGAAATGCGATTCCACCACGACGTCGCCGACCGACCAGCAGAACGGCATCGTCAATATCGTGGTCGCCTTCGCGCCGCTGAAGCCGGCGGAATTCGTCGTCATCAAGATCGCGCAGCTTGCCGGTCAGACCGCGGGCAGTTGAGGAGACCCCACCGATGGGCAAGCCGTTCACCGTCAACATCAACCGCTACGATCCGTACAAGACGTACCGGTTCCTGGTCTATTTCGGCACCTCGACCGCGCCGGTGGCGGCGGTCAGCAAGGTCACCGGGCTGAAACGATCGTCCGACGTCATCGAATACAAGGAAGGCGGCAACGCCATCATCCTGAAGGGCCTCGGACGCACCAAGTACGAGCCGATCACGCTGGAGCGCGGGCTCACCCAGGACCTCGATTTCGCCACCTGGGCCAATGCCGCGCAGGTGTTGGACAAGGGTTCGCCCAGCACCTCGCTGAAGAATCTCCGCAAGGAGGTCCGTATCGATCTGCTGAACGAGGAAGGCCAGCCGGTCTGGCGCTTCTTCGTGCATCGCTGCTGGGTGTCCGAATACCAGGCGCTGCCCGATCTCGACGCGGGCGCCAATGCCATCGCCATCGAGCATATCAAGCTCGAGAACGAGGGCTGGGAGCAGGACACCACGCTGACCGAGCCGACCGAGAATTGAACGCATGGTCCGCCTGCCAGTCAGTGGCATCGAGGTCGCGCTGCGGGCACCCGACGGGACGGACGACCTCCTGCTACAGGAGTCGTGGGGCCATCCGGTCGAAGTCGGGATCGCGCTGCTGGTGCGGCTCGCCGATGCCGGCAACGGCACGCGCGCCAATGGGCACGATTGGGCGGGCCTGAGCGTCACCGACTTCGAATTCCTGCTGCTGAGCCTGCGCGCCAGCCGGTTTGGCCAGCACCTGGCACTCGGCTTCGGCTGCCCCGAGTGCGGCGCCCGGGTCGAGGTGGGGTTCCGCGTGGCGGACTACCTTGCGGCGGTGCGGCCGCGCGCTGTGGCCGGCGTGACGCCCGACCCGGCGCGGCATGGCTGGTTCCGGTTGGACGGTGCGGGGTTCCGCCTGCCGACCGCGGGGGACCAGGCGGCGGTGGCGCCGCTCGCCAGCCCGACGCGGCACCTGGCCGAACGCTGCCTCGACGCCGCGGCGCGGCGTGCCCCGCAGCGCGGACGCGTGCTGCGCGCGATGGCGACCATGGCGCCGGAGGTGTCGCGGCCGATTGCCGGCATCTGCCCGGATTGCGCGGCGGCCGTGCAGGCGCCGTTGCATGTCACCCGCGTCGTGGTCGGCGAACTGCGCCGCGCGGCGGGTGCCGTGCATGACGACGTTGACCTGATCGCGCGCACCTATCACTGGCCGGAGGCAGCGATCCTGGCGCTGCCGCAGGACCGGCGGCGGGCTTATGCCGAGCGCATCCGCCGCACGTCCTCGCAGGCGGCCTGACGTGGCGGCGGCTCGGTCCTATCTGCATCGCATTGCCGAGCCGCTGCGGCCGGGCGACCCCGTGCTGTTCGCGATGCCGCATGCGGCGTCGGATGAGGCTCGTCCGCCAGCGATGCCGCCGGCCGCGGGGCTGCCGCACCTGTCCCCCGCGTCGGAGGCCTCGCCTGCGCCGGTGTTGCGCCGCAAGGCAGCGCGCTCCGGTCCGCCTGCGGCGCTGCCTGGGGTGCCGCTGTCTCGGGCGCCGGGGATGGCTGCACCGGCCGGCGCCGAGCCCGCGGATTTGCCGCCCCCGGCACAGCCGCAAACCGCCGCACCCGTCGGGACGGTGATGTCGTCGGCCCAAGCTGCCGCCGGGCCGGAGATGCCCGCCCCACCCGCCCGGGCGGCATACGCCGCGCCCGCCCCGGTAGCGCCAGCCGCGCCGGACCCGGCGGCAACGCGCCCGAAGCCGACGGTCAGTCCGGTTCCGGCCGATGTCGTCGCGCCAGCATTATCCGCACAAGCTGCGGACCTGCCCGCGCCTGCGATCGCGGAGGTGTCCCGCCGGCCGGTCGCCTCGGACCCGGCACCGGCGCCGCACGGCGCACCGTCTGCCGCCCGGACCGCCGCCCCGATACCGCCCGCGATGCGACCCGCCGCCGCGCCGCCGCCCGGGACCAGCGCTGCGCCGCCGCCAGGGACCGGCGCCGCGCCAACCCCGCCGCGCATCTATATCGGCACGGTCGAGGTGCGCGCCGCCGCCCCGCCGCCCGCCCCGGTCGCCCCGCAGGCCGCATCGCGCGCGGCGGCGCGGGGCGCGGCCCAGGCCGAGGGCGCGTCGCTCGCCCGCGCCTATGCCTGGCGCTTCGGCCTGGTCCAGGGCTGAGCCGCCATGGCCTGGAGCACGCCCGATCTTTCGGACATCACCAACGTCCTGACCGGGCTGTTGCAGACCGCGCTCAACGCCGCGAACCCGTCGGCCAGCAACATCAAGATCTCCTGCAACAGCCCGGACTCGGCGCGGACCAGCGATGGCTACTGCCACCTGACGCTGTACCTGCTGCATGTCGGCCGCGATCCGTATTGGCGCAACACGCCGGTCAACGGCCCACGGCCACAGCTCAACAACGCCCAGCCGCTGAGCCTGAACCTGTCCTACCTGCTGACCGCCTGGCACGACACCGACTTCGCCAGCGAGCAACGCGCCATGACACTCGCGCTTCAGGCGATTCACAGCCAGCCGATCGTCACCCAGGCGGTCATCCAAAAGGACTCGCTCACGCAATGGCTGCCCAACGGCGAGTTCACCGTCTCGATCGAGGCTGACACGATCGAGGAGATGAGCCGGCTCTGGCAGGCCATCACCGTGCCGATCCGGCTGTCGGCGCTGATCCGCGCCGGCGTGGTGTTCATTGCACCCGCCGTACCGCAGCCCGCGCCGTCGCTGCCTCCGACCGTGGCGAACCTGTCGGTCTCGCCCGAGCCGCTGACCGCCCCGCAGCCTTTGCTGTTTGCCGGCGGCAGCGTCGGCATGCAGCCGGTCCTGCCGTCGGCCGAGCCCGCCCAGGTGGTGGCGGCGAACGGTCCGTTGACCGCGGTCGGCGGCAGCTCACTGGTCGTCGCCGGCAATGGGTTGGATCTTCCGGCGGCGGTTCAGGTGTTTCTGCGCGGACCTGGCAGCGCCACCTCGTGGGACGTGACCTCCTGGCGTCAGGCTCCGGTGCAGAGCGGCCAGCTTACGCTGTTGCTGCCGTCGGCGTACGCCGATCCGACCAGCGCGCTGCCCGCGCCGCCGGCCGCGACCCCGGTGCCGGGACTGTATGACCTGAGCGTCGGCAGTGTCCCGCTGGCCACGCAGTCCAATGCGATCCCGATCGTCGTCGCGCCGCGCGTGGACGGCGTCACCAACCCGCCGCAACTCAAGCCCGATGCGTCTGGTCTTTACGCCATCACCGGCGCCGGCTTCGTCGCGGCCTCGACCATCGTCGCGCTCGGTGCGCTGCCGCTGGTCAAGGCGGCCACGCCGGCGCCGACCGCGGGCCAGTTCACCGTCAACCCGGCCGGCACCGCGATCGACTTCATGCTGCCCAGCCCGGCACCCGCCGCCGGCACCTATCCGGTGTTGATCCAGGTGAACGGTATCGCCGCGGCGCCCGGCTGGGTCGTGGTGGTGGGACTATGAACGCGACCGCCGCCAGCCCCACCGCGCAGCGTTTGCTCGCGCTGACCCGGCTGCGTTGCCGCCGTCTGGCGCTGTGGGTGGAGCATCTGTGGCAGTCCGGCCAGACCAGTCCCGACCAGGGCCCGGCGATCGGTCCCGGCGAGGTGGCGCGGCTGCTGGCGCCCGAGGCGACCCACGCTGCGGCGGCGGCGTTCTTCGCCGCAGAGGATATCGCGGCGCTGTCCGCCCAGGCGGAGGAAGCTGCGGCGGCGCTGGACTCCGACACCGGCTGGACCGCGATCCGCCAGGTCTTCGATCTGACCGAGCCGGAGGCCGATCTGCTGGCACTGCTGCTGGCGGTGGAACTCGATCCCGGTCTGGGCCGGGTGGTCGCGTATCTGCACGATGACGGGCGGCTGACCCAGCCCACTGCCTGGCTTGCGGCGCGCCTCGCCGGGCGGGAGCCGGCACCGTTTGCCGGGGCCGGTCTGCTCCGCTGGCAGCTTGCGGCACCGATCGACGGCCTGGTGGCGCAGCGCCTCACCACACCCTGGCAGGCCGACCCGGCGGTGGCGTTGTCGGTGTTCAGCGGATTCTGGCACGACCCTGCCATCGCCGACGCGGCGCGCATCATCGAGCCGGCACAGGTCGCGGCGCTACCGGTGCTGCACGAGAAGGCGCGCGACGCGCTGGCCGGCCTGACCGATCTGCGGGACGCCGAGCTGGTGGGACCACCCGGCATCGGCCGCAGGACCCTCGCGGCGCAGTTCGCCGCCGCCGCCGGCCGGGTTCTGCTTGCGGCCGACCTGGCGGCGTTGGTCGCCGCCGGCGCAACCGCTGGCATGGCTACGGGCATCGCCACCGGCGCGACCGTCAGCCTGACTCCGAACCAGGCGCTGACCCGCGTGCTGCGGCAGGCGGCGATTACCGGCGCCCTGGCCTATGTCGGCGACGCGGACGCCGCCTCCGAGGCCGACTGGACGCGCGCGCGCCAGCTCGGCGTGCCCTACATCCGCGGCGTGCGCCACCCGACCGGGCAGGGCGCGGCGATCTCCCTGGCGCCGCTGACCATCTCGGCGCGGCTGCATGTCTGGCGCCAGGCGACCGAGGCGCCGCCGCCCGAGGCCCTGCTGTCGCACCGCCTGACCCCGGCCGAGATCACCCGTGCCGCCGCCAGCAAGCAGGGCGTGGACCTGAAGCCGCGCGGCAAGCGGCCGGACAATGCGCTGCTGACCCGGCTGCCCTGTCCATACGAGTGGGATGACTTGGTGTTGCCCGCCGACATCCTCACCCAGCTTCGCGCCTTCGAGACGCAGGTGCGGCTGCGCTGGACGGTCTATGAGGACTGGGGTTTCTCCCGGCTGACCCATCTCGGTCACGGCATCTCGGCGCTGTTCGGCGGTCCGTCCGGTACCGGCAAGACCATGGCGGCGCAGGTGATGGCGCGCTCGCTCGGCATCGACCTGCTGCGCGTCGATCTGGCCGGCGTGGTGAACAAGTATGTCGGCGAGACCGAGAAGAAACTGCGCGAAGTGTTCGACGCCTGCGAGGACAGCGGCGCTCTGCTGTTCTTCGACGAGGCGGATGCGCTGTTCGGCACCCGCACCCAGGTGAAGGACGCGCACGACCGGTTCGCCAATATCGAGATCGACTATCTGCTCCAGCGCATCGAGCGGTTCGACGGCGTCGCCATCCTGGCCACCAACCGGCGGCAGGATCTGGACACGGCGTTCGTGCGCCGGTTGCGCTTCGTCATCGAGTTCCTGCCGCCGCGGCCGGAGGATCGGCTGGCGCTTTGGCAACGGGCCTTGCTGCCGCCTGCCCCGAGCGGCGAGGCGATCCTGGACGAGATCGACTGGCGCTACCTGTCCGAGCGGCTGACCATGACGGGCGCCGAGATCAAGGCCACGGCGCTCGGTGCGGCGTTCATTGCCCGTGCCGAGGGTGGCCGCATCGGCATGCGGCACATCATGGCCGCCGCCCAACGTGAAATGGCCAAGCAGGGCCAGCGGCTGCGGCTGCCGTTGCAGGAGGCGAGCGGATGAGCGGCGCCGTGCAACAGGCACCTCCCGCACAGCCGCCGCACCCGGCGTCACCGGCACAGCGGCCGGAGGTACGGATCGATCGGCTGGTGCTGGACATCCCGGGGCTGGACCCGAGCCAGGCTCGCGCACTGGCGCATGGCATTGCCGCGGGGTTGGCCAAATCCGGCGCGTCGGGCGAGCACCAGTCGGTCACCGTGCCCCTGGCCGCGGCCAATGGTCCGCCGGCTGACCTGGCCACCCGCATCGTGGCGGCACTGATGGAGCGGTTGGTGTGATGGCAAGCGCAATCCGCATCAGGACGAACGAGGTAAGGCCAAGTCTCCCCCTCCCCTTGTGGGAGGGGGT
>JBEKNT010000064.1:0-21339 GCA_049522565.1 Acetobacteraceae bacterium
GGAGAAGCGACACCATGCCGGGAGTTCCTGTGAGGCGTCAGGCCAATACGTGGAGGGCGGTCAGCTTTGCTTGCCGTGCAACTCCCTGCGAACTTCGTGAAACTCCGTGTCCGCTTGATTGCATTGCCACAGCCCGCACCAGCACCTCCCGCCCCGCCCGCGCGAGCCAGCCGCGGGTCCACGGTCGGCGTCGCATCCTCTTGCGCGTCCGACAGCGGGTGGATCAGCAATCGCAATAAATCGGCATCCGGCCGGAAAATCGTCGCGGGCCGCGGTGAATTTGACGGTTAGCAGTGCAGAGGCAGAAGGGATGCACGCAAAGCACGCAGATGGGCCTCGGTCCGGCACGATGCTGCACGGCAGACATCGCATTACCGAACCCGGGGAGCCGTGCCGATGCGGCTGCTCCTGTCCCATCCGCGTGCTTTGCGTCCATCTGCCTGCATCTGCGTTAGACCCTTGCTTGCTTCGCCGCGCGCCGCACGCTGCCGCGACGGGGCTTGGCAGCGGCGCGGCCAAAACCCCATGCACCAATTCACCGGCCTACCGCCTATGCCCGTTTATCCTGGCACGGGCACGGGACCGGCCGGCATCGTTCGGGTTGGCAACGCGGCCGTCTCACGGCAGACGAAATGAGACGCACGTGAGACTCGCCTGGCCGGTTCCCGCCAAAGCCGACGAAGCCGGTCTCGCCGCCACGGCGTGTCGGGATCCAGCGCCGCCGGGCGCAGGTGATCGGAGACTGGTTTCCCACGTGACCGTTGGGTGTCGGCACCGGCGAAGACCATGTTGAGAGCGCGCGTGACTCGCGCTCCACCGGTCGTGAGTACTACCCTGCCGCCCCGCCGGGATCGTGAATGCCCCGCCCGCGGCGGCCGCGCCGATGCGCCGGGCCGTGCGCATTCTCCAGGTTCAATGCCGTATTGATCAGCGCCAGATGCGAGAACGCCTGGGGGAAATTGCCAAGCTGACGGCGCTCGGCCGGGTCGTATTCCTCCGCCAGCAGGCCGACATCGTTGCACAGGGCCAGCAGCTTCTCGAACAGCGCCCGCGCCTCGCGGTGGCGGCCCAGCAGCGTCAGGCAGTCGGCGTACCAGAAGCTGCACGCCAGGAACACGCCCTCGCCGGGCGGCAACCCGTCCACGCCTTTATGCGAGCGGTAACGCTGCACCAGGCCGTCGGTCATCAACTCCCGGCCGATCGCCTCGATGGTGCCGCGCATGCGGGGGTCGTCCGCGGGGAGAAAACCGACCAGCGGCAGCAGCAGCAGGCTCGCATCCAACTCGTCGGCGCCGTAGTACTGCACGAACGCGCCCTTGGCCGGGTTGAAGCCCTCGCGGCACACCGTGTCATGGATGCGCGTGCGCAGCGCCCGCCAGCGATCGAGCGGCCCGGTCAGCCCGAATTCCTCCCCCGTGCGGATCGCCCGGTCGAGCGCCACCCAGGCCATCGCCTTGGAGAAGGTGAATTGCCGCGCCCCGCCCCGCACTTCCCAGATGCTTTCGTCCGGCTGCTCCCAGATTTCCTCCAGGTGTCCGACCAGGGCGGTTTGCAGGTCCCAGCTTTCGCCGGGGGGCACCAGGCCGCCATGCACCTCCTGGTACAGCGCGTCGAGCAATTCGCCATAGACGTCGAGCTGCACCTGGCCGCTGGCGGCGTTGCCGACGCGCACCGGGCACGCGCCCTGGTAGCCGCGCAGCCACGGCACCTCCCACTCCATGATCCAGCGCTCGCCGGCCAGGCCATACAGCGTCTGCACCTGCGACGGCGTGCCGGCGACGCTGCGGCGCAGCCACTCGCCCCACGCGCGGGCCTCGTCATGGTAGCCGGCATGCATCAACGCCAGCAGGGTGAAGGTCGCGTCGCGCAGCCAGCAGAAGCGGTAGTCCCAGTTACGCTGGCCGCCCAATTGCTCCGGCAGCGAGGTGGTGGGCGCCGCGACGATGCCGCCGGTCGGCGCGTAGCTCAGCGCTTTCAGGGTGATCAGCGAGCGCAGCACCTGGTCGCGCCAGGTGCCGTGGTAGGTGCAGCGGGCGGACCAGTCGGCCCAGAAGGTTTCGACCTCGGCCAGGGCTGCGTCGGCGTCGGGCGGGTGAGGGCGGGGCTGGTACGACAGGCCATGCGTCAGCACGAAGCGCACGCGCTGTCCCGCCGCCACGTCGAACGCGGCGACGTGGGTCAGGTGGTGGCCGTGCAGGGGCACGTCGCTGTGCAGCACCACCAGGTCCGGCCCGGCGACGGCGAGCACGCCGTGCCGGTGCGACAGCCGCGTCACCCAGGGAACCGCCGAGCCGTAGTCGAAGCGCAACGCCACATCGAGCCGCATGGCGACGCTGCCCGACCGCCCCTCGACGATGCGCACCACGGAGCTGTGCCCCGGCACCATGCAGTCGATCAGCGCGACGCTGCCCTGGTCGGTGTCGAACACGGTTTCCAGGATCAGCGTGCCGGGCCGGTAGCGGCGTGACAGGCGGGCGCCCTTGGCGTCCGGGGCGATGCGCCAACGGCCGTTGGCTTGGGTGCCGAGCAGGGCGGCGAACGCGGCGGGGCTGTCGAAGCGTGGCCAGCAGAGCCAGTCGATCGACCCGCCGCGGCTGACCAGCGCTGCGGAATGGCAGTCGCCGATCAGCGCGTAGTCTTCGATCGCCGGGGTGTGCTCTGGCGGTGCGGCAGACTCCGACTCGGGCCGCTCGCTTGGGGTGCTGGCGGCCGCCTGGGTCAGTTCGCGTGGCCCCACATATGGGCGCCGCCATTGCCGAGGCAGTAGCAGGCGGCGCCGGACGCCACCGGCCGATCCATCGGGCAGGTGTACGAGCCGGCGTTACAGATCTGGCCGGTGGCGCTGGGACCAGCGCCTGCCGAGGGTGGCGCATAGCCCTGACCTGGGGGATAGCCCTGACCTGGGGGGTAGCCCGGGGCGTAGGACATCCCCGGCGGCGGGTAATAGGCCGGCGGGGGGTAGTACGCCGGCGGCGGGTAGTAGTAGGGGTAGGCCGGCGGCCCGACATAAATCCCGGGGAAGCCGAAGCCGAACCAGACGCGGGCAGAGGCGGGGCTGGTGGCGGCAAAGCAGCCGATCAGGGCGGCGACAAGCGCGACCGTGCTGATCGAGCGACGCAGAAACTGCGGATTGGTGCTGATCATGGGCGACATCATGCCAGCGCAGTGTATCCAAATTGTGTCAAGGCGTGAGATTGGCGCACCGGTGGCGGTGTGCCAATCACGCCTGGGTCATAATCCCCGCCGCGTCACAGGGAGGCAAGAATATTGCCGCCGGCCGCCTGGTTGACGCCGTAAGCCTGCAACGCCTGGGCGATATCGGCCGCCAGCGTGTTCTCTGCCGACTGGATCGACGCGGTGGTCCCGCTGGTGGCGGTGGCGGCGGCGGTGGTCGTGCCGCCCGTCGCGGCCCCATTCGCCTGCGTCGCCTGCGCGATGTCGGCCACCAGGGTATCGGCGACCGATTGGAACGGCGCATCGGTACTGGTGCCGGAGCTACCGGCGGCGGTGTCCGTGGCGCTGGTTGCGGAGCCGTTGGCCTGCAAGGCGCCGGCGATGTCGCTCACCAGGCTGGACAGCGTTGACTGGATCGAGCTGCCGCTCTGCTGGCTGCCATCCGGCTCGTGGTGATGGTGGTGATGCTGCACGCCGTTGGTGCCCGGCTGATCGGGCTGGGTCGAGGTCGTCGTCGATGTGGATGTCGAGGTCGTGGTCTGGGTTCCGGCAGTCGCGGCGTCCTGCCATTGCATCAGGCTTGCCTGGAATGCGCTGGTGCCGGTTGGCGTCCCATTCGCCGCAGCCGAAGGGTCCATGCCGTTCGGCCAGGACCAGGGTTGCGTGGCGGCGGCGGCACTGATCGACATGGGACGGTCTCCTTTCGCGAGCTGTGCCGGTCCCATGAGCAAGCGCCGTGCCGTACACCGCGCCGGCGAAGCGGAAGAGGTCGAGACGCGTAGCAGCGCGGGTGACGGGCGTAACGCACAGGCGGTTCGTGCGTTACGCCCCTCGGCCACGTGCGCGCGCGCGCCCTGGGCCTCTCCCGCGCGCGGCGCCGGAGAGGTGGACATTGCCCGGCATTTCCTGCCGTTGCGGCAGGTTCTGCCGTGTGCGCTACCCCTGGTGCTCGCCGGTGGGGCCCAGCAGCGGGAACGCGCTGTGCACGTGCGGGGCAAAAACCGGCGGCGCGCCGAGATGCAGGAAGGAGCGGTTCAGCTCGGCCAGGCTGCGCGCGCCGGACAGCGCCATCGCCACGCCCAGCTCATGCTCCAGCAGCCGCAACATCATGCCGACGCCGGCCGCGCCGCCGGCGGCCAGCGCGTAGCAATACATCCGCCCCATCGCCACCGCGTCGGCGCCCAGGGCAATCGCCTTCACGATATCGGTGCCGCGGCAGAAGCTGCCGTCGATCATCACCTTGGCCCGCCCGCGCACCGCGGCCAGCACCTCCGGCAGCACGTCCATCGCGCCGCGGCCGTGATCGAGCTGCCGCCCGCCGTGGTTGGAGACATAGACGCAGTCCACGCCATGTTCGCAGGCGAGCGCGGCGTCTTCCGCGGTGGCGATGCCCTTCAGGATCAGCGGAATGCTGTGGTGGTCCTTGAAGTGCTTGACGTTGTCCCAGGTGAAGCCGGCCTGGAAATTGTGCCCGGTGGCGGCGGTGCGCCACGGCTTGACGAAGCGCCCGGCAATGTCTCGTTCGCGCCGCGAATAGGCGGCGGTGTCCACCGTGATGGCGAAGGCGTCGTAGCCGGCGGCCACCGCGCGCTTCGCCACGTCGTCGCACCAGGCGTTGTCGCCGCGCACATAGAGCTGGAAGATCTTCGGCCCGGTCGCGGCGGCGGCGGTTTCCTCCAGGCCCGGATGGGTCACCGAGCTGACGATGATCGGGATGCCGAACTCCGAGGCCGCGCTGCCGGCGGTGGCAGCACCCCCGGGGTGGAACGATTCCAGCGAGCCGACCGGCGCCAGCGCCACCGGCATGCGCCACTTGCGGCCGAACAGCGTGGTGGAGGTGTCGATCTGCGACACGTCCCGGCACACTCGCGGGCGCAGCGCGATGCAGTCGAGCGCGTGGCGGTTGCGCCGCATGGTCGTTTCGCTCTCGGCGGCGCCGACCAGGTAGCCCCAGATGTGGTTCGAGAGCTTCGCGCGCGCGGCGGGGATGAACTCGTGCAGGCACTGGTAGTCGCCGCCGGGCTCGTGCAGGTGGCTGGCTTCGTCGGGCATTTTTCTCGGTCCCTCCTCGGGCTGTTTGGTGGCGGGCATGAGGCGTCAGGCGGGAGGGGAGTGCAAGGGGAGGGGGGATGTCTGGACGTTCGCTTTCGTGTCGAGTCTCGACCCAAGGCAGTCGCTCCAGGCCGCCTCACCGTCACTCAAATGCAAACGTTCGACCAATTCCGGCGGTGCATCGCCCTACCTCTGGCAACCCTTGCACCAGGGTGCCGCGGAGAGAACAATCAGCAGTGAAGCAATGAAATCGCGGTCGCGCCGCGAAGGGGAGAGAATTCCATGGACCTCGGATTGCAATTCAAGCATGCGATCGTGACCGGCGGCAGCCGGGGCATCGGCAAAGCCATCGCGCGGGAATTGGCGCGCGAAGGCGTCGATGTGGCGATCGTGGCGCGCAACAAGGAGGCTCTCGAAGCGACGGCGCGGGAGCTGGGAGCCGAAACGAACCGGCGGATCCTTCCCCTCGCGGCCGATGTCACCAGCAAGGAGCAGGTGGACCGCGTGGTCGCCGAGGCGGCACAGCAACTGGGCGGCCTGCACATCCTGGTCAACAGCGGGTCCTCGCCAGGCGGCTCGGCCACCGCGACCGGCCCGATCGAAACCGTCATCGACGAGGATCTGATACAGGATTTCAACGTGAAGTATGTCGGCGCGCTGCGCTGTTGCCGCGCTGTCATTCCGTTCATGAAGAAGGAGGGCTGGGGCCGCATCATCAACATCAGCGGTGCCAACGCCCGCAACGCCGGCAATCTCAGCGGCGGCGCACGCAACGCCTCCCTTGTGCACCTGACCAAGACGCTGGCGGTGCAAATGGGCCGCCATGGCATCACGGTCAATTGCATCCATCCGGGCACGACCCGCACCGAGCGCACGCCGCGCTTGCTCGCTGCACGCGCCGCCCAACTGGGCGTATCGCCGGAAGAAGCGGAGCGTCAGGATTTTTCCCCCGACTCGCCGCGCGGCAATGCCATCTGCCGCATGGTGGATGCCTCGGAGATCGCCTTCGTCACGGTGTTCCTGGCCTCGGATAAGGCCTGGGCGGTGTCCGGCGAGCTGGTCGCGGCAACCGGGGGAGCCGGGCGGACGGTGCACTACTAGGCCGCACTCATAGCAGGTCCCGTTGACAGCCACCGGCGCGTCGCGCTCCACGCCGCGCCCGTCACTCTGGGCAATCCGGTCGCAATAACGGACAATGGGTCGCAAAGACAGGAGGACGGCCGTGCCGGTCATCGACGTTCAGGTGCATCCCTTCGATCGAAATCATCCCGGCCGTCCGTGGGCCAGTCCCTCGCACGGACTCGACTCCGCCACGGGCGAGGAAATGGTCGCTGCCATGAACAGTGTCGGCGTGGACGGCGCGATCATGGTGTCGTCGTTCAGCGCCTATGAGTATGATCCGAGCTACGCGCTCGAGGTTTACAACACCTGGCCGGACAAATTCCGGGTCGTGACGCCGGTGGACGCGACCGATCCGGCGATCGACGATGTGGTGGCAAGATGGGCGGCGACGCCAGGCGCGCGCGGCATTCGCATCCGCATGCGCGAGGGCCTGCCGATGGACGCCGACCATCCCGGCCTGAACCGCGCGTTCGCCGCTGCCGCCAAACATGGCTTGCCGGTCAATTTGCTTTGCTGGGGCATCCTGGACAAAGGCCTGCCGCACATCCAGCGACACCCCGACACAGTCATCGTGATCGACCATCTCGGCCTGCTGCAACCTGCGCGCCCGCCGGTCCCCGCTGACGTCTGGGCCGATCTGCCGAAGCTGCTCGCGTTGGCCCAATACGCGAATGTAAGGGTGAAGGTCAGCGGCGCCTGCACGATGTCGCACCGTCCATTCCCGTACGACGACATCTGGGGTCCGGTGCTTCGGGTCATAGAGGCGTTCGGGCTGGATCGTTGCATGTGGGGCACCGACTGGACGCGGACGATCGGCATGCTGACCTACGCGCAGGGCGTCGCGCCGTTCCGCGACACCGATCGCCTGTCCGAGAGCGACAAGGCGGCGCTGATGGGCGGAACGTTGCAGAAGGTCTACAAGTGGTGACTCGGCCGCGACGAACCGGCTGCGTCGTACCCTGACGGCTACAACAATGGTCGAATAGGTCAGAAGGCGGCTATGGCACTGCTCATTGTCGATCTCGACAAACATATCGGCAACGCCAAGGCATGGCGCGACACATTCGGGGAACAGCTTCCCGATCTGGAGATCCGCATTTGGCCTGATGCCGGAAACCTGGCGGATATCGAATATCTCGCCTTCATGCACCCCGATTTCGATTCCCTTCCCGTTTTTCCGAATTTGAAAGCCATGTTCAGCCGTTCCGCCGGTGTCGAGTCCTTCGTTCTACATCCAAAGCTGCCGAAGGCCCCGCTATGCAAGGTCGAGCCGCCAGGCGGCGATCCGATGATGACGGAATATGTCGTCATGCATGTTCTGCGTTTGCATCGCGACATGCCCGGGTATCAGGCGGCTCAGGCCAGGCGGGAGTGGCGCCGCACAACGATCGTGCGGCCCGAGCAAAGGCGTGTCGGATTCCTCGGCTTCGGCATGATGGCGAAGGCGCCGGCGCTCGTGTTGAAGTCGCTCGGGTTCAAGGTCTCGGCCTGGGTGCGAAACCCGAGGGCGGAAGCTGACGTTCCGATCTGGCATGGCCCCGGCCAACTGGAGCAATTTCTGCAGCAGACCGACATCGCGGTCTGTCTGTTGCCGCTGACGCGGGAAACCGAGGGCATATTCTGCGCGCGTACCTTCGCCATGATGCCGCGCGGGGCGATGCTGGTGAATGTCGGGCGCGGCAAGCATGTGGTGGATGCGGATCTGATCGAGGCGCTCGATTCGGGGCAGTTGTCATACGCCGCGTTGGACGCGCTGTGGCCTGAGCCGCTGCCGCCGACAAGCCCGCTCTGGCTGCATCCCAAAGTTACCGTAATGCCGCACGTGGCACGGCGGCCGACCGTTGCGCAACTCGTGACCGAGATCGCGGCGAATATCCGCAGCGTCGAGGCGGGCGGGCGGCTGTTGCAGGAAATCGACCGCACAACGGGATATTAGCCCGACTTGCCTGTGGCTGGGTCGGCGTGTCCCTTGCCTCGGGCGGCGGTTTCGGTTTGAAAGAGACTAACCCGATCGTGGGATCAATCAACAACACCAGAGGTGGGACCATGCGAGCGAACAAGATCAAGCAGATGTGGCGTGCCGGGCAATGCGCGACGCTGGGTTGGCTCTCCGTGTCCCACGGGTTCACGGCCGAGGTCATGGCGCGTCAGGGCTTCGATGCCCTGTGCGTCGACCTGCAGCACGGCACCGCTGAAATGAAAGACGTCCTGCCGATGCTGCAGGCGATCTCGCAGACCGACACGGTCCCGGTCGTGCGGGTTGCGTGGAACGAGCCCGCGACCATCATGAAGGCGCTGGACCTTGGCGCGATGTGCATCATCGTGCCGCTGGTCAATACCGCCGAGGAAGCCGCGAAGGCGGTGGCCGCGTGCCGCTACCCGCCCGTCGGCATGCGCTCGTCCGGGCCCGTGCGCGCCGTGCACTACGGCGGCGCCGACTACCAGGCCAAGGCCAACGACGAGATCGTCATCATGGCCATGATCGAGACGAAGGAGGGCATCGCCAACCTCGATGCCATCTGCGCCACGCCCGGCCTCGATGCCGTCTACATCGGGCCGGCCGACCTGTCGTTCGCGCTGGGTCTGGCGCCGCGCGGCGATAACCCTGACCCGCTGCATCTCGCCACCTGCGACAAGATCCGGGAGACAGCGCATAAGCACGGCATCAAGTGCGTCATGCACTGTGCCGGTGCGGCGTTCGCGGCGGGCGCGGTGAAGCGCGGCTTCGACATGGTGATGCTCACGTCCGATGCGTCGTGCATGGTCGCCGGCGCACGCATGCAGCTCGACGAGCTCAAGGCCAAGACGGCCTGAGGATGGTGGCATCGCCGCCGGGGACCTCGATCCGCGATCTCACAGAGCGCGATCGAGGCCGCGGAGAAGACTGAACAGGTGTCCGGCGTCCAACGCCGCGACAGATGAACCAAAGGGAGCATGCAGTGGCACGTCGGGATGAATTCAAGGCGGACACCAAGGATTTGTTGGCCTAGCGTGTCGGAATGCGCTGCTGAAATCCAAATTGCCGGCAAACCGACCCACCACCGCGGTCCGCTCCGTTTGCGCGCGCACAATAGCCTGCTGCATGATATTCCTCCGTCCAACGAAGCAGGAAAACGCGCTTGTTGATGAGCACCGACCGCATCCTGGTCAGTCATGTCGGCAGTCTGCCGCGCGCCGAACGATTGACCGACCTGCTGATCCGCCAGGAAGCCGGCGAGGCGATCGATACCGCCGAACTCGCCCGCGAGGTGGAGACGGCAACCGCGCATGTGATCGGCAAGCAGGTCGAAGCCGGCGTTGACGTGGGCAACGATGGAGAACAATCGCGCGTTGGATTCCAGACCTATGTTCCGCGCTGCCTGTGCGGCTTCGGCGGCGAGTCCAAACGTCCGCCGGCGCGGGACCAGCTTGAATTCCCCAGCTATGTCCGGCAGTCCGCGGCGCGTTTTCCGCACATGGCGCGCGCCATGAACGCGCCGGCTGCGCTGTCGGATGTGCGGTATGTCAACAGCGCACCGATCAAGCAAGACGCCGCAAGGCTCCAGCGCATGGGCGGGCGGTTCAGCGAATGCTTCATGACCGCGCCGTCACCGGGCATCGTCGCCACGACCATGCTCAACCAGCATTACGACAGCCACGAGGCCTATCTGGTCGCCCTGGCGAAAGCGCTGGCCAACGAATATCGGGCCATCCACGACGCCGGCCTGATCCTGCAGATCGACGCGCCCGACCTGGCGATGGAGCGGCATCGGTTCTTCGACGGTCTGACCGACGCTGACTTCCTCCGCCAGCTCGAACTGCATGTCGCGGCGATCAATCTGGGCATCGAGGGCATTCCCCGCGACCGCATCCGGCTGCATGTCTGCTGGGGCAACAATGACGGGCCGCATATCTACGACATCGCGATGGCAGCCATCCTGCCGGAGCTGTACCGTGCCAATGTCGGAGCCCTTTCGATCGAGTTCGCGAATCCCCGGCACCAGCATGAATACGATGCCCTGCGCGACAATAAGCTGCCCGCGCATATGCTGCTGATGCCCGGTGTTCTCGATACCACAACGAATTTTGTCGAGCATCCGGAACTTGTCGCCCGACGGCTCGAGGAAGCCGTGGCCGTGGTCGGCGACCGTGAGCGGGTGATCGCCGGAACGGACTGTGGCTTTGGCACTTTCGCCGGCCGCGAATACGTGGCGGAGGAGATCGTCTGGGTGAAGCTCGCCGCAGCCGCTGAGGGGGCGCGCATCGCGTCGCGCCGGTTGTGGGGCCGGGCTGGCGAGTGATTGCGCCTTGGCCGAAGATTGCGGCCATCCGCCGAGCGGCCCGTCCTGACCGGCAGCCCGGCACGCAGACCGCCTCGCCCCGCACCGTGTCGAAACCTCCGCCCCGAGGGCCTAGTAGAAAACCAAAGTCCGAACCTCGATGCTCTCGCGCGGCGGCGCGTCATCGGGCGTTTGCGGGTCCTCGAACGCCCCGTGCGCCGAGAAACGCGCCGGGCCCGAACGTGCTGAGTCGAAGCAGCGGATCAGCACCGCCTCGTCCGGCTGCATCCTTGGGAAATAGTACCAGCGCTGGTTCGGATTGTAGGTGATCGCGTAGGTCTCGCCGGTGCGATCGGGATAGCGCAGCTCGGAAGCGACAAGGTTCTCGGTCTCCAGCGTCTCGGCGTCGCACAGCGCCAAGGGCGAGCGCAGCAGCGGGCCAACGATCGGCCGCCAGACATTGTTGATGGCGAAGCGGTGCTTCAGCAGTTCCTCGGCCTCGTCGCCCATCAGGTCGCGCACGCGCTGTGGCGCCGACCAGGCGGTGTAGTCATTGTGGACCCGACCGGCCGGCAGCTTGACGCCGCTGCCTTTGACCGCGGCCTTGGCGGCATTGCGCACAATATGGTCGAACGCGACGACCCGCCTGGCCCCGGTTGCCTCTTGCATCAGCCGCTCGCACTCGGGGTAGTAGACCGAGGTGATGATCGTCTCGTCGTAGAGATCGGTCGCCGCGGTCCGGTGGTGCAGCAGGACGAAGCCCTCGCGGTCGAGCGACAGCGCGTCGTTGACCGGGCGCGCATCGTGGACGGTGACCTGGTATTCAATCATCTGCCCGTTGCGGGCCGGCATGCCCGGCGGCGGGTCGTAGTTGTACGAAAAGGGCTTCTCCGCCATGGGCACCATGAAGTTCAGCGGCGCCACGACGCCTTGCAGATCCACGCGTGTCATACCATCCATGGCATCCTCCATTGGCGGACGTTGCCCGTCCGCGATTTCGCCAGACCTGACGGCAATTCTACACGCTCAATTGCTGCTCCGAAAGCCGGCGCGCCGGGCGTAGGGACATCCAACAAATCGGTCGGTATCAAACCGGCGCGCGGCTCCGAAATTGCGGACCGATCATGCCGCGGTCGGCGCAATCCCGGCGCACCGGCCGCGCCGACTGTGTGGTTCGCGAAAGTGGCAAGGATTCAGCACGGAGAAAGCGCGGAGGGCACGGTGAACAAGGAGCTTGCGTGCCACCCCGACAGTCGGGGCGGCAGACGGCCTCCGTGCCCTCCTCGCTTGCTCCGTGCTAAGAATCTTGCTGCATTGCCCAGGCACGTGCGCCGTCATCACCCTTGGTCTCCACGACCCCAGGGAATTGCGGAAAGTCGAGCCAGGTCAGCGGGCAGTGTCACGAATGCCCCGGTGCTTCCGTCGCATCGCGGTGCTATTTGTCTCCAACGATTGTAGCTCCAGTCAACCCGGTTCAAGCCGCCCATTGGCGTTCCTACCATCGACGGGTAGAGAAAAGCATCGCTGCCCACCGCAACCTTTCGGGCATAGCAAAGGACCGCACATGCTGCACAACAACCGGATCGCCGCCATCACGCCCGAGGTCGTCGCTTGGCGCCACGCCATCCACGCCAACCCCGAACTCGGCTTTCACGAGCACCGGACAGCCGAGTTCGTCGCCCAACAGCTTCGCTCGTTCGGCCTGGAGGTGCACGAGGGCATCGCCGGCACCGGCGTCGTCGGCACCCTGCGCTGCGGCTCCGGCACCCGCGCCATCGGTCTGCGCGCCGAACTCGACGCCCTGCCGATCACCGAGCGGTCCGGCAAGCCCTACGCCTCCCGCAACCCCGGCGTCATGCACGCCTGCGGCCACGACGGCCACGCCGCCTCCCTGCTCGGCGCCGCCAAGCTGCTGAGCGAACAACCCAACTTCGACGGCACCGTCCACTTCGTCTTCCAGCCGGCCGAAGAAAACGCAGGCGGCGGCATGCGCATGATCGACGCCGGCCTGTTCGACCGTTTCCCCGTCGAGGCGATCTACGCCGTGCACAACTGGCCCGGCCTGTCGCTCGGCACGATCGCCACCCGCGTCGGTCCGATGATGGCCGCCGTCGATAACTTCGAACTGCGCTTCACCGGCACCGGCGCCCACGCCGCAATGCCGCATCTCGGCGACGACCCGATCCTGGCCGCGGGAGCGTTCGTCGGCTCGGTGCAGCGCATCGTCAGCCGAGCGGTCGATCCGCAGACGCCGCTGGTCGTCAGCATCACCCAGATCCACGGCGGCAACGTCGGCAACGTCGTGCCGGGCGAGGTCTGGTTGCAAGGCACCTGCCGCTTCTTCGAGCCGACGCTGTCGGAACTCTGCGAACGACTCATCGGCGACATCGCCCAAGGCGTAGCGGCGGCGCACGGGGTCGCCACGCAACTCGACTACCAGCGCGGCTATCCGCCGGTGATCAACACCGCCGAAGCGGTGGCCTGCGCAGTCGAGGCAGCCGCCTCCGTCGTGGGCCGCGACCAGGTCAGGACCGAGTTCAACCCCAGCATGGGCTGCGAGGACTTCGCCTACATGATCCGGGCGGCAAGCGGCGCCTATACCTGGATCGGCACCGGCGAGGCCGGTCCGGGTCAGGGGCTGCATGGCGACCGCTACGACTTCAACGACGCCATCGTGCCGACCGTGCTGGAGTATTGGGTCAACCTCGTCACGCAGGTCCTTCCCGCGATGCCGGCGCGAACAACCGCATGAGCGCGGCGCTCGTCCGTTTTCGTTAATGGCGCCTGCGTCGTCATGCCGACGCAGGTCGGCATCCATGGTTTTGCCGCGTGCAAGAAAGGCAAGTCGTGGATGGCGCTCCGGAGCCTGCCCCCGGGCACTTGACCCGGTGGCCCGCCATGACGTGGGCGCAGAGCCCGTGCGTCAGCTTCAAGCGGCGCTTTGATCCACGAGCCGCTGTCCGGCGCCGTCATTCGCCTCCCATTGCCATTGCATGACAATCCGCCGCCGCGCCCCGGCGCTTGACCCACATCAAGGCCCCCGTGCCCGCAACGCGCTTCACTCCCGCCCGTCACGCCGGAGGGACCGATGAAAGCTGAGGTGCTGGCCGCGATCGGCGAAACCGGGCTGAGCCGCTCGGCCGCCGTCAACGCTGCCCTGTCAGCCAATGACCGGGTCAAATACTTGCTCTCCCTGCTCCAGATGGCCGCCGCGCATGCCGACCAGCCGGAACAGCCGCCCACCAGCCTGAAGCGCGAGCGGATCGGGTGCGCCATCGACGAGCCATCCCTCGACGCGTTCACCGCTGCCGCCCGCCGCCAGGGCCCCGCCTATCACTTGCCAGGCGCCGACAAGCTGGTCGCCCGCATTGCCCAGGACCTCAAGACGATGGCGGCGCCGGTGCTCGACGCCGGGATCTCCCCCTTCGCCGCCCGCCTGGATGCTGCGTTGACCGCCATCCCGCAGGCCACCGGCGACATGCTGGACGCCGCGGTGCTCGCCGCCATGAGTAGTGCCAGTCCGCCAGAGGGCAGCGATAGCCTGCACAGGTTGGTGATGGACCTGCACAAGCAGCTCAACGTACTGCAAGCCGGCCTCGCCGAGGAGACCATCGACGGCGCCGCCGCCTATGGCCTGGCCGAGCAGGACCGCCCCCGCGTGGCCGCCTTCATGGCCGGCCTCAACCGCACGGCGCGGCTGAAATTCGACCACCCCGGCCTCGGCACCACGGCCACGCGCTGCGGTGGAAAACTGGTGCTGCAGAATGACATCGGCACCACCGACGCGCATGTCGTGGTGATCCATGTCGAGGGCCTGATCCTGCGCGTCACCTACACCGACGTGCATGAGCAGCGGCTGCGGTTTTTCCAGGAGATGTTGGCGAGCCGCTCGCCGGTCTGGGAGACGACCCAGCCGGGCCAGATCGCCGGCGGCGCCGCGTTCCAGCTCACCACCGGGCGCATCGATGCGGCGGACGAGGCGGCGTTGCACGACGCGTTGCAGTTCCTTGGCTCGCGCCTGGTGTTCCTGATCGACTGGAACCGCGCCCGCAAGCAGCTCCGCGCCTTCCTGCCCCGCGCGGCGCGTCTCGCCCTGCTGCACTGGGCGGCGGCGCAGGAAATTGGCCATCGTGGCTTCCTCGAACTCGGCGGCGCGCGGCTGGTCAACCAGGCGATCGAGGCGGCCGACGGCTCGGCGGTGCATTTCGGTGACCGGTTGAGCGATCTGCTCGGCGTGGTCGAGACCGGGCAATTCCTCCGCTTCGTGCTGCGCGCCGCGACCGACTGCCTGATCACGCGCCGCTCGCCGTCGCTCTTGCGCGACCGCATCCGTGCCGAACTGGGGCGGCATTTCAGCAACGAGCGGCGCCGGTTGCTACACTTGGCCGCGGACCATGCGGGACTGATCTTCGAGCTGGCCAGCCTGGTGCGCGACGGCGTGCTGGCGTTGGGGTCGCCGGATGCCGGCCCCGCCCAGGGCCGCGCGCAACAGCGAGCCCGCGGCTATGAGCATGACGCCGACCGGCTGGTGGCGCAGGTCTTCGAGGCGGTGCGCCGTCGCACCGACTACGCGGTGTTCGCCCCGCTGCTGCACGCCGCGGACGATGCGGCCGACGAGTTGGAGGATGCCGGCTTCCTGTTGGCCCTGCTGGCGGAGGCCAACCCGGCCGCGCCCGCGGCGGGACCGCGGCAGACGCAGGTGACAGAGCAATTGCAGGTCCTGGCCGCTCTGGCGCTGGAGGCCACGCAGGAATGGCTGAAAGCGCTGCTGCATGCGGCGCATGCCGAGGACCGCAGCACGGCCGAGGACGCCGACGATTTCCTGGTGGCAATCGACCGCATCGCCGCTCTGGAGCATGCAGCGGACGACGCCGAACGCACGCTGAACGCGACGGCCGTGCGGCAGGCCGCGGATTTCCGACAATTGCACCTCTACACCGCGATCGGCGCCAAGCTCGAGTCCGCCACCGACGCGCTGAAGCGCGCCAGCCTGATGCTGCATGAGCATCTGCTGGGTGAGGTGCTGGGTGCCTGACACCGACCTCTGCTTCATCCTGCCCAACGAGGCGTTGCCGGCAGGCGGCGCGGCTGCGGTCGGCAACAAGGCGTGGAACCTGATGCGCCTGGCGCAGGCGGGCTTGCCGGTGCCGCCCGGCTTCGTGCTGCCGACCGCCTGGTGCCGCGCGTCACGCGACCCGGCCGCACTGCGCCAGACGCTGGCCGCCGGCATCGCCCGACTGGAGGCCGCGACCGGCCTGGGGTTCGGCTCGGCGCGCCGGCCGCTGCTGGTTGCGGTGCGCTCCGGCGCCGCCGTGTCGATGCCCGGCATGCTGGAAACCGTGCTGGATGTCGGCCTGAACTCTCGCACCGTCGAGGGCGTGATCCGGCTGACCGGCAACCCACGCCTGGCCTGGGATAGCGATCGCCGCCTGGTCCAGGGTTATGCCGAAGTGGTGGCCGGCCTGCCACCCGAGCCATTCGAGGCGTTGCTGCGCGCCGCGGTGGCAGGGGAGGGGGCGGAGAGCGAGCGCGATCTTGACCACCGTGCCTTGCGCCGTCTCTCCGAAGCCATGCGGGAAGGCTATGCGGCGCTGGCCGGCGCGGCGCTTCCGGCCGATCCGCTGGACCAGTTGGTCGGCGCGGCGGAAGCGGTGTTCCGCTCCTGGGACGCGCAGAAGGCGGTGGCGTGGCGCCGGCTGAACGGGCTGGACGATGCGGCCGGCACAGCGGTGACCGTGCAGACCATGGTGTTCGGCAACGCCGGCGGCACCTCCGGCGCCGGGGTGGGCTTCACCCGCGATCCCGCCACCGGCGCGCGGACGCTGTATTTCGATTTCTGCTGCAACGGCCAGGGTGAGGACGTGGTGGCCGGGCGTCGCACGCTGGCCGACGGCGACCGGCTGCGCGCGCTGCTGCCGGAGGCTTTCCACGGACTGGAGGCGGTCGCCGCCCGGCTGGAGGCACTGTTCCGCGACGCCCAGGACTTCGAGTTCACCGTGCAGGACGGGAAATTGCTCGTGCTGCAAACCCGCCGCGCCCAGCGCACCTCGCTGGCGGCGCTGCGCATGGCGGTTGACATGGTGGAGGAGGGCTTGGTGACGCCACGGGAAGCGCTGTGCCGGCTGGACGGCCTGGATCTGGCGTCGCTCGGCCGCACGCGTTTCGCGCCGCCTTTACCGGAGCCGCTGACGCACGCGGTGGTGGCGGGTGTGGGTGTCGCGAGCGGGCCGGTGGCGCTGGACGAAGCCGCGGCGGCGCGGTTTGCCGGCGACGGCACACCGGCGATCCTGGTTCGCCCGGAGACGCTGACCGCCGACATCGCCGGCCTGGCCGGTGCCGCCGGCTTGCTGACCGCCGCCGGCAGCCGCACCGCTCACGCCGCGGTTGTGGCACGTCAGCTCGGCAAGGTGTGCCTGGTGGGTTGCATGGATCTGGACATCGACATGGCGCTGCGCCGCTGCCGGATCGGGGGGAAGGCGTTCGACGAGGGTGACGCGGTCAGCGTCGACGGCAATACCGGCGCGATCTATCCCGGCGCATTGTCGGTGCTGACCGAGCGCCCCGAACGCGAGCTTGCCGCGGTGGCGGGCTGGCGCTCGGCCGCAGCGCCCGTGCCGCGCAAGCGTCATCGCAGGCCGACCGCCGATCGGGGCAGCATGCAGCGGGCCTGACGTGTGCGAGCCGCCCGAACGATAGACGCTTGGCTGGTTCGCGCAGGCCGCTCCTGCAGGCATGGCCGGGCGTGATCCGGTCATCTGTCGCGACCGCACGGCTGCATCGATGGCCGGGTCACGCCGGCCATGACACAAGGGGCGCACAGGGTCCGTAACCGCTCGCCGCGGAACAACTGCGTCAGTTGACGTGCGGACCGTGCCTAATTCGTCATGGTCCGCGTAGGCGGACCATCCACGACTTTCCTTGATGTGAGCCCCAAAGTCGTGGATGGCGGGCCGGAGCCTGCCCCCGGGCACTTGACCCGGGGGCCCGCCATGACGGGACGGACGATGCTGCGCCGAATGGTGATTCGTTTATTCCTCGGCAGGGGCTAACCGCTCACTCAACGCCGACGGGGCGAAGGTCTGCCATCCTGTCTTGAGTGCACGCCGTGACGTCCTGCCTGCCGACCGGAGCCTGCCCGCGGGCGCTTGACCGCGGGGGGTGGCATGACTGCGCAGGCGCAGCCTGTGGATCGAACTCGAACGCGGCTGGTATCACACTCGTTATGACAGATCGGCGGCTGGCGCCTTCCGGTTTCCCGGAATCACGGGCATGTTCGTGTTTCTCAACGTGATGCCATGGCCCAGCCTGCCTTCCTCTGACAGTCGGAGCGAGCTCAAATGTTCACGATCGACGTGATCACCCTACAGCCCCTCGTCGCCCTCATCGCCGGGATTCTGATCCTCCTCATCCCGCGGCTGCTGAACTTTATTGTGGCGCTCTATCTGATCTTGATCGGCGTGATCGGACTGTTGCCGCACCTTCAGCGCCTGCTGCACTAACACCCGCCGCCCGGCGATTGACGTTCGGCTGGTCCGCACCGGCACTTCCCACATGATGGCCGGTCGATATTCCAATGGTTCTTGACCCCACGGGGCCGCAAGGATGGCCCTTGGGCGGACCCGAGCCGTCGTGCACGCTTCGTCCGAAACCCGTCCGAAAAGTGCACTTGGTATGAATTTGCAACGGGGACCCGCCGGCACAGTTGTATTGACACGACATTCTCCAAGCGGAAATCTGTGTCAGCCACACGAGGAATGCGGATGGTGTGCGACATTGCCAATCCACAAACCGGCTCGGCCGACGTCTCCGCTGCATTGCGGGCGCGGGCGGAACGCGCGCGTGCCCTGGCGCGATGGGTTGCGCATGACGATGCGGCGCAGACGCTCCGCGAGTACGCGGACGAGCTGGAGATGAAAGCCGCGGCTGCGGAACCTCGCACCTGAGATGCTGACCGGGTCCCGTCGCGTCCCGCCCTACGCACCGCGCTGGTCGACGTCGCACACTTATCCGCAGGATCGACCCGCGCGCCCAAGCGACGCAGTGCGCATGAGGGTGATCGGGTTGTCCCGCGGCATAAGGGTGCGGCGTGCCGACCCGATCACCCTCACGCGCACCCTCGGCGCTCGCGCGTCTCGACCTCTCCCGCTGCGTGGGCGAGGACTAGGTTACGCGGCTACGCCAGCGCGCGCGGCCGACCGGCGCCCCGCCACATACCGCACGCCGTCTGCCTCGGTATGCTCTTCATGCGTGGTACCGGCTGGGACGTTGCACGAATCGCCAGGCCCATAGACGCAGCGATCCTCGCCAAAAACCAGCGTGATCGACCCGTCCAGCACAAACAGCCGCGCGTCGAAGTCGTGCGTGTGCGCCGCACGATGCACGTTCGGCTTGATTTCACCCTCGCGAACCTCATAGCCCTCGCGTTGAAGATCGGCTTCGAATTCTGCTCTGTTCATGGTGGATGCCTTGTCCGGGGGGTGGCAGGCACTGTAGGAACGGGTGTGCGCCGTGGTCAATCCGTTGCGAGCCGACCAATAGAGATCAAGCGACTCATTGTACTAAGCGGCAATACCAACGCAGAAACGCTAGTTCTCCTCACTCAATAATCGCTTTAGGTTGGTGATACCTTCGTCTGCCATGGACATCTGCCCGGCAGAGACGAATTTTCCGTATCGCCGCCTGCCTGTCTGTCGCTCAATCCAATCGGTATACCCGCCGCGCGGTGCCGGCGAACAGCGCCTGCTTTTCCTCCGCCGAGGCGCCGCTCGCCAGGCGTTTGAAGGCATTCCACAGCGCCGCCCAGCCGATGCCCATCTTCTCCACCGGGAAGTTGCTCTCGAACATGCAGCGCCGCGGCCCGAACAATTCGATGCAGGTCTCGATATACGGCCGCCACAGCGCCGCCAGTTCCTCCGATGAAGGCGGACGAGGCTGCGCCATGTAATCGGTCGCCGCCAACCGCATCATCATGCCGCCAAGCTTCATGGTCACGTTCGGACACTTGGCCAGCGCGGTCACCGACGCCTTCCACGCCGCGAATACCGCGTCGCGCTTGCCGGCATACGGCCCGTAGCCGAGCGGCCCGCCGCAATGACCCATGATGATGTTGGTGCCCGGAAACGCCCGCGCGAGGTCGGTCACGTCGGCAAGCTGCGGATGGAACACCCAGGCATCCAGCGACAGCCCCAGCGCCGATAGCTTCGCCAGCCCGGCACGGAACTCCGGCCGCGCGTACAACCCCGGCGTCATGTCGGGCGCGCTGTTGCCGATGATCGGATCGGCGTCCCAGCCGCCCGAGTGGCGCACGCCGCGGAACCGTCCCCCGCCGGCGCGGATATGCGCCTCCAGCACCGGCTCGACCCAGTCGCCCTTGGTCAGGTCCGCGTAACCGACGATGCCGGCCGCCACGCGCGTCTTGCCGTAGCCGCCGCTGTCGCTCATCGCCCCGATGCCGGCGACGAACTCGGTCTCGCCGACCGGCCGCATCTCGCGCGGCCCGCTGGCGCGATACATCGAGTGGCACTGCAGGAACACGCTGCCGACGATGTTGTGGCCGGTGCCGCAATCGTCGAGGAACTCGTGCAGCAGGTAGCGCATCGCCGGCACCTGCCACGAATCGCCGGGACCCGGCACGCCGGGGCGGTGCCACAGATGGTGATGTGTATCGATGATCGGCAGCGCGGGATCGAGGACCTGTTCCGGCGGCGCCTTGGCGAGCCACTCCGGCCGCGGCGGCGAGATGCGTCCATACTGCGTGACGGTCTGGCTCATTGGCGTTTTCTCCCGAGGCTGCGGTTGGCTGGATTACCGCATGTCGGAGGCGGCGGCTCAATCCCACCGCCGTTGCCGCGGCAATGCATCCCCTGGCGGCCGCCCGTCTCAACCCCGCCTATCGTGCCCGGATTGACGCCGTGTCTCCGCTGGGCGAAGCTGCAGCATTGTCGATGAGGAAACCGATGACCGCGGCACTGAAGGCGTTCTGGCAGCCTGGATGAACCAGTTGCCTGAAACTCAAAGAGTTTCTCTCGGTCCGTGCGATCGAGTTCGAATCCATCAACGTGCTGGAAGACGCCGCCGGGCTGGCTGAGCTGCGGCGGCTGGGTGCGCGCTCGATTCCCGTGCTGTCGCGCGGCGACGAGTGGGTGTTCGCCCAGAACATCGCCCATGTGGTGAAGTTCCTCGGCCTGAACGAGAAGACCGGGCCGGTGCTGACGCCCGCCCAGTTGGTGGCGCGGCTCGAACGCTTCCTGGACATCGCGCTGCGGATCATCCCGCAGATGCCGGACGACAAGCTGGAAACCGAGGTGCCGAACCGCCCGCGCAGCTATCGCGTGCTCGCGCACCACATGTTCCGCATCGCCGAGACGTTCCTGGAAGTCGCCGCCGGCAATGACCTGGTCTACGAAAGACTGACCGCACGGCCACCGGAGACGATGCGCACCACCGCTGACATCACCGCCTATGGTGCCGACGTGCGCCAGCGACTCGCCGCCTGGTGGAACGCCAAGCCGGACAAGTCGGGCCGCGACCCGATTCAAACCTACTACGGACCGCAGATCCTGCACGAATACCTGGAACGCACGACCTGGCACGTCGGCCAGCACACGAGGCAATGGGTGATGTTGCTCGGTATGCACGGCATTACGCCGGACCGACCGCCGGGCGAGGCCGACTTCGCCAACCTGCCGATGCCTTCCAGCGTCTGGGACGGGTGAAGAGTACGGCTCTCCCG
>JBEKNT010000065.1:0-21305 GCA_049522565.1 Acetobacteraceae bacterium
CAAACGCTTCGAGGACAATTTCACATTGCTGCGTGATGGGAAGCGCGCAGGCTCCTGAGCCTGCGGAGCTGCAACCGTTCAAGCGACGTCCACTGTTCGGCTATCGGGGCAAACCTGCTGGAATCGCTCGGAATGGAAGCAAGTAAGAATTTTAGCCGCAGATGCACGCAGATGTACGCAGATAGACCGTGCGGCTTCAAAGACCGTGGGCGAAACGGTGAATTTCGAGGCGAGGTTTGCCGAAGTTAAGCAACAGGCAGAGCCGAAGGCCAGTCGCCGTCAGGTAGTTGATGCATTGGGCGGTCTGCGCGCTGTCCAGCGTCTTGCCGGCTTTCAGTTCGACTATGATGGTTCCCTCGACCAGCAGGTCGACGACGTACTCCCCGACAACAACGCCGTCGTAGTGAACGGTGATGCCTTGCTGCTGCGCCACGGCCAAGCCGGTCTTGCGCAGCTCGTGGGCCAAGGCGTTTTCGTAGACCTTTTCCAGGAACCCTGCGCCGAGCGTGTTCAGGACCCGAAATGCGCAGCCGATGATGCGCTCCGACAGTCGGTTGGTCGCGGTTTCATCTGCGTGCATCTGCGTGCATCTGCGGCTGAAATTCTTTCTTTGCGGTGCCGCCTTCGTTTCTGGCGTTGTGGGCAGGAAAACGATTTGAGCCAGCCAGGGTTAAGATCAGATGCAGGATTCCGGCTATCATAACGGATTTCCCCACTTGGCCTCGTGGCCTGATGCGCGGCGCGGTCTCGTTCCAGGGTGGCGAGCATGCCGCAGCCTGCCATGCCACCCTGCCATGCCACCCTTAACACGAGGTTTAGAAGCCGCTACGCTGCCCGCATGGGACCCCTTGCAGACGTGAAGATCGTCGAGTTCGCCGGCATCGGCCCGGCGCCGCTGGCCGCCATGCTGCTGGCCGACATGGGCGCCACCGTGCTGCTGATCGACCGCACGGCGCCGGCCGATCTCGGCGTGCCGCTGCCGCAGAACATCGAATTCACCAGGCGCAACCGGGCGATCATCAAGCTCGACCTGAAGCGGCCGGACGCGGTTACCGCCGCGCTGCGGTTGATCGACGGAGCCGACGCGCTGATCGAAGGCTTCCGGCCCGGCGTGATGGAGCGGCTGGGGCTGGGGCCTGACGTGTGCCTCGGACGCAACCCGCGGCTGGCTTATGGCCGCGTTACCGGGTGGGGCCAGGACGGGCCGCTGGCACAAGCCGCCGGCCACGACCTGAACTACATCGCGCTGACGGGTGCGTTGCATGCGATCGGCCGCGCCGGCCAACCGCCGACGCCGCCGCTGAACCTGGTGGGCGACTATGGCGGCGGCGCGCTTTACCTGGTCACCGGATTGCTCGCGGCGATCGTCTGTGCCCGGGCGACAGGGCAGGGGCAGGTGGTGGACGCGGCTATGGTCGATGGCGCGTTCTCGCTGATGACGCCGATCTACGCGATGAAGGCCGGCGGGCGGCTGAGCGCGCCGCGGGGGGAGAACCAGCTCGACAGCGGCGCCTATTATTACGAGGTTTATCAATGCGCCGACGGCGAATACGTCTCGGTGGCGTCGATCGAGGGGCGCTTCCACGCCGAGCTGCTGCGGCTGCTGGAGATCGATCCGGCGACGCTGCCGCCGCAGCGTGACCGCACTGGCTGGCCGAAGGTGAAGGCGATGCTGGCCGAGCGTTTCCGCACCCGCACCCGCGCCGAGTGGTGTGCGCTGCTGGAGGGGACCGACGCCTGCTTCGCACCGGTGCTGTCGATGGACGAGGCGTCGTCGCACCCGCACAACCGCGCGCGGGGCGCGTTCATCGAGGTCGGCGGGGTGTCGCAGCCGGCGCCGGCGCCACGGTTCTTGCGCACCAAGGCACCGCCGCCGCGGCCGCCGGGCTCGGTCGATGCGCGCGAGACGCTGGCGGCGTTCGGGCTGTCGGCGGCGGAGATCGGCGCGATATTGGGGTAAGGCGGCAGCGCTGGGCGCCTGGCGACACACCCGCCAGCTATGCGCCATCCTCGGCCGGATGACCATGCGCCGCCACGCGACGCCGCCGGTTGCCGCTGTACTTCACGTTGAACCAGATCAGCACAAGCAGCGTGAGCGCCGTCACCACGTAATGCGTCCCGCCGATCACCGGTGAGGGGAAGCCGCCGGCCAGGCGGCGCAGTACGTCGACGCGGAGAAACACCTCGTTCACGCCGCCGCCGATCAGCATGTAGACGCTCAGCACGATGCTGATGATATGGCCGCGCAACCAAAACCGCCGCGGCCGTTGGAAGTGGGCGAATCCATAGGCCAGGGCAACGAGGACGATCGTGGCGATTGCCAGCCAGTGCGGGAAAAAGAACCGATGCAGGCGGTAGATGCCCAGGCTGGTGACGCAGACCAGCAGAATGGTCGCCAGGTACCAGTGGCCGATCCGGCGGTGCAATCTCGTGCCTTTCCGCTGCACGAGGTTCGTGGTCCCCAGTGCCAGTGCCACCAGGCAGGCCAGCGTGTGCACCCAGCCAAGCAACGACAGATTCAGATTCATCCCTTTGATCCTCCGGTTATTCGGCCGCTTTGGCCGTGGGTGGATCGTCGAGCAGACCGCGCAGATAGGTCACGTGCCGGGCAAAGGCGGTGCGGCCGCGTGGGGTTATGGCGATGCGCGTGCGCGGCTTTCTGGCCACGAAGGTTTTTTCCACCGTCACGTATCCGGCGTTTTCCAGCGTGGTCAGGTGGGCGCCGAGATTGCCGTCGGTGGCGGCCAACACCGCGCGCAGCCGGGTGAATTCGATTGGCTCGCCGCGCGGCAGCGCGTTCAGCGTGGCCATGATGCGCAGCCGAAGCGACTGGTGGATGATTTCGTCGGGCGTGTCCATGATTACGCCCGACGCAGCCACAGGCCGCTGAGCACCAGAGTGCCGCCGCCGACCGCTGCCATCCACAACATGAACCAGGGGTGCAGCGCGAAGTAGCCGAACAACGTCAGCCCACCCAGCGCGACGCCGGCGAACGTGATGCGGCGCCCGACACCCGTGCCCAATGCTATATAGACGCAGGCGACGACCAGCGGCACGAAGGCGGCCATCTGCCTCGGGTCGTGCGGCCGCATGATCACCGCGGTTGCGGTGATGAAGACCAGGAACGTGGCGATGAGGATAGGCACCACGGTCCAATCGATGCGATCGCCCCGGTCACGTCGGGCAATCACTACGTCGCCGATCAGGACGAGCGGAACAATGACCAGCCAGGCGATGCCGGCCTGATGCGGACGGAAATAACTGAAGGTGTACATGGCGGCATAGACGCAGCCCCAGACGATGAGGTGCGGCGCGGCGCTTTGGTAACTGCGCAACATGCGGCTGTGCCGGTCCGCTTCATCGGCGAGCCGCAAGGCATTGGCGGCGTCTTGCTGGGTGACGGACATGGCGGCCACTCCCTGTCGCGGTGAGCCAAACTCTATATAACAGAGTACTCTATTTCAATGGATAATTCGCTATGCCGGCGTTCTGGCCAGGGATGCATTCTGCTCGGTGAAACGCTACATGTAGCCGAGGAGGTAAGCATGGCCTTGTCGCGCGCCGAACGGGTCGAACGCCGCCGCTCCAAGTTGCGAGCGGCCGGGCTGCGGCCGGTCCAGATCTGGGTGCCAGACACAAGGGCGCCCGGCTTCGCCGAGGAATGCCGGCGGCAATCCCGCCTGATCCGCGAAAGCGAGACCGACGCCAGCCGGGCCGAGGACGCAGCCTGGGAAGCCGCCTCCTGGGAGGCGATCTCACATGACGCGGGGTGATGTGGTGGCCGTCGCCCTGCCGGGCGATTATGGCAAGCCGCGACCTGCTCTGGTGGTGCAGTTTGACCGGTTCGCGGAGCACCCGTCGCTGACGGTATTGCCGATTACCAGCCACCTGGTCGAAGCGCCGCTGCTGCGCATCGATGTCGGTGCCGAGTGCGGTGTGGAGAGACCGTCACAAATCCAGATCGACAAGCCGCAGACGCCGCGCCGGGAACGGATCGGCGAAGTCATCGGCCGGGCCGATGACGCTACGATGGTCGCCGTCAACCGGGCACTCGCGGTGTTCCTCGGGCTGGTTTGACCAGGCAGAGCGCGGTTGGGCGAATCGTGCCGGGCCAGACGCGCCGCTCATCACAAGGACTGACAATCCACGCCGGGTTGCGCAGGGGTTATCACCGGTGACCACGAAGGCGAGTCGTGGATGCCGGCTAGCTTGGCATCCGATGGCCCGTCTCACGGCATCTCGCCGAGCCGCTCTCCGACGCCGGCGCGGCGTGCCCAATACTCCCAGGCGCGCCAGGATGCCGCAGATCCGGGCTCGAATGCGCCCGGACCGGCGAGCTCGCCCGGCGCCAGCGGCTTGAACGAACCGAAGCGCATCGCCGTGGTCAGGACGCGCGCATTCACCGGCAGATAGACCGACAGCCGCACCACCTCCAGGATCGAGCCGCACGCCGCCGCAAAGCCGTGGCCCCGCATCAGCGCGACCGAGCCTTGGCCGATGCGCCTGGCCAGATCGCGCCCTTGCGCGACATTGGTGACGAGCAGATTGGTGTCGTCGCCGAACTTTTCGGCAATGTCCCAGACCGGCACGTGCGCCCCGATCGAACGCGCGACATGAATGACGGGCGTCAGCGGTACGTCGGTGATGCCGAACGCCAGCGTGTCCTCGGCATGGCTGTGCACCACCGCATGCACGTCGGGCCTCGCCTCATAGATCCCGCCATGGATGAAGCGTTCGAGATAGGGCGGGCGGCGATCGTCGCCCACCACCTTGCCGTCGAGCGTGAACTCCATGATGTCGGCCTCGACCACCAGTTCGGGACTGCGCGAGCGCGACAGCAGGAAATGCTCGGGGTTCGACGGATGGCGGATGCTGATATGGCCATAGCCATCGACGACGTTCTGATGAGCGAGGATGCGGTTGCCGATCACCAGGTCGCGCAGCGCTTGGTCAAGCTTGCTCATGGCACACCTCTCGATCGGCTGCATAGCGGAGAGGTCCGGCATGGTGAAGAGTGGTGCGCTGGCACCGCAATGACGGTTGCCGCGTGACGCGGATGCGCCAGGTCGCGCCGCTGGTCAGGGCCTGCCCGGCCCATCTTGACCGCAACCGCGTTCATTCGTAAGCCTACGACCGCGCGTGCTGGGGAGAACGCCGTGCCATCAGCCGATGGCCAGGATCCCCCGTGCGGCGGATTCCTGGTCGAGGACCATATCGGATTTCTGCTCCGCCGGGCGCACCAGCGGCACGTCTCGCTGTTCCTGGAGATCGCCGGCCGGCATGGCCTGACCCCGACCCAGTTCGCCGCCCTGTTCAAGGCCGTCCAACTCGGACGGGTCACGCAGAACCTGCTCGGCCGGCTCACCGCCATGGACCCGGCCACCATCCAGGGCGTCGTCCGCCGCCTCACGTCCCGTGGCCTGTTGTGCCGCGCCCACGACCCGATGGACCGCCGCACCGCCGTGCTGGCGCCGACCGAGGAGGGGATTGCCCTGATCGCCCGCACGGTGGCATGCGCGCGGCGGGCGCATGACGCGGCGCTTGCCCCGCTGAATGCGCCAGAGCAAACCCAGCTTCTGACGCTGCTGCGCAAGCTGGCCTGAGCCCGACGGAGACCCGACTTGGATGCCCCCCGATTGGACGCCCCCCGCTTGGACGCCCCCCGCTTGGACGCCGCCCGCCTGGACGCGATGACGAACGCCGCGCCGCCGCTCGGCTACGGCTTCAGCTTTGCCGACCTCGCGGACCGGGACGGGCTGATCCGGCTCGACCGGGCGTTCCTCGGTCGGCTCGCCGCCGAGGATGCCGGCCTGCACGCCCGCCTGCTGACGGCGCGCGCCACGCCCGACGCGCTGGCGGCGAAGGACGAGAGCGAACTGGTCGTGGCGCTCGGCCCGCATCTCGACAGCTTCGTCGCCACGCTGTTCGCCATCGAGGCGGAGACCCTGGCGCTGGCACGCGAGACCGCGGCGCTCGACCCGATCCACGCCTGCAAGCGGCTGTTCGTGCAGCGGCAGGCGGTGAAGAAGTATCCCGATCCGTCCGGCTTCGATGGCGCCGCCCTGCGCGAGGCGCTGGAAGCCCGGATGGGCGAGCCCCTGACGGAACCGGCGTTCGCCCGGCATGTTGCCGCCTGGGAGAAGGCAGCGGCGCAGAGTGCCGGCAGCATCCCTGCGGATGCAGCGTCAGGCCGAAGCGTCGCTGCGGATGCATCGGTCGCTGCCGGTCTCGATGCCGCGTTGCGCTACGCGTCCTGGGCAACGCTGACCGAAGCGGGGCGCGCCGCGCATCGCGGCGGCACGTTGTTCGGCGTGCCGCACCGGCTCGACTACAATCATCTCGTGCCGGTCGAGACCATCGAACGCCACGGCGTCACCATGCTGCGCCTGCCGGAACATGACTGGCGGCACCGCGACGGCTTCGCGCTGACGGATAACGGGATGAACCGCCAGCAGGCGCTGGACCAGGTCAACTACTGCATCTGGTGCCACACGCAGGGCAAGGATTCCTGTAAGACCGGCCTGAAGGATCGCAAAAGCGGAGAATTCCAGAAATCGCCGTTCGGGGTGACGCTCGCCGGCTGCCCGCTCGACGAGAAGATCAGCGAGATGCACACGCTGCGCGCGCAGGGCAGCGTGCTGGGCGCGTTCGCCACCATCGCCATCGACAATCCGATGATGGCGGCGACCGGCCACCGCATCTGCAACGATTGCATGAAGGCCTGCATCTACCAGAAGCAGGACCCGGTCGATATTCCACAGGCCGAGACGAGCATCCTGAAGGATGTGCTGTCGCTTCCGTGGGGCTTCGAAATCTACGCGCTGCTGACGCGCTGGAATCCGCTGGACCTGCGCCGCCCGCTGCCGCGGCCGGACAGCGGCCGGAAAGTGCTGATCGTCGGCCTCGGGCCGGCCGGCTTCACCCTGGCGCACCACCTGATGAACGACGGCCACGCGGTGGTGGCGATCGACGGGTTGCGCATCGAGCCGCTGGGCATCGACCCGAATGCGCCGGTGCGCGACGCCGAGGTGCTGTTCGAGAATCTCGACGACCGGGTGATGGCTGGTTTCGGCGGCGTCGCCGAGTACGGCATCACCGTCCGCTGGAACAAGAACTACCTGAAGCTCGTGCGGCTGCTGCTGGAACGCCGCGCGCAGTTCGCGCATTTCGGCGGCGTGCGGTTCGGCGGCGGCGCAACGCTGTCGATGGACGACGCCTGGACGATGGGGTTCGACCACATCGCCCTGTGCCTCGGCGCCGGCAAGCCGACGGTGCTGGACATTCCCAACGGCCTGGCGCGCGGCGTGCGCGCGGCCTCGGATTTCCTGATGGCGCTGCAACTGACCGGTGCGGCGAAGTTTTCCTCGATTGCCAATCTCCAGGTTCGCCTGCCGGTGGTGGTGATCGGTGGCGGGCTGACGGCGATCGACACCGCCACCGAAAGCCTCGCGTACTACGTGCGCCAGGTCGAAAAATTTGCGCTGCGCTATCGCACGCTGGTCGCCGAACGTGGGGAAGCCGCGGTCCGGCAGCGTTGGAACCCGGAAGAAAAAACCATCGCGGACGAGTTCCTGGCGCACGCCGCCGCCATCCACGCCGAACGGGACGCCGCCGCGCGCGAAGGCCGCGCCCTGCGCCTGGCGCAATTGCTCGATCAATGGGGCGGCGCCACCATCGCCTATCGCCGCCGCCTGATCGACACGCCGTCCTACACGCTGAACCACGAGGAAGTGGCCAAGGCGATGGAGGAAGCGGTGCGCTTCGCCGAGGGCCTGACGCCGCAAGCGGTGGACGTGGACGAACACGGCCACGCCGCCGCCATGCGCTTCACCCGCGCCGACGGCTCCGCAGTGACGTTGCCCGCACGCGCCGTGCTGGTCGCCGCCGGTACCCAGCCGAACACCGTGCTGGCCCGCGAGGACGGCCGTTTCCTGCTCGACGGCAGGTATTTCCAGGCGGTGGACGAGACCGGCGCGCCGGTGTCACCGGTGCGCGGCTTGGCCAAGCCGGACATCACCCAGGTGCTGATGCACCGCGCCGACAACGGCCGCTTCGTCAGCTTCTTCGGCGACCTGCACCCGAGCTTCTTCGGCAACGTGGTGAAGGCGATGGGCGGGGCGAAACGCGGCTATCCCGTCGTGTCGCGTGCGCTGGCGGCGCAGCCGGGTTCGGCGGTCAGCGGCGCCGCCCTGATCGCGCGTTGCCGCGATGAACTGCGTGCGACGGTACACACGGTGCGGCGCCTGACACCCACCATCGTCGAGGTGGTGCTGCGCGCCCCGGCCGCCGCACGCGCCTTCCACCCCGGCCAGTTCTACCGATTGCAAAACTACGAAATGCACGCCGCGCGCATCGCCGAGCCAGGTCCGGATGGCGGCACCGTCGCTACCGTGCTGACCATGGAAGGCCTGGCGATGACCGGCGCCTGGACCGATCCGGAACGCGGCCTGGTGTCGGTGATCGTGCTGGAGATGGGCGGCAGTTCCGACCTTTGCGCGCTGCTGAAGCCGGGCGAGCCGGTGGTGCTGATGGGCCCCACCGGCACACCGACCGAAATTCCTGCCGGCCAGACCGTGGCGCTGCTTGGCGGCGGACTGGGCAATGCGGTGCTGTTCTCGATCGGAGCGGCGCTGCGCGCGGCGGGATCGCGCGTGTTGTATTTCGCCGGCTACAAGGCGGTGCGGGACCGCTACAAGGTGGAAGACATCGAGCGCGCCGCCGACGTCATCGTCTGGTGCTGCGATGAGTATCCCGGCTTCCTGCCCAACCCGGACCGGCCGCAGGATCGCAGCGTCTCCGGCAACATCGTGCAGGGCATGGCGGCATACGGCTCGGGCCAGTTGGGCGCGCAGGCGATCCCGCTGCGCGACGTGGAACATATGATCGTCATCGGCTCCGACCGGATGATGCAGGCGGTCGGCGTGGCACGGCACGGCGTGCTGGCACCGTATCTGCGGCAAGGGCACACGGCGATCGGCTCGATCAACTCGCCGATGCAATGCATGATGAAGGAGGTCTGCGCGCAGTGCTTGCAGCCGCAGATCGATCCGGTGACAGGAGCGCGGACAGTGGTGTTCTCGTGCTTCAACCAGGACCAGGCGCTGGATCGCGTGGATTTCTCCGCCCTGCACGAGCGGCTGGGGCAGAACGGCACGCAGGAGAAGCTGACGGCGCAATGGATCGACCGTGCGCTGCGGCGGTTGCAGGCGCGCGGGGCGGCTGCGGAGTAGGATCGGCCGCCCGAAAGATGACACACGGAGGGCGCCGACATTGTCATGCCGACCACCGGATCAAGCGCCCGGCGGCAGGCTCCGGTCGGCATCGGTAACTTTGCTTGCCGCGCTCAGCAAAGTCGTGGATGGCGGGTGCTTGACCCGGGGGCCTACCATGACGGTGTGGGCAACACGCTCCTCTCACCTTGGGCTTATCCTGACGCCTATGGGGTCGAGCGCGGCCATGACGGTTGGGGCAGTCTGTGCAGCCGTTCAGCCAATGCCAACCGAACGCCGGCCCCGGCTCGGCAGGCGATATTGTAACCGACCGATACCCGACGACATTCCAGGCTTGACGCACCTCCCGCGGTGCGGCGTCATTACGGCAGCGGGCCGTCGGAGTCCCGGCCTGCAGCCCAAACGCCGGAGGCATAAGTGAGGGTGCGCGGGTTGCCGAGAGCCGCCAGTCCATGACCTGGGATGCCTGGACATTCGTTGTCCTGGGCTTGGCCGTGCTGTCCGTTCTGCGTCCCGCCTGGGCCACCATGGTACAGCGACGCGTACGCCCGTCGGGGTGGCGCAAGCAAAGTCTCGAGCGCGCCGGCGGCGGCGCGGCGATGCTGACCGTTGCCGCTTATCTGATGATCGAGGCCCGGCAAGTGATCGGTCGCGGCTACTGGGACATGGTGGTGCTCGCCGTGGACGCGCCCTTCATGCGTTCGCTCCCCTCGGTCTGGGTTCCCGCGCTGTGCTGGGTGCTGCTGGTGGTCCTCGGACTCTGGTTCCTGTTCCGTGGTGCGGGGGGATCGCGTGGCCCGCGCGACTCGATGGCTGCCGTTTGGGCGATGAACGAGGTAGCGATCTTCGGCGTCCTGCTGTGGTGGGGCGTCTATGTGCCCGACACCTGGAAGCAGGGCTCGATGATCAACTTCGGCCTCGAGGGGATCTATCTCGGTTTCCTGGTCGGCGGCGTCATGCGCTTCCTGCTGGTCATGCGCGGCCCGGACCGCGGTAGCGCGGCCCGGCAGCATGCGCAGAGCTTGCAGCCGAAGGCGAAGCATTGGCTCGGCCGCTTTCGACGCTATTAGCCGCATCGTCAGCGAGCTAGCCGCATCGTCAACGAGACTGGAAACGGGACGCTTCAGCGCGCTTCGCGGCACGCGACGCACACCGGCATGCAGCGCCCGGCCGGCCTTGCCGGCATGGATCAGCACCCGCCGGGCGCGCCGGCGCTTACCCCATCGGTTTCACCGCTTCGAATAGCGCAACGTCGATGCAGAAGCTGCCATCGGCCTCGATCGCGAAATGCCGGGTGACGCTGTCCGACGCCAGGGCCTGGAGCGACCGGATGGCATCGGCCCGGACCGGGGGCGTGCGCATGCGCTCGATCCACACGGCGAAGTCCAGGCGAATGCGGAACGGGCGGACGACGCCGGGCAGCAGACCGGCGCGGACCATCGCGTCGTCCCATTCCGACCGAGAGCGACTGCGGACGTGGGACGGATCGCGCAGCAGTTCGACGGCCTGCAACCAGGTATCCAGCAGGGCCGACCCGACCGAGACGCTATCGACAATCCCGACCATGCCGCCCGGCCGGAGCACGCGTGCCGCCTCGCGCAGCCCGGCGTCGAAATCGCGCCAGTGATGCGCGCTGTAGCGGCTCAGGACGCCGTCGAACGCCCCGTCGGCAAACGGCAGACGTTCGGCAACCCCCTGTTTCGTCAGCAAATTGTCGAAGCCGCGCGCGGCGGCGGCGCGCCCGACCACGTCCAGCATTTCCGCCGACAGGTCGCAGGCGACGACCGAACGCACGTGGGGAGAAACCGCGAAACTCACGTGACCCGCACCGCAGCCCAGGTCGAGCACATGCGCCTCCGGCTGGCCGTGTACCAATGCGGCGAGTGCTTCCAGGTCGGCGCCCTGCGCATGCACGGCACTGGTGAGGTAGGCGCCGGCGCGCGATCCGAACTGGTCACCGACCAGGGCCTCGTGCGGTTTGCGCTGCATAGGGTGTCTCCGTTCCGGTTGCCGACGGCTCCTCGGGCCGTCGGAAAACTTTCTATCCGCTCGGATAACACCGGTTTAAGAGGCCCAGTTATACTGGTATAAGTTCCACCATGATCGAAACGCAATCTCCGGCGCAGCGGCGCGAACTGGGCGATTTCGTTCGCGCCCAGCGGGAGCGGCTCGACCCCGCGGCGATCGCCCTGGGGGCACGCACGCGGCGGCGGACGCCGGGGCTGCGACGGGAGGAGGTCGCGCAGCTCTGCGGCCTGAGCACGACCTGGTACACCTGGATCGAGCAGGGGCGCGATGTCTCGGTATCGCCGATGGCGCTGGCCCGCATGGCGGCGACGCTGCGGATGGGCCGGGCCGAGCGTGCCTACATGTTCGAACTGGCCGGCAAGCGCGATCCGGAGCAGGGCGGCACCGCGGCCGATGATGTTCCTTCCGCCGTGCTGGCCTGCGTCGAGGCGATCCGTGCACCGGCCTATGTGCTGGACCGCAGTTGGACCGCGCGATGCTGGAACGCGAGCGCCGAACACTTGTTCGCCGGCTGGCTCGACCAGCCGGGCGAGCGGAACCTGCTGCGCTTCGTGTTTCTCGAGCCGGCCGCGCGTTCGCTGATCCGCGACTGGGACATGCGCGCCCGTCGGGTCGTGGCGGAGTTTCGTGCGAGCTGCAGCGCGCGCGTAACCGATCCGGCGTTGCGCAGCCTGATCGAGAGCCTGCGCCGCCAAAGCCCGGATTTCGCACAATTCTGGAACCTGTACGGTGTCCTGGAGCGGGAAGGCGGCGAGCGGACATTCCATCACCCGCTTGATGGCCTGCTGCGATTTTCGCAGGTGACGTTCGACCTGGCGGGGCGGCCGGACCTGAAATTGACGGTGCTGGTGTCAGGCGTTGCCGACGTTACGTCGGTCATCCCGGCGCCGCGCGAGAGCCCTGCGAAAACCGGCGCTCCACCTCGGATCTAGTCCCGTGGAGGTCGTCCGGGTCGCCGCTCCCGCAGAAACCCGCATATGGAAGGAACAGGGGGCGAGGCCTGGTCGGGCCCCGCCTTGCTCCCGATGAACTATTTCTGCCCCGGCGTACCCGCCGCAGGTGCGGGCGCGCCACTGCTCGGCGCCGGTGTACCGGCGCCCTGCGCCGGCGTGCTGCCGCCTTGCATGGGCATACTACCACCCTTCATCGGCATCGTGCCGCCCTGCGCCGGCGTGTTGCCGCCTTGCATGGGCATGCTGCCACCCTTCATCGGCATGCTGCCACCCTTCATGGGCATTGCATGGGCGGCCACCTTCTGCGGCATCACCTGGCCGCGGATCTCGCCGCCGGGATTCGCCGCGGTGTGCACATTCACGTACCACTTGCCGGCTTCCAGGTCCTTGATCTGGGGGTCGGTCAAGGTGGCACTGCCGAACGCCGGGCTGGTCGGATTCTTGCCGTCGATCGGCACCACCACACCGGCGTTCTTGCCAGGTGCCGCCGGGCCATGGAAATGCGCCGCCGTCGCCGGGCCGCTCAGCTTGTCGAACGTTACCCGGTAGCTGAACGACTTGCTGGCGGTGTCCAGCGTCGCCATGGCTTTGCCGGTGCCGTCGGACGTGGTGGCGGGCACCTCCGACGATCCTTTCAGCGTGGCCTCGAAATACAGCGTGGCGGCTGGAGCGGCCGAGACGACGCCGAGAGTGAGGGCACACCCCAACAGGGCGGAACGCAGCATGTTTTATCTCCCATTTCGTAGCGAAAGCACCCGGACCAGGCGCGTCTTGCACGGGAAAACGCGCCGTCCGTCACGCTAGTCCAATGAGAGCGTCACGCAACGGTGATTTACATGACGATTTGGCAAGCTGGCCCGCCCGGCAGGCCGCTACTTCACCGCCGCTACCTGGCCGCGGATCTCGCCGCCCGGGTTGGCTGCGGTGTGCACGTTCACGTACCACTTGCCGGCTTCCAAATCCTGGATCTGCGCGTCGGTCAGCGTCGCCGTGCCATGCACCGGGCTGGTCGGGCCCTTACCGCCGATCGCCACCGCCACGCCGGCGTTCGCGCCTGCCACGGCCGGGCCGTGGAAATGCGCCGCCGTCGCCGGCCCGCTGAGGTTCTCGAACGTAACGGTGTACGTCAGCACCTTGCTGGTCGTGTCGAGCGTGGCCAACGCCTCGCCGGTGCCGGCACTCTTGTTCGGCGGTACTTCGGACGCGCCGTTCATTGTGGCGTGGAACTGGAGCGTGGCGGCCGAGGCCGCGGTGACGAAGCCGGCGGCGAAAACCGCGGCGAGCAGGGTAGAACGCAGCATGAAGACCTCCCGTTAGGCGCATGGCCCGATTTCCGGCGCGCCCCGCTAGGGCAGACGCCGTTGGCATCACGGTATTCCAATGGGCGGGCAATGGACAGTGGCCGGCTGGGCCGAGCGGTCCAAGCCATCGGCCCCGACGGCCGCTAAGGGACGTCGGCACGCAGCGGGAGAGTGAGCCATGCCGCCACCGGTCGGACCTGAAGTCGATGCCACGCCGCGTCCATTGCCGGCGCGGGTGCCGTTGCGCGGCCAGTACGCCGTGCTGGAGCCGCTGCACCGGCGCCACGCCGCGGAGTTGTGGGACGCCGCGCAGGGGGCCGATGACAGTTGGGCCTATCTGGGGTGTGGACCGTTCGCTTCGGCCGCCGCCATGGCGCGCTACGTCGCCGATTTCGCGGTGGAGCAGGACCGGATGGTGTGGGCGGTGCGGCCGATCGCCACCGGGACGGTGTCCGGCTGGTTGTCGTTGCTGGACATCCAGCCGAAGCACGCCTCGATCGAGCTGGGCAGCATCTGGTTCGCCCCCCGCATGCAGCGCACCCGCGCGGCGACCGAGGCAATGTTTCTGCTGTTGCGGCTTGCGGCGGATGAGTTGGGCTATCGGCGGCTGGTGTGGAAGTGCAACGCACTGAACGCTCCGTCGAAGCGGGCGGCGGAGCGGCTGGGGTTCTCGTATGAGGGCCGCCACCGGATGCACATGGTGATCAAGGGTCGGCAGCGCGATTCGGACTGGTACAGCATCATCGCCGACGAATGGCCGCGCTGCCGCGACGCGCTGGCCGCATGGTTGGATCCCGGGAACTTCGCGGCGGACGGCACGGCGTTGCGGGGGCTGGCGGGATTGCGCACAGCCCGGGCCTGATGCGGTCGGCGGACCGGGGTTACGGCTCGCTTTGAGCCTGGCAAGACTGCACGCAAGCTTTTACCTCGGACAGGTCCGAGAGCCACGGAGGGCCGCCAAGCAGATTGTCTGTTGCATCATGGCGGGCTTGTACACGAAGCCGAACACAAACCTTCGTCGTGACCCTATCCGTGGTGCTCGGAGTGCTTCGTGGCAGGAGCTTGCGCCGCTACAGTCGCCTCAGTCACCGCCTGCTAGTTCCCGAGCGATGCGAGGTGGCGACCGGCGCGTCCGGCCCAATGCGATTCCGCTGCCGGGGTGCCAATTTGACTGGTCCTGCATTTCGCAACGATCTACCATTGCCCAAAAAATGCGTTCCTCACCGGGCATGGTCGAAAGGGGAAGGGGACATGTCAGTCAGATATTGGTCGTTGCTCATCGCCCTGCTCGTCTCGACGGCGAGTTGGGCGGCACAGCCCTGGCAGCAAGTCGTGTTGACGGCACCGGCCTATGACAATGAAACCCAGGACTTCGGTATTCCGCCGACCAATACGATACGTACTGGCAACTACGATGCGCCGACGCCGACGCAGATCGCCGGGGCGTCCGTGATCACCACACCGCAACTGCGTGACATGCTGGTGTCGCAGAAGTCGACGGTTCTGATCGACGTGCTGGGCGGCAACCAGACTGTGAGTCTGCCGGGTGCCGTGTGGCTGCGCGGGGCCGGTCTCGGCACGTCGTTCAACGACGCTGTGCAACAGCGTCTGGCGGCGCGGCTGGCGGAACTCACCGGTGGGGACAAGACAAGGCCGGTGGTATTCTTCTGTCTCTCGCGAACCTGCTGGCTGTCGCATAACGCCGCGCTCCGTGCGGTAGCGTCAGGCTACAGCAATGTCCGCTGGTATCGCGGCGGCCGGCGAGCCTGGGAGGCAGCGGAATTGGCGATGGAACCAGTGCCGGCATCCAGCTTCTAGACAGCGGTCGCCGATCAGAACCGCGTGGTCGCATTGATGAGCCAGTCCGGGGACGCATTGACCAGCTGCGTCTCGAGTGCCCGCTCCTGACCCGACAGGATCAGCACCGCCAGCGTCACCATTGCGCCACCCAGCAGGCATCGACCGGTCTTGCCCACCTGCTGGATCGATCCACGCCAGTGCGCAAGAGCCTTGCGCGAGATGGAGCCGACCACCAGCAAGGGCACCGCGGCGCCGCATGCGAAGGCGCCCAGCACCAACGCTACCTGCCCAAGGTCCTGTCCGTTTGCCGCCAGCATCGAGGCCGCACCGAGCGTCGGACCGACACACGGGCTCCACGCCACGCCAAGGATCAAACCCAACGCGAACTGTCCGGCGAGACCGGTTGGCGAAAGCCTCGCCATCAGGCGGTTGCCCGCATTGCCGACGGACGCCGTCGCGACGGACAGGCGACGCTGCAGCGTTTCACTGAGCAGCAGCAAGCCGAACACAGCCAGCAGAATGGCTGACAGGCGCCGCAACAGCTCTTCGTCCAGGCCGATCGAAAAGCCAATGGTGGCAACGAACAGGCTGATGGCGACGAAGGAAACGACCAAACCGGCCGCCAGCATCACCGCGCCGAACCGATGCGCTGCCACCGCGGCACCTAGCACGAGCGGCAGCAGTGGTAGCACGCAGGGCGACAGCGTGGAAAGAATGCCGGCCAGAAAGCCCAGGGCAGCACTACCGAGTCCCATCGCCTCGCGGTCAGGCCATCGACTTCGCCAGCAGCTCCTGGATCGTGGCGGCATTGGTGTCGCCCACGGAGCGCCCTTTCTCGACGTTGCCGTGGAACACGATGAGCGTGCTTTGCTTCCTGGCACCCATCGCCGCGACCACGTTCTTCTGGCTGTCGAAATCCACCATGAAGACCACAAGGTCCTTGAATGCCGGTTGCTGTTCCAGTTGGCTCAGGATCGGTCTCTGCTTGGCGCAGACCGGACACCAACTGGCATGGATCGCCACGAGGATCGGCTTGCCCGCCGCTTCGGCAGCGGCGAAGGCGCCCTGATCGTAGGGCGTAACGTCTGCCGCCCGGGCAGGCGCCACGAGCGTGCTACCGGCCAGCAGGGCAGCGAGGATGAGGAAGCGGCGACGCATGGCAGAGACCTTTCTACAACCGCGAGAATGAACCGGCCTGGCGCCTGCGGCACGGCCGGACCGAATGGATCAGTGCCGCAGCGCCGGTCTGCGTTTTCGCCGGCACAAGAGATCTGTCACAGCCGGTATCGAGGAGATTAGAGCATTTTCAGCCTGAGTGGAAACACCGGCCATCACCCATCATTGTTGAGAGGCGCAGCGACGCAGCAAGAAACAAACTCCCCCTCCCCGGTGAGCGCCGCAGGTTCATTCAGGGCGGGTCGGCTGCCACCCGCGGCGGGCGCGGCGTGGCCCTCGTTCACATGTCCACCACCGAGCCGTCCTCGTGCGGCCGCATGCGGATCGGGCGCGGGCGGTAGGGGAACTTCCGTTCCGCATCCGCCACCAGTTCCACCCCGATCCCCGGCGCGCCCGGAATCGCAATGAACCCGCCCTCCTGTTCCGCCAGACCGGTGGCCAGGCCGGCGCCGAGCAATTCCTCGCTGCCGTCCAGCTCCGGCGTGCGTGACGGATATTCCTGGATGGCGAAGTTCGGGATGCAGGCGGCGATTTGCAGGCAGGCCGCGGTGGACACCGGCGACAGCGGATTGTGCGGCACGATCCAGGCGTCGTGCGCCTCGGCGATGGCGGCGATCTTCTTCGCGCCGGTGATGCCGCCGCACAGGCAGACATCGGGCCGCAAGTACTGCACCGCGTTGCGCGTCAGCAGAGTCTGGAACTGATACAGGCTGGTGAAGCGCTCGCCCGTGGCGATCGGGATGTCGATGTGGCGCGCCACCTCCGCCATCGCATCGAAGCTGTTCGGACGCAGCGGGTCCTCGAAGAACATCGGCGTGTATTTCTCGATGCCGCGGCCGAGCGCAATGGCTTCCGGCGGTGTCAGGCGGCGATGGATCTCGATGCAGAGATCGACCTTCGGCCCCACCGCCTCGCGCAGGCGCCGGACGTTGTCGATGGCTTCCTCGATCTTGGCGGCGTGGGATTTGTAGTAGGGCGTGGATTCGCCCTCGTCGAGCAACGGATTGAGGTGGCCGAGCGCGGTGAAGCCCGCCTCCTTCAGCCGCACGGCCTCCGCCAGCAGCGTATCGATGGTGCGGCCCTTCACGTGGCCGTACAGCCGCGCCTTGTGCCGCATGCGGCCGCCGAGCAATTCATAGACCGGCACGTTGAAGGCTTTCCCCTTGATGTCCCACAGCGCGATGTCGAGCGCCGACACCGCGCCGGTGATCGCGCCACCGGTGAAGTGGTTGGCGCGCAGCATGACGTTCCAATGGTGCTCGATAGGGAAAGGGTCCTTACCGACCAGATACTCGCCGTATTTGGCGATCGACGCGGCGGAGGCTTCGAGTTGGCCCCAGGTGCCGGATTCGCCCAACCCGGTGATGCCCGCGTCGGTGCTGACGCGGACATAAAGAAAGCGGTCGAGCAGTAGCGGTTCGACTTTGGTGATCTTCATGAGGGCGAGGTCTCCTTTCCGGGAGACGCTAGGTCGAGTGGAAGGGCGGAGCAATCAGGTTCGGGAGGGGACCCGGCTATCGGCCTCTCGCGACCGGTGAAATCCGTGCGGGCCGGGCTTGGTGGCAAGCGAGGTCCAAGCCGCATGATCCGCATGACCGGCGCAGGCTGTCCGGTCGAAGCAGCGGCCACTCGAAGCGGCTTGTCATGGCACCTTGAAATCGAACTCTGAATGGCATTGCGAGCAGAAGTTCTCCGATGCCGCATGGACATGGTGGCAGGTGCCGCATGGAACCTCGCCCTGATGCGACTGATGCGGATTCGGATTGTCCGCTGCGCTCATCGCTGCAAGCTTGCTGTAGGTGCCACCATGACAGCGCAGGCAGGTGGCCGTCGAGACTGGCTGGTCGGGCGTGGTGGTGTGGCAGGTGCTGCACGTGAGACCTGCCGCGATGTGCTTGTCGATCAGAAAGCCACGGCCGGCGCCGGGGGCGGGTTGGGGTTGATCGGCCACGGCCCGGATAGCGTAACCGGGAAGGTTTCGCGCCCCCGGCGCTAGATGACCGTTTGTTCCAGCCCCAGCCACCGCGTGCAGGACAAGGGGGAGACACGCTGACGCAATAGCAAGGATCATGGCGAGGCCAAGCCTACGCATCAACATCCGCCCATATTGTAGCTGTCATCTATCCCGACATCGCGTGACGGCCGGCGATAAAGCCCTGGCAGGTGGCGCGAGCCAAACCGTGCTCGCTGAAGCCGCCCGCCGACTCGCCGCCGCAATAGAGGCCGGGGATGACATGGCCATTCATGTCCATCACCTGGCACTGCGCGTTGATTCGCAAGCCGGCACGGGTGTCGTGAATCACCGGCGTCGCCCAGGCGGCATAGAAAGGCGGCGTGGCGATCTTGTGCAGCGGCCTGGGCTTGCCGAAGTCGTCGTCGGCGCCCGAGTCCACGAATGAATTGTAGCGCGCCACGGTCTGTTGCAGATTCTCCGGTGGCATCGGCACGCGCTGATACTTCATCACGATCTTGCTGGCGAGATCGGGCAGGCTGTCGGCGCTGAAGAAGAACCCGCCGGCGATGTCGACGTTGGGCGGTGTCGGCACCCAGTTTTCGCGGATCAGCGCGTCGGCATCGAAGATTGCCCAGATCGGGCCGCCGCCGTTATGGCCATCGCCGATCCCGGCCATCGCGGCGTTGATCCAATTGTTTGCCTTGTAGGCGATGTCCCTGGCGTTGCGATAGCTACCCGGGGTGTACGACTTGATCGAGTTGTAGTCGTTGGAGGTGAACCCTGTACCGGTCTCATCGTAGAACCGTTTCCCCAGCAGGTTCACCATGATGGCGTCCTGCCAGTTGAGCACTGTCAGGCCGGAGGCCCGGGCGCGGTCGAAGACCGGGCTGCCGGGCAGCCATTTGACGCTGGCATAGCCATACTGGTTGCCGATGGTGCCGGGCTTGGTCAATCTGATGCCGAATTCACCGGTCTGATTGTACAGGCCCCAAAGCGAGGCGCCGATCGTCATGGCGGCAAGCTCGCCGCTGGCGTCCTGGTCCGACCACGGCATTCCGCCGATGCCGCAATATTCCTCGGTCAGGCGCGGGTCGAACATGCGGCGGAAATTCACGTTGCCGGACGAACCTCCGGTGGCGATGATCACCGCCTTGCGCGCGCGAATTTCGCGCCTGGTGCCGTTGGCTTCCACGGCGACACCGAGGACACGGCCCGCATTCGGCGCCTGCCGATAGAGTGCGACCATCTTGTGCTCGAGCAGGATCTGCACACCGAGCTTCCTCGCCGCGGCCTCCAACGGACGCATCAGCCCGTTGCCCGAGGAGGTGGTGGCCCGCAGCGCGGGATCCGCCGGCTTGCCGGTCTGCACCATGGGCCAATCCATCACGGCGGCATGCACTTCACGCGGCACCGAGTTGCCGACGGAGTTGCCGCCCAGCCCGTCCGGCGCGCGGTCGATGAACACCACCCCATGCGCGACCAGAAAATCGTAGGTGGCGGCACTGTTGTCGGCGAAGGCGCGGATGATCTCACGGTCATTGTAGCGGTAATCGGGGAAGCCGTTCGGCTCAACCACGGACCAGTCTGTCAGGTCGCGGAACAACAGGTCGGGCGAGTCCTCGATGCCGTACTTTTTCTGCGCGCTGCTGCCGCCGCCCAAGGGCACGTTGCCGGCGCTGGTGATCGCGTGGCCGCCGATATCCTTCTGCGCCTCGACCACGATCACTGACGCGCCGGCCTCGCGCGCGATTATGGCCGCCGGAAGTCCCATGGCACCGGCGCCGATCACCACCACGTCCGCCTCGCGCGCCCATTTCGCCGGAGGCCGCGCCGGCTGGGCTGCGGCGAGGCTTGGCGCGGCGAGGCTGCCGGCGGCCATCGCCGTTCCCGCGACCGTGGCGCTCAGGAAGAAATCACGGCGTGAAACCCTCGCCTTCTCTGCCATGTCAGCCCTCCCGGACACTGAACCAGCACCGCCATTATGCCGCTATTCGAGCGTCCGGTTTTCGCCGGCGCGGATCCCGGTGGTGGGCTGGATCAAAGCATTGATGAACAACGTGGCTTAGCGAAGACCAGGCCTTGACCGGTCGACTGCCTCATCAGACTGCACGGCGGAACCGCGGTCGGCATTGATGCAGGTCAATGACCCGCGCTCGCGGGCCATCGGCACGAGCGCTCATCGCCGTGTTTGGGTGAGCGAAGCAATCAGGTTCGGGACCGACGCGGAAGCAAGCCAAGCAAGTCGTTACTCCGCGCGGACCCAGGGCGCAGTTGATTTTCTTGGTGCAACTCTATCGGGGCCTCGATGAATTCGGTGTCCGCAAAATGAAGAACCGGCCGATTCCCCGCACACCCAAGCAACCTTTGACACACCAACCCGGCTGTCGAACACTTGCTCTCCCGGCTTGAGGATGCAGCGCGCCATGTCCACCACGCAGACCGTCTTGCGGCCCATCGCCACCATCGGCTTCATCGGCCTCGGCGTGATGGGGGAGCCGATGTGCGGCCATCTTGCCCGCCGCTCCGGCCGTACCGTGCTGGCGCACGACCTGCGCCGCGAGCCGCTGGCCCACCTGGCTGAATTCGGCGTCACCGCCGCCTCCCCTGAACTGCTCGCGCAGCGCTGCGACCTCATCCTGTTGTCGTTGCCCGACGGCAAGGCGGTGCAGGCGGTGATTGCCGCGCTGGAGCCGGGCCTCGCCGCGGGCCAATGCGTCGTGGACACCAGCACCTCGCCGGTGCCGCTGACGCGCGCGATTGGCGCCCGGCTGACGGCGCGCGGCATCGGATTCGCCGACGCACCGGTGGCACGCACGCGGGAAGCGGCGGCGCGGGGGGAATTATCCATCATGGTCGGCGCCGC
>JBEKNT010000066.1:0-21184 GCA_049522565.1 Acetobacteraceae bacterium
ACCCTGAGCAGCAACGCCGCTCTGTTCAGGTGCAAGCCTTGCGACGGCTGCACACGAATGCTGCGGGCTTGCTCAGGGGCTATTCCCGCCGCCGGTCCAGCGGGGATCACCGCTTCCAACCGCCGCAAAAGCTGCTGCCGGCGGCGCGAGATCGTCACCATCACCACCGACGCCGTGGTCACCCCGGCCAGCAGCAGCAATGGCAACAACCAACCGACGCTCATGCTCAGACCTCGCCGATTGCCGTCGCCCAGGTTCGGCCGAGGCCATAAAACTCCAGCCGCGGCACAAAGGCTGGGCGGGAGTGGGAGCCGCGATAGTGGCCCACGACGCGCCCCTGTGGATCCTCGCGCTCGAATTCGAACGCCACGATGTCGTTCATCGTGATGACGTCGCCCTCCAGGTTGCACACCTCGCTGACCTGGGTGACCCGGCGCTGGCCGTCATGCATCCGTTCGACATGCACGATCAGGTCAATCGCGCCGACGATCTGCTGGCGGATGGCACGCACCGGCAGTTGGAACGAGCCCATCTGCACCATGTTCTCGACGCGGGTCAGCGCGTCGCGCGTGGTGTTGGCGTGGACCGTACACATCGAGCCGTCATGGCCGGTGTTCATCGCCTGTAGCATGTCGAACGCCTCGGGCCCGCGCACCTCGCCGACGATGATGCGATCCGGGCGCATCCGCAGCGCGTTGGCCATCAGGTCGCGTTGCGTGATCTGGCCGGTGCCTTCCAGGTTGGCGGGACGGGTCTCCAGCCGGATCACGTGCCGCTGGCGCAACTGGAGTTCCGCGGCATCCTCGATCGAGATGATCCGTTCGCCTGCGTCGATCATATAGCTCATCGCGTTGAGCAGCATGGTCTTGCCGGATCCGGTGCCGCCGGAGATCAGCACGTTCAGCCGGGCGCGCGCGGCGATCCCCAGCAGTCGCGCGACGCCCGCGGTCATCGTGCCGTTCTCCGTCATCTCCGTGAGGCCCAGCCGCTGACGCGAGAACTTGCGGATGGAGATGCACGGGCTGTCGATCGCGAGCGGCGGGAAGATGACATTCACCCGGCTGCCATCGTGCAGCCTGGCGTCCACCATCGGGCTCGCTTCGTCGACGCGCCGGCCGACCCGCGCGACGATCTTTTGTGCCAACGCCGCGATGTGGTCGTTATCGCGGAACTGGACGTCGGTCAGCTCGATCTTGCCGTGACGCTCCACGTACACCGAGTCAGGGGCGTTCACCATGATGTCGGAGACTTCGTCGTCGCGCAGCAGCGGCTCGATCGGCCCGTAGCCCATCATGTCCTGCGCAAGTTCCTCGGCCAGCCGCGTTTGTTCGCGGGCCGAAATCTCGTAGCGCTCCTCATTGGCGATGTCGTGGATGATTTGCTCAAGCTGGCGGCGCAACTGGGACAGCGACAGGTCGGCCGCGACCGTGGGATCGATCTGCCGCAGCGCCCGCACGCGCAGCTCGCTGGTCATCTGATCCGGCTGCACCAGCACAAGCGGGCGCAGCGATGGGCTGCTGGGCAAGAGGTCCGGCGCCGCCTGCGGCATGTCGCGCCGGCCGAAAGTCTTCATCGGCCTAATATCTTCCGCAGCCATGAGCGCCCTCCCGCCCCTGGCTTGACGCCAGAGATTTCGCGCACCAGCGGAGCCAGGTGGCGGTGCAACGATGGCACGCGCCGTACCGCGGGAACGCCAAGGTTGATGGCTTCCAACATGCCCCGACCGAGATCGGGGATGACCACGTCAGGCTTCCCCCCGAGCGCCTTCTCGATCAGTTGCTGCTCGATCCCACCTTTCATGTCGGATCGGTTCAGCACGGTGATCACCCGGTCGGCACCGGTGATGCCGGTGACCAGACGGCGGATGTTCTGCGTGTCGCGCAGGCTGGCGACGTCGGGGGTCAGCACGACGACGACCTGGCGCGCCAAAGTCAGCACCCGCAGCATGGCGGGCGGCAGCGGCATCGGGATATCGACGACGATGTAATTGAATTTTTGCAGCAGCAGGTCGAGCACGCGCGCCAGGCCGGCCTCGGTGACCGTCGCTTCGGTGTCGAACGCCTCCTCCGAGGCGATCAGCCGTAGCCGCGGCTCGATCTCGATCGACGCCCGCTCGAGGAACAAGCTGTCGACCCGGTCGGCGTCCTCCAGCGCGATGCGCAGGCCAGGCCCCGGGCGCACCGACAGCATCAGGGCGACTTCGCCGCCCTGCACGTGCAGGTCGACGAGAGCGACGTGGCCCTTCACCGTGTCCATGATCTCGTACGCCAGGTTCAGCGCGATGCTGCTGGTACCCACGCCACCGCGCGCACCGCAGACGGCGACAAGGTGCCCACCCCGCGCACCCGTGCGTTCCGCGACGGCTCCCCCCAGATACGGCAGCAGCAACCGCAGCACCACGTCGCGCGTCAGCGGCTTGGGCAGGTACTCGGTGACGCCGAGGTCCTGCACCAGCAACCGGTAGAAGCCGATGTCGGCGTTTTCGCCGATGACGAAGACCCGGACGTCGGGCGGGCACACGCGCGCAAGATCGTCGAGCGCCGTCTGCGGGTTGTCGATGCCTGAGATATCGACGATCAGCGCCTGCGCCGGCGATGCCTTTTCGAAGAAACGTGTGGCCGCACGGACATCGCCGCGACGCAGCTCAAAGTCATCGCCCAGCGCCGCCAGGCCGGTGCGAAGCGCGGTGGCTGTGGCGTCGTCGGCAACCATGGCCACGACCCGGCGGCCGATCTCCAGCGGCGCAGCGAGTGCGGCAGGCTCCGCCATGCGAACCACGTTACTGCTGTGGCCCGGGGGCACCGGCCGCTCCCGCCATTCCTGGCTGTTGCTGCTGCTGCGGCTGCTGTTGCTGCTGACCTGCGCCGACTTCCGAAGCATTGACCGATGGCAGCGGGCGGCGGCGCCCGGTCACCAATAGCTCGACAGGCCGCTCCGACAATGGCGCCAGGCTGGTTTCCTCACCCGTCCCCGCCACCACGTCGCTGGGATTGACGAGCATGGTGCGCAGGTTGTTGTCGTTCGAGGTCATGCCCGTTGGAGGCAGGCTCCAGGTCTTCGGTCGTTCGAACGGATCGCTGCAGCCGGCCACCGCCAACAGCAGCACAAGTGGAAGAATCGCTCGCATGACCCCGCTCATTTCAGGATGAAGCCCGCGTCGAGAGGCACCCCATTCGGCTGTGCCAGTTGGTGGCCGAGCAGAATTCGGCCGAGATCGGTGGCCGGTCTGAAGCCATCGGTCGGGAGTTGGAACGAGGCTGGACTGGGCGCCGGCTTCACCAGGTAAGGCGTCACGATGATGACAAGCTCGCTCTCGCCGCGCTGGAAGTCGGTCGATTTGAACAGCGCGCCGAGCACCGGCAGCTCACCGATGCCGGGCAGCGCATTGGTCGCATCGGTCGAGGTCCGTTGCAGCAGGCCGGCGATGGCGAAGCTCTGGCCGCTGCCGAGCTCCACCGTGGTTTCCGCGCGCCGCACGGTCAACGCGGGAATCGTCAGTGTGCCCCCGGCAATCGGCACGCTGACGGCACCGGTGGTGGTAAGTTGACTCACCTCCGGCCGCACCCGCAGGTTGAGCCGTGTCGGCGACAGCACCGTGGGCACCACTTCCAGGCTGATGCCGTACTGCTTGAAGTCGACGGTAACCGTTGTCGTGCCGCCGCTGGTACTGCCGGCGACGGGAATCGGGAACTCGCCGCCCGCCAGGAAGCTGGCCGGCTCACCCGACTGTGCGGTGAGGTTGGGTTCGGCCAGGATGGTGACGAGCTGATCGGTGGCCAGTGCGTCGATGATGGCGTTCACGTCCCAATGCCCGGACGCGAAGCCGGCGCCGATCTGGTTAGGCCCGCTGGTGATACCCAGCGACTGGAGCGGGTTGAACGTCGAGTTCGGAAAGCCGGTCAAGGGCACCGCCAATGCCGCCGGCGTGGCAGCGGTCGCCGCGCCGGTGAGCACGCCCAGCCGCCAGGAACCATTGTTGCCCAGCGCCTGCCAATTGAAGCCGAGCTGCCGCTCGATGTTGCGGTCGATCTCGGCGATCCGCACCCGGACGTTGACCTGGATGCTGGACAGCACCGCGAACTGCGCGACGATCACCGCGCGCTCCCCGGCATAGCCCCGGGCGATCGCCTCGGCTTGCTCCGCGGCGGCCGGGGTCGCGACCGCACCGGTCAGCACGAGCCGGCCGCCCGCCGCGGTGGCCCGGACCGCAAGGCCGCCGGGCATCAACCGGTGGATCGCCGACTGGATCTGCTCCGCGGTCGCCGCGGTGATGGCCGGGGCAGCCGGTTCCGCGCCTGTCTCGCGGGCCATGGCCGCCAGTCCGCCGGCGACGCCGTTGACCGTGACCTCGTACTGCACGATCGCGGCGCCCGACTCGGCGGCGGCAATCACCGTGGTGTGGCCCTGCGCGACACCCATCAGGAACAGGCTGGTGGGCGAGGCCGGTTGCACCCGCGCGACGCCCGGATCGGCCGACATGACGGTGCTCGCCGCCTGCGGCAGCGGCAACAGGATGCCGGTACCGGCCTGTAGGGTGATGGGCTGAGGATGGCTCTGGTCCGCAGGGGGTGACAGGTTCTGCGGTACCGGGGCGGCGGGCGTTTGCGGGTGCTGTGCCCGAGTCTGGCCGGCAATCATCGACGCCAAGACAAGCGACAGCGCGAGCCGCCAGAAAAGATGGCTCATCGGAACGTCACTTCGCCACGCTGGTCACCCTGGATAACCTGGACACGCGTCCCGACAGCGGCGGCGCTCGCCCGCGCCAGCTCCGGCGAGACGTCGGCGCCGGTCATCGACACACCGGCATCGCTGCCGGCCGGCCGCAGATCGTCGACCGAGCGCACGGCAAGACTGAGATGCCCAAGCTGCGTGGCGACGGCCAGCTTCTCGGCTTCTTCCGCGCTCGCCTGGATCGTCACCGTGGCAGCCAGTCGGCCGGCCGACGTGCCCGTGACCGGCGCACCCTGGGCGATGTCCTGGTCAACCGCGATGACCGGTACGTTGGCCAGCACGGTCTCGCTGGTGATGAGGCGCGTGGCGCGCCCGGCCCCCTGCCCGAGTTCCTGGGTCAGGATGACATCCACGCGGTCGCCCGGCCAGATGAGCCCGGCGACACCGGTCACCGGATCGACGCCGATGGACACCGCGCGCATCCCGGGGGCCAGCACGGCCGCCAGGAAGCCGCGATCGCGCGGACGCATCAGATCGGCTTGCACCAGCGGCGCCCCCAGTTCGACGTAACGGCGGACCAGCGAACCGCGCAGCGCGGCGCGGGCGTCGGGCGTGTCGATGACGGCGCCAGGCGGCACCTCGACCGAGGGCACGGTTTTCGCGGTGAAATCTTCGGCCCGGGTGAGCGTACCCGCCGGGACGGGACGGGCGGCCACCAGGTAGGTGACCGTGAGCGGCTGGGTGACCGGCCCCTGCGCGATCGGCGCCGGGGCACCGGGGGGCCGATGACTGATCTGATAGGCGATCAGGCCGAAGGCTATGGCCGCGGTGAACATCAGCCCGATGATGACGAGGCGCAGCGACATGTCTCAGCTTCCTTGACCGTTCAGCACGGCCCAGATGCCGCCACAGGCAATGGCAACCCCATAGGGGAGCGAGCCATGGCGCGCGATTCGCCAGCGTTCGGCAGAGAAGATGCGGCGCGGCAGGGAAGCTCCGCGCGGCGCGGGCAGCGGGCGGCGCACATCGCGCAGCGCCCAGCGTCCGGCGAGGTGCAGCAACGCCAGGACACCGCCGGCCATGGCGGTGACGACGACGAACGGATGCACCGCTTGCAGCGAGAGGCCAAGACAGGTCGCGGCGGCCAACTTGACGTCGCCGCCACCCATCAGCCCACGCGCATGCAGCACCACTAAGAGTACGAACAGCACCAGGGCGGCCGCGACGGAGAGAGCGAGGGCGGAGGGCCCGGCGCGCAATCGGGCCGCCATGCCGAGCACGGCCACGGCAGCCGCGATCGTGTCAGGGATGGTCCGTGTCGCGATGTCTGCCAATGCGGCGAGCACCAGCAACGCGACGACCAGCGCGGCCAGGAACCCGCCAAGCCAACCCATCGTGCCCATGCTCCCCGCGGAAGATTGCGGTTGTTATTATGCCGCACCCGATCGCCCGGGCCTCAGGCACGTCCGTCCGCTATACGCGGACCGTTCGGCCGTCTGCCCGTGCGAGCGCGGTGATCGGCGACACGACGATGGCTCAGCCACCGACCGCGGTCTTGAGGTCGGCGATGACCGCGTTGAACATCGCGGTGATCTCGGTGCCAAGAGCGGTGACCGCGGTAAAGATCACACCGATGAGTGCGGCCGCCAGGATGCCGTATTCCATCGCGGAGATACCTTTGCGGTCGCGCAGCGCGGCGACCGTCCGTCCGATTATCCAGTTTAGCATCTGAGACACTCCTTGCCAGATTGTTGCCAACTTCCGCGCCGGACCACGGACGCGCCGATCAGGTAACCACGGGGCGGTCACGATCTGTTGACAGTCATATAAGCTGTCCGTTACCTTTAGCAAGTAATTTGTTATAGTCGAAAAAATGGTACGCTTGATACACGGTCGGCGTGCTTTTAGCCACAACCTGCGGCTCCGGTGCCGTTTCGGATGCCTCGGATTTGCTACGGATCGGCGCGGCGCGACTGCCATGATCTTCGCCGTGAGCGCCGTCGCAATACTTGGGATGGTCGGCGTGGGGACCGAGGTCGGCGCCTGGTACCTGGCGCGCTCGGCAGCGGACAATGCGGCCGATGCCGCCGCCTGCGCCGCGGCTTTGGCGATCTCGGTCGGATCTCCGTACGACGCCGCGGCCATCGATTCTGCTTCGGATAATGGCTACACGTCGAGCGGCACAGTCACGGTGACCGCGAACAACCCGCCGGCAACCGGAAACTACACCACGAATAACCACGCCGCCGAAGTCCTCATCAACGTCACCTTCAGCCCGATTCTGGCGAGCCTGTTCACCAAGGCGACGCCGACGGTGGCCTCGCGGTCGGTGGCGATCGTCGAGCCGATTGGTACCGCCTGCGTGCTGTCCACCACAGGCGACCTGCAGATCACGGCGAATCAAACCGCGCTGGGGTGCACGTACGCCTCCAACGCTTCCGACGCGACCGCGGTGAACATCCCGAGCGCCACGATCACCGCCTATGGCGTGACCAGCGTGGGGACTTGCACCGGCTGCGACAATGGCGGCAACCTGCTGCTGCGGCCGGCGGCGGCGTACCAGCCGCCAACCACAAATCCATACACGGCGATAGATGCGCTGAGCCTGCCGACTACGTTCACGCCCATCAGCATCCCGTCGCCGGTTCCAGCGAGCTACACGCTGGTGCCCGCCACGGCCAAAGGGACGTTCAACACCGGCACCTCCGTTGCGACCACGTACGCGTGGACCTCGAGCAGCCCGTATGCCTACGAAGCGAACCTGGTCATCCCGGCGGGGACGACGCTGACGCTGGTCCCGGGAACCTATTTCTTCGTCAACGCCTCGCTGACGCTGAATGGCGGCACGATCCAATGCAAAGTCAGCACCGCGGTAGGCGCCGGGGCCTGCGGACCCGGCACTCAGGGCGTGACGATCGTTTTGATGGGCAATCCCTCGGCCAGTGTCGGCAACCTGACCATCGCCTCGGCCGCAACGGTGTCGCTCGGCGCGCTGGCTTCGCAATCCAGCAGCTTCACCAACAGCAGCGGCCTCGGCACCGGGTACTCCGCGCTGAATGGCATGCTGTTCTACCGCCGCGGCCAGGCGTCCGGCGAGAATGTCGGCGCGCCGGGTGTCAACATTGCCGGCAAGACCAGTGGCACGCCCACTATATTGAACGGGGGCATGTATTTTCCCAACTCTTATGTCTCTTATGGTGCGAATGGCGGCAGCAGCACGGCGACCTGCGCCATCATCGTCGCCGGCAATCTGAGCCTGGCGAATGCCGCCAGCAAGTTCAGCACGGGCAACTGCACAAGCGTATACAAGACCGCGATGCCGCAGGTCGAGGCGGTGCGGGTGGTGGAGTAACATGGCAGGCTTGGCACAACTAGCGACGGCCATCCGGGCAGTACGGCACAACCGCCGTGGGATTGCCGCCACTGAGTTCGCGTTGATCGCGCCGGTCATGCTGACACTGCTGCTTGGTGTCTATGACGTCGGCAACGCGATCCAGGAGCGGCTGCAACTGGAGCAGGCGGTGCGGGCTGGCGCGCAATACGCGCTGTCGTGGCCCGACCAGACCAGCGGCATCTCGGCGGCCATTTCGGCCGCCTTGCCGCCAAGCTGGACCAGTCCGACCGTCACCGTCAGCGCCCCGGCCTGCTGGTGCTGGAGCAGCGGCGGCGGCGCGACCTCGACGCCTTGCTCCGCGACCTGCGCCGAGGGAAGCACGAAGCGGTCCTATGTGACGCTGACCGCGACCAACAACGCCACGCCATTCCTGTTCAGCGCGATCGCCGGGAACTCCGCCACCTATGTCGTCCGTTTCCAGTAGCGCCCGGCACGGGTGGCTCGGTAGCGCGGCTACCACCAGCGTCGAATTCGCGCTGGTGCTGACCGCGTTCCTCTGGCTGCTGCTGGGAACGATCGATCTCGCGCGGTATTTCCTCACGGTGCAGGCGGTGGTGGGGTTGCTGGGCGAGGCCGGGCGGGTGAGCCTGATGGACCCGAACTGGGCGCCATGCGGCAACAATTCATGGACTGACATCGCGACGATCTCGCCGTTGCTGGACGCCAGCCAAGTCTACCTCTGCGTCTACCAGGGGGAAAGCGGCGTCGGCCCCAACACGGTTAGCCTGACGGTGAGCTACCCGTTCACGCCGTATACGCCCGGTCTTGGCGGGCTGGCGGGGACGATCACGGAAGCGACGTCGTACTCGTACTGACCATCTGCCGGCTTGCCCTGGCGGGGCGCATGCGTGGCCGTCAGCGGCAAAGCCCTTGTCGCGTCGGCTGTTGTTGAACCCCGGCAGGATAACCGGGTAACAGGGCGACCGGGTAACGGAGTCACGGGGAAGGGCGGAACAGCGCCGCGCGTTACGCCATAATGCCGCAGCGGGATGTGGCCGGGAGCGACGATCGAGACCTCCCGCTGGTCCGTGCGGCGGCGGATGGGCTTCGATGCCGGCGGGTTGTATGCCATCGAACGCCGCGGCGCGCGGTTCGACATTCAGCCAGAACCCTCTTGGAGATTGTGATGCAAAGCGGAAAGCGGATCGGATTTGTCGGGCTCGGGCTGATGGGCAGCGGCATGGCGCTGAATATCCTGAAGAAGCACGGCCGGCTCAACGTGTTCGACGTTGACGCGGCGGCCCTGGACCGACTCGTCGCGGCTGGCGGGACGCGGATGACGTCGCCACGCGATGTGGGCACGGCCTCCGACGTGGTGCTGCTGTCGCTGCCGACGCCGGCGATATCCAAGGCAGTGGTCCTTGGCGACGATGGTCTGATCCACGGCCTGGCCGCCGGCGCCATTGTTGTCAGCATGTCCACCGACGGCATCGACACGGTGCGCGAGAACGCGGCAGGGCTTGCGGCAAAGGGCATCCACTACGTCGATTGCCCGGTCGGCAAGGGACCGCCCGCCGCCGCCGCCGGCGATCTCACCCTGCTCTCGTCGGGCGAGAAGGAGGTTTGCGAGGCGATCGATTGGATATTGTCGATGATCGGCGGCCAGATCTATTATTGCGGCCCGCTCGGTGCGGGGCAGGCGATCAAGCTGGCCAACAACCTGGTGTCGTGCGGCTATGGCGCGCTGATTTCGGAAGCCTACGCCCTGGTCAGGCAGGCCGGCGCCGACATCGACATCTTCTGCGAGGCATTGCCGCAGACCGCCGCCAACAGTTGGATGTTGCAGAACATCTTCATCGCCAAGGCGTTCAAAGGCGATTTCTCGCCGTACTTTCGCCTGTCGGCAGCCCACAAGGACTACAAGTTGATCGTGGCCATGGCGAACGCTCTCGGCACATCCAGCCGAACCGCCCAGTCGGTGCTTGCCTACTACGAGGATGCGGCCGCCGCCGGTCATGGCGACCGCGACTTCGGCGCCCTCGCTCTGGTGAACAACCCCGAGTTGCTGAGTGACTGACCACGATGCTTCGCACGACGCAGGATGACATTACGTGCGGTTCTGCCAGGCTACGTGGCCGCGTGGTTGGCTGGTACGCGGTTGCACCGAGACGGTGCCATGCCCATCGCAGCGCAACCGCCGCCAGACCGTTTCCACCCTGACTGGAATCGTCGAGCCACCTGTCATTGTGAGGAGCGAAGCGACGAAGCAATCCCCGCCGGGGGAGCTGCCGCTCGTCACGCGGGGGATTGCTTCGTCGCTTCGCTCCTCGCAATGACAGGTGATGGTCAGCGGTTTCCAGTCGAGGTGGAACTGCTCTAGACCTCCGGCAAGGTGATTCATGGGCCGTGGCTGATTATCAGTCTGCAAGCCGAGGGAGGCCGCGACGTGCCGCATTCGATCTATCTGCCCGAGCGCATGGGCACCGCCGCGATTTCTCCGACCGACCCGGTCGAGGCCGGCAGCTTTCAATCCTTCACCCTGGTTTATACGGCCGGATATTTCGGCATCGACGACACGGGCTCGATCAAGGTCGTGCACCGCTTCGCCAGCGACATGGGTCGGCCGCAATGGAGCGATCCGCAGGCGCCGAACTACACCACGGTGGAGGCATCCAACGGCGCCGTGCTGGAGGTGCAGTACGACGCCAAGCGCAACATCCGGCCCTGGGACAAGACTCTGTTCATCCGCGTCATCCGCGGTTTCCTGCGTGAGGGCGATACGATCACCGTGCGCTTCGGCGACCGCCGGCAAGGCTCGCCCGGCATGCGCGTGCAAACCTTCGTCGAACCCACCTTCGAGTTCCGCGTATTGGCCGATCCCTTCGCGATGTACAACTATGTCGAGCTGCCGGTGCAGCCGTTCATCCCCGTCGTGGCCGGACCACCGGTCGGCTGGAAGGCCATACTTCCCACGATGCGCCGCTGTGGCCAGAAATTCCGCCTCGGCTTCAAGGGCGAGGATGCCTGGGGCAATCCAAGCGATCAGGTCGAGGGCGTGTTTTCGCTTCGCCCCAACATGCCGGTCGCCGGACTCCCGGCGCGCATTGCGCTGCGCCGCGGCGAACACGCGATGCGCGTGGAAAACCTGTCGGTGGCCGAGCCGGGCGACCTGCTGATCGAAGTGTTGCACGCCGACGGACGCGCCCTGTGCACCAGCAACCCCTTGCGCATTGTCGCCGAGGCGCCGCTGCTGCCGTATTGGTGCGACCTGCACGGCCAGTCGGAGGAAACGATCGGCACGAACTCGGCGCGCGAACTGATCGAGTTCGCACGCGACCGGGCGTTCCTCGACGGCATGAGCCATCAGGGCAACGATTTCCAGATCACCACGCCGTTCTGGAACCAACTCAACGAGCTGACGCGCGAATACAACGAGGACGGACGGTTCATCATCTATCCAGGCTACGAATGGTCCGGCAATACCGGCCTGGGCGGTGACCGCAACGTCATGTTCATGCACGAGGGACGCCAGATCCACCGCTCGTCGCACGCGCTGGTGGACGATCTGTCCGACGTGGCGACCGACGCCAATAGCGCCGACGATCTGTTCCACGCCTTGAAAGACGAAGACTGCGTCGTGATCGCCCATATCGGCGGGCGGTACGCGGACATCAAGATGGCGCACGACGTACGGATCGAGCGCTCGGTGGAGGTGCATTCGGACTGGGGCACCTTCGAATGGCTGATCCAGGATGCGCTGGAGCAAGGGTATCGGGTCGGTATCGTAGCGAATTCGGACGGGCACAAGGGACGCCATGGGGCGAGCCATCCAGGGGCCTCGCTGTTCGGCGCCTATGGCGGGCTGTCCTGTTTGCTTAGCAGGGACCTGACGCGCGGCGGCTTGTTCGAGGCGTTGCGCAAGCGCCACCACTATGCGACCACCGGCTGTCGCATATTGCTCGACGTGCGCGCCAATTTCGCCAGCGATGCGCTGCTGTTTGCCGATGACCCGAATCTCGGCGCCACGACCAGCACCGCGGTGCGTTCGGCGATGATGGGCGACATCGTGCAGTCCAATGATGCGGAAGTGGAATTCACCGTCGCTGCGATGGGATCCGCGCCGATCGAACGCATCGAAATTCGCAACGGGCTGGAGGTGCTGGAGACCTGGCGGCCTTACGCAGAGCCTGCCTCCGGGCACTTGACCCAAGGGGATGCGTTGGGGCGACGCATCAGGGTCATCTGGGAAGGATCGGAATACCGCGGCCGCGGCCGGCAGACCGTGTGGGACGGCGGCTGCACGCTGGACGGCAATCGCTTCGAGCGCATCGCGCCGATCAACCTATGGAATCTCGACAAGACGTTGGAACAGACCGGACCGGGGACTCTGGCCTGGACGGCCCTCACCACCGGCGGCTTCGGCGGCTTCGATGCCTGGCTGAGCGAGCCGCACGCCGGGACCCTGCGCATCGACACAGCGCTGGTGCAATGCGAAATCCCGATCGCCGATATCGGCCGCGACGACCTGGTGTTCGACGCGGGCGGCATCAAGCGCCGCATCCGCGTGTTCCGCCTGCCCGACGAGAACCCGCACCGCGCGCTGCAATTGTCGCGTCGCATTCGCCTCCGGCAGCAGGGCGATAATGCACTCTATGTGTGCCTGACCCAGGAGGACGGACATCTGATCTGGTCGAGCCCGATTTATCTGTTCCGCTGAGGCAGCCGCCTGACAGGGAACCGAGAGCATCCGGCTACACGCCGCCCAGATACGCCTCGCGCACGCGCAGATCGTTCAGCAGCGTACCGGCGGCTCCCTCCACGACGATCCGGCCGGTCTCCAGCACATAGGCCCGGTCGGCGAGGCGCAAGGCGATGTGGGCGCTTTGCTCCGCCAGCAGGATCGCCATGCCGAACCGTTGCAGATCGCCAATGGCCTGATAGATCACCTGGACCAGCACTGGCGACAGGCCCAGCGACGGTTCGTCCAGCACCATCAACGCCGGCTTGCGCATCAGCGCCCTTCCGATCGCCAGCATCTGCTGCTCGCCCCCCGATAGCGTCGCCGCCAACTGCCGCTCCCGCTCGGCAAGCCGAGGAAAAATCGCCAGCACGTCGCCCATGCGGCCCACCGCCTCACGCGGCGCAAGATAAGCGCCCATCAACAGGTTTTCGCGCACCGTCAATTCGGCGAAGACGCGGCGTCCCTCGGGCACATAGCCGATGCCGAGTGCGGCGCGACGGTGGGGCGGGAGCTGGGCGATCGATTGTCCGTTCAGCATGACCGTACCACGCGCCTTCGTCAGACCGACGACGGCGCGCGCAACCGAACTCTTGCCGGCGCCGTTGGATCCGAGAATCGCCACGACCTCACCGCGGCCCACCGAAAGGCTTACGCCGTCAACCGCGCGCACGCGCCCATAGCTGATCGTCAGGTTCTCCAGCGCGAGCAATGGCTCAGCCATCTTCCGGCGCACCCAGATAGGCGGCGATCACCGCGGGATCGCGCGCGATCTCCGCCGGTGCACCGACCGCGATCACCTCGCCATGATCCAGCACCACGATCCGCGAACACAGGCCCATCACCACGCGCATATCGTGTTCGACCAGCGCGATGCTCACGCCGCGCGCGTGAATGCGCTCGATCAACCCGCGCATTTCCGTCCGTTCGTCCTGGGTCAATCCGGCCGCCGGTTCATCGAGCAACAACAGCTTCGGCTCCAGGGCAAGGGCACGCGCAAGCTCCAACCGGTTCTGCTGGCCATAGGCGAGACTGCCCGCCCCCACCGCCGCCATTGCCGCAAGACCGACGAACTCCAGACACTCCGCCGCGCGCGCCCGCGCCGCCCGCCATCCCGCGCGCGCCAGCGGCAACCCCAGCATGTCGCCCAGCAAGCCGCCCCGCTCGCGCCGCAGCGCCGGCACCAGCACGTTCTCCAACACCGACAGGGAAGGAAACAGCCGCTTGTTCTGGTAGGTCCGCGCGATCCCGCGTCCGACGACCGCGCGCGGGTCCAACCCCGTAATGGCCTGGCCGCGAAACCGCACCGTGCCGCCGTCCGGCGTGTAAATGCCGGTGACGACGTTGAACAGCGTACTCTTGCCGGAACCGTTCGGACCGATGATGCCGAGCACCTCGCCCTCGTGCAGTACGAGGCTGACGCCGCCCAAGGCGCGCACGCCGCGGAAGCTGAGTTGCACGGACCCGACGTCCAGCATCAGCGTCGCCACCGGATCGGCAGCACCGCGAGCAAGCCGCGCGGAAAGAACATCATGCTCAGTACCAGCAGGCCGCCGTAGGCAACCAGGCGAAACTGTCCGAAGGGCCTCAGGTACTCGCTCGCCCCACCAAGAATCACTGTCGCCAGCAGCATCCCTTCCAGCGAGCGGTAGCCGCCGAACATCGCCATGGTCAGGAACACGACGGACAGGTCCAGCGTGAACATGTCCGGATGCACGTAACGCAAATAATACGCGTGCAAGAATCCCGCTGCGCCGGCCCAGCCGCCGCTCAGCGCCAGCGCCGTTGCCTTGGCGCGCAGCACCGCGACACCGGCGGTGGCAGAGGCCAACTCATCGTCGCTCACCGCGCGCAGGAAAAGGCCGAAGCGGCTGGCGATGACACGCCGCGCGAGCAGGTACGACGCCACCGCGCCGATCAGCGCCGCGACGTAGAAGCGTGCCGGTGTGTCGAGCACGAATCCACCGACCGACAGTGCCGGAATCCCGCGCACGCCCTGCGGCCCGCCGGTCAAACTGCTCCAGTGCATCAGGAGAATCCAGAGGATCTGCTGAATCCCGATGGTGGACATGACGAAGTAGAGGCCGGAGAGTCGGATCGCCGGCGTACCAAGCGCCGTGCCGATCACGCTCGCCGCGACGATGGCGACCGGCAGCCCGACCAGCGGCGGCAACCCGGTGCGCGTCACCAGCAGCGCCGCGGCGTAGGCGCCCACGCCATACAGCGCGCCCTGTGCCAGCGAGATGCGTCCCGCGAAGCCGGTGAGGAATCCCAGGCCGACCACGGCGATCGACTCGATCAGCACCAGGGTGGCGATTTCCAGCAGGTAGTCGCTGGCGAACAGCCCAAGTATGCACAAAGCGATGACGCTTGCGATGCCGACGGCCAGACCGGCACGCATCTCAGACCTTCACCGGCACCACGCGGCCGAGCAATCCCTGCGGACGCACCAGAAGCATCAGCACCAGGATCGCGAAGGCGAGCAAATCCTTGTAGTCCGTCGAGATGTAGAAGGCCGCCAGCGCTTCCATCAGCCCGAGCGCGAGGCCGCCGAGAATCGTGCCCACCACGCTGTTGATGCCGCCCAGCACGGCGGCACTGAACGCCTTGAGCCCGACCATGTCGCCGAGGTCCGGCGAGACGAAATACAGCGGCCCGATCAGCACGCCGGCAACGGCGGCGATGGCGAAGCTCAGGCCGAACGTCGCGCCGATCGCGCGCTGGACGTTCACCCCCATGGTGGCGGCGATCTCGCCATCCGAAGCCACGGCGCGCAGCGCGCGCCCGGTGCGGGTATAGGCAAACATGACATGCAGCGCTGCCACCAGCACCAGCGTGACGATCAGGATCCACAGATAGGTCTTCTGGAACACCGCGCCGTGCAGATGGTACACGCCGGCGCCGAAGATCTTCGGGAATGGCAGCGGTTCGGGATAGACGATGCGAAAGCCGTTCTCGATCATCACACCCAGGCCGATCGCGCCGACCACGAACACCTCGTGGCTGGCGTAAAGCCGGCGGAACACGACGCGCTCCAGCAGCATGCCGACGGCAAAGCTGATGACCGCGACAAGCAACAGCAGTGGCAGCGCCGGCAGGCCGAATTGTTGCGCACCGAACAGGCCGAGGAAGGTACCCGCCATGAACACCTGGCCTTGCGCGAAGTTCACCATGCGCATGGTGCGATAGACCAGAGTGAAGCCAAGCCCCACCAGGGCGTAGATGCACCCGGTGCCGAGACCGCCGACGAGAAGCTGTGCGAGCACGCCCGCTACTGGTTCGCGCCTGGCAGCAACTTGAACTCGGTCCCGACGACTTCCTCGACGACGAGGGGCGCAAGAAGCTGGTTGGTGTCGTCGAAATGCGCCTCCGCCGGCGGCAGACCGAACAGCGTGCCGTGCCAGGCTTTCAGGCAGAGGCGCAGCTTGTCCTTGTCGGTGCCGACCTGCGCCAGACAGGGCGCGGCCATCAGCTTCAGCGCCTCGTATGCCGGTGCGGCCTGCGAGGGCCGCGGCGCCTGGTTCGCCTGCGCGAACGCCTGCTGGTAGCGCGCCGCCCATTCTTTCGCAGTGGCATCGGTATCGACGTGGAAATACGCCGTGGCGATCGCGTGCTGCGCGGCCTGCGGCGCGAGCTTCATCACCGCCTCGTTCGACAGGCCCGCGGCGCCCAGGAAGCGCGCGTCGATCCCCTGGTCGCGCGCCTGGTTCATGATCGCCGCGATCGCCGGCAAGGTGCCGAACAGCATCACCGCATCGGGCTCGGCGGCGGCGATATGCGTCAACTGCGCGGTGAAGTCCTTGTCGCTGGTTTGATAGGATTCCACATCCACCGCCTTGATCCCCTGCTTTGCCAGGCCGGCCGTGAAGATGTCGCGCAGGCCGACGCCGTAGTCGTTGGTGTCGTAGATGATGGCGATCTTCTTGAAGTGCAGCAGGGAGACCACCTCGGCCAGCCGCGCCGCGTGGCCGTTGTCGTTGGTCAGCGTACGGAAGGTCCACTTGTTGGCGCTGGTGGTGATGCGCGGATTCGACGCGCCGACCACGATGTAGGGCATGCCGGCCCGCTCGGCGACGGCCATGTTCGCCAGCACCTGGGAACTGCCCCAACCGCCGATGACAAGATCGTCGTTGTCGTTGACCAGGCGTTGCAGCGCGATGACCGATTGCGCCGGGTCGGACGCGTCGTCGGCGACATCCAGCGTGATCTTGCGGCCGTTGATCCCGCCGGCCGCATTGATCTCGCGCAGCGCCATATCCAGCCCTTGCTGGATGCTGGCGCCGTACGACGCGCCGCCGCCGGACAGCGGAATGACCGTGCCGAGCCTGATGTCCTGCGCCGACGCCGTGCCGGCAAGCAGCATCAAGGCTCCGGCAAGCATTGCCAGGCGGTGCATCATCCCAGGCTCCCTTCGTCGCGGCGAGTTCGCCGGCATTGTTCGGTCGCCGCCGCATCGACCACGCAGCCGGGCGACAGCACCACGCCATACTGCGCGCGCGCCGCCGCCGCCGACAACCTTTCATCGCGTACGTCGCTCGCAACACGCGCCGGGTCACGCTGCAACGGCGCGCCGTAGCCGCCGCCGCCCGGCATTTCGACGATCAGGCGCTCGCCGGGCTGGATGCTGTAATGGCCTTTGCCGGACAGCGACCGACCGCTTGTGGTTCTGACCCGTCCGGCCATTCCCGAACCGCCGCCGTCCACGCCGCGCGCCGGATGATCGATGCGGTCGAACGCGGTCGCGATCGCGAAGGGCATGCCCTCGGCGCTTTCGATTTCCATCACCTGTCCCAGGCCGCCGCGGAACGTGCCGGCACCGCCGCTGTCGATGCGGTACTCCTTGCGATGCACGATGACCGGCGCCATCGATTCGGTGATTTCGACTGGAACGTTACGTACTCCGCTGGGGAAGGCGGTCGCGGACAGCCCGTCCTGACGCGGCCGCGCGCCCGCGCCACCGGAATGAAATCCGGTGATGTTGAAGCTCGTCGCGCCGCGCAGCACCGCCGGATCGGCGTCCACCCGACCGAGCCCGCCCATCAGCCGGACGTTCCACAGACACGACGTCCCCTCGGCCGGCACGCCGTCGGGAATCGCCTGACGCAGACAGCCGAACACGACATCCGGCAGCATCTGCCCCATGATATGCCGCGCCTGCACCGCCGCGGGATGCGGCGCGTTCAGGATGCAGCCTTCCGGCGCGGTAACGCGGATGGTGGCGAGCGAGGCCGCGTTGTTCGGAATGCGTGGCGCGACGATGCATTTCACGCCGAAGCTCGTATAGGCTTCGGTGTAGCAGATCGGCACGTTGATGCCCTTGCCCGAGATCCCGGACGTGCCTGTGAAATCGACGTCGATCCCGTCCGCGCCGATGGTCAGCGTCGCGCAGAGATCGAGCGGCTTGTCGATCCCGTCCACCGTCATCGTGTTGCGGTAGGTGCCGAAGCGCAGCGCGCCGATCGCCTCCAGGCTGGCGGCACGCGAACGATCGAGGATGTAGCGGGACAGTTCCTCGATGTCGGTCAGGCCGTACTCGGCCATCATCTCCAGCAGGCGCCGCCCGCCGATCTCGTTGCAGGCGACCTCGGAGTAGATGTCACCCACCACCTGGATCGGCTCGCGCACGTTGGCCGCGACAAGTTCGATCAGCCATTCGTTCATCCGGCCCTGCGCGACCAGTTTCATGATCGGCAGGTTCAGTCCTTCCTCATAGACCTGGCTGGCCGCGCCCGGCACACCGCGGCCGCCGATATCGACGACGTGCAAGGTGCAGGCGAACAACGCGACCGGATCGGCGCCGCGGAATGTCGGCGTCACCACGACGATGTCGTTGAGGTGTCCGGTGCCCATCCACGGATCGTTGGTGATGAACACGTCGCCGGGCGCCATCGTGGCCAGCGGAAACTTCGCCAGCACATGCCCAACGGATTTCGCCATAGAGTTGATGTGGCCGGGCGTTCCCGTGACCGCCTGCGCAACCATGTTGCCGGCGCGGTCATAAACACCGGCGGACAGATCGCCCGCCTCGCGTGTCGCCGTTCCGAACGCGGTGCGCACCAGCGTGCGTGCCTGTTCCTCCACCACCGAGATCAGCCGGTTCCACATCACCTGCATTTCGATCTCGGTTCGCGGATGGTTGCGTGTCATGGCGTGATCTCCCTGCGCAGCCGTATGGCGCCGTCGGCATCGATGCTCGCGACGAAGGCGGCGCCGACGATCGTGGTGGTCGCATCCTCGGTGATCACTGCCGGCCCTGCGATCCGCGCGCCGGGCGCGAGGTCGGCGCGGCGATAAACCGGCACGTCGGACAGCATCCCCAGCGCACGGTCATACACCGGCCGTGTGCCGGACGGCGCGGGCGTGAACGCCGCCACGGCGATCGGCGCGGGTGCGTCCTCCGCGCCGCCCACCGCCGTTGCCCGCAGCGTCCAGCTTACGATTTCCATATCGAGCTTCGGAATGGTGCGGCCGAACAGCGCCGCGTAGGCGGCCTCGAACGCGGCGCGGAACAGGTGCGCATCATCCGGCGCGAAGCGGCGGACCGGCAGCGCCACAACGATATCGTGGCCCTGGCCGGCGTAGCGCATCTCCGCCGTGCGGACCTGGGTCACCGCGGCCTCCGGCGCGCCGAGCCGGACCGCGCCGATCGCCTCGGCCGCCATTTCGGCGAACAGGTCGTTGGCAAGCGCGGCGTCGAAGCTGGAGACGCGCATGAATCGGCTGCGCACCACCTCGAAACCCACCGGAGCCCGCAGGAAGCCGATCGCCGAGCCGACGCCGGCACCACGCGGGATCAGCACGGTGCCGATGCCCAGCTTTTCCGCCAGCCGGGCGGCGTGCAGCGGCGCGCCGCCGCCGAACGCGATCAGCGTGCGCCCGGCGAGATCCTTGCCGCGCTCTACCGCGTGCACGCGCGCGGCATTCGCCATCGCCTCCTCGACCATCTCGCTGACACCGAACGAAGCGGTCATCGCATCGAGCCCCAGCGCGGCGCCGACATCGCGCTCCAGCGCTGTTTGGGCGCGGTCCGGCAGCAGCCGGATGCGGCCGCCGGCGAACCCTTCGGGATCGATTCGACCAAGCAACAGATCAGCGTCCGTGACGGTTGGCGCAGTCCCGCCCAGACCGTAGCAGGCGGGGCCCGGATCGGCGCCGGCGCTTTCCGGTCCGACCGCGATCCGGCGCAGCGGATCGAGCGTGGCGATCGACCCGCCGCCGGCGCCGATCTCCACCATCTCCACCACCGGCACGCGCACCGGCAGTCCGCTGCCCTTCAGGAAACGCGTGCGCCGATCGACCTCGAATTCGCGCGCGGCCTGCGGTTCGCCACCGTCGATCAGGCAGATCTTCGCGGTGGTGCCGCCCATGTCGAACGACAGGACGGCGTCGATGCCCTTCTGCCGCGCAATGGTGGCGGCCAAGATCGCACCGCCCGCGGGGCCGGATTCCACCAGGCGGATGGGAAAGCGGATCGCCGTCTCCAACGTGGTCAGTCCGCCGCCCGAGGTCATCAGCAACAGCGGGCAGGCCAGCCCGAACGCGTCCAGCCGCTGGCGCAATGCGGCGAGGTAGCGGGCCATGCGCGGCTGCACATAGGCGTTCGCGCAGGCGGTGGAGAAGCGTTCGTATTCCCGCACCTCCGGACAGACCTCGCTGGACAGCGTGATGGTGACGTCGGGCAGCGCCGCCGCCAGCACCGCGCGGGCCTGGATCTCATGCGCGGGATTGGCGTAGCTGTGCAGGAAGCCGATCGCCACGCTTTCGATGCGTTCGCGCCGCAGCGTTTCGGCCAGCGCGGCGACTTGCGCAGTGTCGAGCCGCACGCGCACCTGGCCGCGCGCATCCATTCGTTCCGCCACGCCGAAGCGCAGATAGCGCGGCACCAGCGGTTCGGGACGCTCCATGAACACGTCGTACTGGTCGAAACGGTTCTCCTGCGCCATCTCGATGCTGTCGCGGAAACCTTCCGTCGTGATCAGCGCCACGCGGGCGCCCTTGCGCTCAATGATGGCGTTGGTCGCGAGCGTGGTGCCGTGGATGACCACGCCGATATCGCGCGGATGCACCGATCCGAGCACCAGCCGCACCGCCTCGATCACGCCATGCTCGGGCTCGCCCGGGGTGGTGAGCACCTTGGCCTCGGCGCGCCCGCCGGCATACTCCAGCACAACGTCGGTGAAGGTGCCGCCGATATCGATCGCCAGACGCCCGCTCGAAACTCCAGTCACATCGTCTTCCTTCGCCTGTCGCGCGGGCACCCGGCCCGCCAGAGCATTTTCAGCCTGACTGGAAACGCTGGTCCCCCGTCATTGCGAAGAGCGGAGCGGTCCCCGGGTTTGACCCGGGGACCGCTTCGCGCCTCGCAATAAACTGCACCCCCTCCCCTTGAGGGAGGGGGTTGGGGGGTGGGGTTGGTCGGTGCGAGCCTCCGACCAACCCCT
>JBEKNT010000067.1:0-21131 GCA_049522565.1 Acetobacteraceae bacterium
CGACACGGCAGCGCCAGCGCAGGCCCCCTCCCGTCCAGCCACACCAACGGATGGATTGCAAAGGCCCTGCCTTTGCTGGGGGGTCCAGGGGGGCAAAGCCCTCCTGGCGGGTTTCAGGGCAGAGCCCTGATCTTGCTTCACTCACCCGATTGCCGCGACCGGCGCCGCCGCCCACGCGGTCGGCTGGCGCTAGGACACGCCGCGCAACTCGCGCGTTCCGGCTGCGGCGGCGAGTTCCGCGTCCCGCTCCGGTACGCCCGCCAGCCGAAGGCCTTCCGCAAACAGCTCGCGGTCGACCTCGCGCTGCAGCGGGGTCGTCGCGAGAAACCGCTCCACGGTGAAATCGGGTTCCAGCGCAAGCAGCCGCTGCCGGATGATGGCCGCCTCCTGCGTCCGGCCGGTATGGCCCAGCGCCGCCAGGTACAGCCGATGGCTTGCCGAGAACGACGGGTTCATCTCGCTGACCGTGCGGCCGACCGCCACCGCGGATTCGAAATCCCGCTTCAGCAAATGGATATAGATAAAGAACGTATCGTAGAAAAACGCGTGCGGATCGAGCGGCGAAAGCTTCTTGTAGTGATTGTTGCGCCGCTCGGCCTCTTCGGGCTCGCCCAGATAGGCGTACGCGCAGGCCGAGAGCGCCCACGCCATCGCCAGGTTCGGATTGAGCGACAAGGCGCGCTCGTGCAGGCTGATGGCCTCGCGCAGCCGATGATGCAGGAAGGCGCGGACATGCCCGGCGACGGCGAGGCCACGGGCGTCGAACGGATCCAGCACGATCGCGCGTTCGGCCAGCATCCCGGCCTGTTCGATCGTCGCACGGGGATTGTCCGCCCAGCCCTCGCCAACGAAAAACACATGCCAGTAGGCGTACCAGGCATACGCGGCGGCGTAGTCAGGCTCCAGTTCGATGGCGTGCGCGAGATGCTCGCCGGCCTGCATGAAGGGTGCCCGCTCCATCCGCCACATCAGCGGAATGGCGCGCAGCACGAGGTCGTAGGCGGTGGCGTCCACCGGCGGCCGGGTGGAACTGCGGCGCGCCTCGATCAGCAGGATTTCCGGGTCGATCTGCGCCACCACTTCCGCGGCAATTTCGTCCTGGAGCGTCAGCAGGTCATTGGTCTGGCGATCGAAGCGGCGCGCCCAGACCACCTGGTTGCCGGCGCGCAGATCGAGCAATCGAACGGTAATGCGCAGACGGTTGCGCACCCGCTGGATCGAGCCATCGACCAGGAAGTCGATGCCGAAGGTGCGGCGGATCGCCCCCTCGTCGCGGGTCTCGGCGGCGAAGCGGGCGAGCGAGCTGGACGCGACGACGAACATCCAGCGGAAGCGCGACAGCGCGGTGGTGATTTCTTCCGCCAGCCCGGGCGCGAGATGCGATTCCTCCTGTGAGGCGCCGGGGAACTGCATCGGCAGCACGCCGACATGGGCGCCGCCCCGAGCATTGCGCAGCTCCTGGCGCGGCTCGAGCACGGCCACGGGTTCCTCTTGCTCGTCCTCGGGCGGCGGGGCGGGCGGCGGCGGCGCGGCCTGGAGCGGCGGTTGCGGCGGGGGCGAGGAACGCACCGGCACGCGGCTGCCATAGGGGCCGCGGATTTCCGCCAGCAGCCTCTGGGTCTCCTGCGACGGCGCGGCGTCCAGCAGGTCCGCCAGCACGGCCCGGCAGCGGTCGTAGGCCTGGATCGCCATGCCGCGCTCGCCGCGGGCAACGTGCGCCCGCATCAGCGCCCGCCAGGCGCCCTCGTGCGCGCGGTCGATCTGCAACAGGCGCTGTGCCGCCGGGATCGCCGATTCCGGTTCGCTCGATTCGCGCAGCAGCGCCTCGGCGACGTTGCGGGCGCGGTCGCGCAGCCGCTCGCGCTCGGTGGTGAGCCAGGCGTCGAAGGTCGGGTCGATGCCGTCCAGGTCCTCGAGCAAGTCGCCGTCGAGCAATGACAGGGAGGCCGGCTGTTCGGTGGTGGCCCGCATCACCTCTTCGACATCCACCCAGACCGCGCTGGAGCGCAGCGACAGGTGGTCGCGGGTGACCTGCATGATCTCGCCGCCGGCGGGCGACAGGGTTTCCAGCAGGCGGTGGATTTCCTGGCGCAGCGACGCCCGGGCCTGTTCCTCGGGGCGCCGGCTCCACAGCAGTTCGGCGAGCCTGCCGCGCAAGGCGGGGCGGGGCGCCGACAAGGCGACAACGGCGAGCAGGGCGCGGGTCTTGCGTCCGGCGGGCAGCACGTTTTCGCTGGTGATCGTCCAGGCTTCCATCTGGCCGATCAAACGCAGGCGTAGCACCACCTGTCCGGAGGGGCTGGACTGCGAGGTTGGGCCTGGGGGCCTGATTGTCGTGCCTGCCATCATCGCGTCATCAACACCGTCTCGGTTGTATCGCAAATTGGATCAGCACGCCAAGGCTTATGATATCCTTTCATATCGAGGCTTCGGCGAAAATTTCACGCAGATCTCCACTCCAGGGGCCGTGGAAGCGCGCCAGCCAGTACTCGGCCTGGGTCGGGGCGCCCGCGGCGATCGCTTCCAGCGGCGCCAGGTAGGCCGATTCGTCCTGCCCCGCGGCGTCGCGCCTGGCCCGGGCGCGCAGTCCGTCGCGGGCGATGGCGACCACGTCGCGGGCAAGCTCCCGCAGGTCGCCGTCCCGCCAGGGCAGCTTCGCCGCCAGGCCCTGGCGTGGCACGGCGTCCCGCATGGTCACCGCATCCTGCCAGCCGGCGCCGCGCAGCAACGCCTCGGCGGCGGCCAGCGCGGCGCCGTCGTACAGCAGGCCGACCCAGAGGGCGGACTGCGCCAGCATCATATCCGGGCGTCCGGCATCGGCGCCGCGCATCTCCAGGAACTGCTTGATGCGGACGTCGGTGAACACGGTGGTCATGTGGTCGGCGAAGTCGCCCACCGTGGCCTGGGTCCCGGCCAGATTGTGCAGCCGCCCCTCCATGAAGTCGCGGAACCGGCCGCCGGCGACGTCGATGTACTCGCCGTTTCGGTAAATGAAATACATCGGCACGCGGTCCACCAGCCACGCCGCGTAGCGCTCGAAGCCGAAGCCGTCCTCGAACATCACCGGGGGAATGCCGGAGCGGTCGTTGTCGGTGTCGGTCCAGACGTAGGCGCGGTAGGACTGGAAGCCGTTCGGCTGGCCCTCGGTGAACGGCGAGTTGGCGAACAGCGCGGTGGCCAGCGGCTGCAACAGCAGCCCGACGCGCAGCTTGCGCACCATGTCGGCTTCCGAGCTGTAGTCGAGGTTCACCTGCACGGTACAGGTGCGGGTCATCATGTCGAGGCCGCGCGTGCCGACCAGCGGCATGTAGCGGCGCATGATGGCGTAGCGGCCCTTCGGCATCCACGGCATGTCGGCGCGGCTCGCCAGGGGGTGGAAGCCCAGCGGGGCGAAGCCGATCCGCAGGTCCCGGGCGACGCTGCGCACCTGGGCGAAGTGGGTCTCCATCTCGGCCTTGGTGTCGTGCAGCGTCTCGACCGGTCCGCCGGACAGTTCGAGCTGCCCGGCGGGTTCCAGCGAGATCGCCGCGCCGCCCTGCTTCAGGCCGATGATGTTGCCGTGGTCGGTGATCGGGGTGGCGTCATAGCGTTGCAACCCGGTCAGCAGGTCGCGGATCGCGCCTGGCTGGCCGTCGGCGGGAAGATAGGGCGGCGTCGCCAGGTCGTCCTGGCGAAAGCCGAACTTCTCGTGTTCCGTGCCGATGCGCCAGGCGCCCGGCGGCTTGCAGCCGGTGGCGATGTGCGCCGCGAGCTGGCGGATCGAGGTGATCGGAGTCGCGTCGCCGTCTCCGGGATTGGACATGCGGTTCCCAGACGTTTTGGGTTAAGGACCAGTGTTCTAGCCGCACCAGGGGGCCTGCAACAATGCCAGCCCGGCAACGCAGGCGGTCTCGGCCCGCAGGATGCGCCGACCGAGGCTCATCGCCGTTACAAAGGGATGCCGGAGCATGGCGTCAAGCTCGGCTGGCGTGAAGCCGCCTTCCGGGCCGACCAACAGGGCGGCCGGTTTCGCGGTGGGACGGGGTGGCGCGGCGGTGGAGCGTTCGATCGCGGCATAGAGGGTGCGGCCCGGCGGCCAGTCGGCAAGCAGGTCGGGCAGGCGGCGGGGCGGGTGCAGGACGGGGATGGTGAGGCGTTCGCATTGCTCGGCCGCTTCCGTGGCGATGGCGGTGAGGCGGGCTTCGTTGATGCGCGCGGCGTTGGTGCGCTCGGTGAAGATGGGGTGGAGCGCGGAGACGCCGAGCTCGGTGGCCTTCTGCACGACCAGGTCGGTGGCGTCGCGCTTCAGCAGGGCGAAGACCAGCCAGAGGTCGGGGTCGGGCGCCTGCTGGCGTCGCTGCGTCTCCACGGCGAACGTTACGCGGTCACGGCGCAGTTCGCCGATGCGCGCCTGCCACTCGCCGTCGCTGCCGTTGAACAGGCGGACGGGGGCGTTGGCGCCGCAGCGCAGTACCGTGCCGAGATAGTGGGCCTGGGCCGGGGTGCCGGCGATCGTCGCATCTGTGCCGAGCGCGGCCGGGACGTAGAGGCGGGGGATGCTGGTCATGCGGCTGCCCTGGCGGGCGGACGCCGCCCGATCCTCACGTCATGCTGCCGGCTCGTGGTTGTCGTCATCGCCCTGGGTTCGTTCGTTGTTTGTTCAAGATGGCCGGCCGGTGCGTGGAGGGCAAGACGGTCGGCCGGCGGTGCCGGTTTGCCGTGCCAGCCCCGAGATGGCTGATCAGGCGCGGAATACGCAACTGCAACGGGTGTAGCATGGAGGCGACGGTTGTACTGCACCGCTCGGTCGTTTGGGTCGCATGGTGCGTGGGAGGTGAACGGTTGCCTGCGAGCGGTACGAACCGTCGGACGAGAGTTTAGCCTTCGGATGCAGAAGTATTGCCGCGCATCCGAGGTTGGCGGCGGAACTCCCCATGGGGTCTGGCAACGAACACCGATGGTTCCGGATACGGTCGCCGCAAGCCGGCCTCCGACCGCGGTTTCCGGCCTGCTGCCAGCCGTGTCCAGAACCATCGGTTTGCGTTGACGCCTGCGAACCCGATGGTGGTCTCCCCGCGCGGTCCCGGCCGCTGGGCGGAACAGCGCGGCGCCTGCCGCCGTCTCGTCGCTCGTGGGCGGGGCCAGAGGAACGCCACGACCGCCGTGCGGCATTCCCGCCGGCCGCTGATATACTGTGCCAACCAGGAGGGGCCGCGCATGGCAAGCAAACCGACCGAGGTCGCGATCTACCACAACCCGAATTGCAGCACGTCGCGCAAGGTGCTCGGCATGCTCCGCGAAGCCGGGGCCGAGCCGCGCATCATCGAATACCTGAAGACCCCGCCAAGCCGCACGGAATTGCTCGACCTGTTGCGGCGCATGGACATGACGCCGCGCGCGCTGCTGCGTCGCCGCGGCACGCCGTATGACGCGCTGGGCCTGGCCGATCCGGCGAAGAGCGACGACGCGCTGATCGACGCAATGCTGGCGCAGCCGATCCTGATCGAACGGCCGATCGTGGTGGGTCCGCGCGGCGTCCGGCTGTGTCGTCCCGCCGAGCGCGTCTACGACGTGCTGCCCGCGCGCTGATCGCACGCAACATCCGGGCAGGTGCGCGCGGCTGATTGCCCTCCGCGCCTCAATGACGTCTCGCCGGCTTGCCGAACTGGCGCCGCAAGCCGGTCTGCGCGATGATGCCGGCAACCCGCACGGAGGAAGCCCACATGGCCAAGGGAATACTGCTCGTCGGCTTCGATTTTACCAACGCGCACGAAGACGAGTTCCACGACTGGTACGACCTGGAGCATGTCCCGGAACGGCAGCGCGTTCCCGGCTTCGGCGCGTGCGACCGCTGGATCAGCGTGAATAACCCGAAGCAGGCTGTCGCCAGCTACGAACTCGACAGCCTGGACGTGCTGCAAAGCGCGCCCTATCGCGCCATCGGCTATGAAAACCTGTCGGTCTGGTCGAAGCGCGTGACCGCGATGTGCCAACGGCTGATCCGTTTCGACGGGGAACAAATCCTGCCGGGCGAGCAGGATGCTCCGTCGGGGGCCGGCGGGTTGCTGGTCAATGCGATGAACGTCGATCCGGCGCACGAGGCCGAGTTCAACGAATGGTACGACCACGAACACATTCCCGCGCTGGCAGCGGTGCCGGGAACGCTGTGCGCGCGGCGGTTTCGCGACAACAAGGGTTCGCACCGTTATCTCGCGCTGTATCACCTCGCCTCGCCCGACGTGGTGTTGACGCCGGCCTGGAAGCAGGCGGCGGGCACGCCCTGGACCGGACGGCTGCGGCCGCATTTCCGCGACCACCTGCGCATTGTCACCCGCCACTACGTGCGTGCCAGATAGCTTTCCCCATAACGACAGACCCAACTCACGCCGGAGGCAACGTCATGGCAAGACTTCCCTACGTCACCAGCAAGGAGCAGGTGGCGGCGAAGGATCATGCGATCTTCGATTCCATCGTGGCCAGCCGCGGTGCGGTGCAGGGGCCCTTCACGATGTTCCTGAACTCGCCGGAACTGGCGGGGCGGGTGGCGCATCTCGGCGCGTATGTACGGTTCGAAGGCACGCTCGACATGCGCGTGCGCGTGCTGGCGGCGATGACCGTCGCCCGCGAGTTCGAAGCGCTTTACGTGTGGGGCGCACAGACCGGCGGTGCCCGCAGGCTCGGCGTGCCGGAGACAACGATTACCGCGATCCGCGAGAACCATTCGCGCGACATCCCGCCGGAGGACGCGCAGATCGTGGCGTTCACCCGGCAACTGCTGCGCAAGCATCGCGCCGACGACGCCACGGCGAAGGCAATTCTGGCACGGTTCGGCAACGACGAGTTCATTCAGCTCACCGGCGCCATCGGCTACTACACTCTGCTTTGCATGACGGTGAATGCGTGCGAGTTGGAAGCGGGGCCGAACGCGGAAGTGCTGAAGGTGTAAACCTCTCCCGCGCAGCGGGAGAGGTTACATGACGACCCCAAACCGCTCCGCGAACCCTGCTCGCCCCGCTTCGGTGATCGCCACCGCCCGGGTGTCGCGTTGCCGCGCGATCCAGCCGAGTTCGAAGCAGCGGCAGGCCAGCGCCGCACCGAGCCGCCCAGCGATATGCGGCCGCCGCTCGCTCCAATCCAGACACGGCCGGCAGAACACGCGTCGGCCTGGCTCGGGCTCCGCGCCGAAGTCGCGCAGGAAGCGATGCCCGGTGTCGGTGACCTCGCCGCCATCCGCGGTCAGCGCCACGTGCCCGCGCTCGCACAGTGAATCGGCCAGGCCGACGCCCAGGCGGCCCGCCAGGTGATCGTAGCAGCTTCGGGCGGTGCGCAGCGCCTCGCCGCCGCGCCAGGTGCTGCGCCGTGCCGGCATCGCAGCGTCGGCTTCGCCGGCCACCGCCATGATGCCCTCCAGCATCTGGCCGATCAGCGGCGAGGCCAGCCGGTAGTAGCGATGCCGCCCCTGTTTCTGTGGTGTCAGCAGACCGGCTTCGGTCAGCTTGCCCAGGTGGCCGCTGGTGGTCTGCGGGGAGACATGCGCCGCGTAGGCCAGTTCCTTCGCCGTCAGCGCCCGGCCGTCCATCAGCGCCGCCAGCATATTGGCGCGCGCCGGATCGCCGAGCAGGGACGCGGTAGCGGCGATGCGCGTGGCATCACTCATGGCGGGGACCCTTCTTGCTTGCCCGCAAGATAGGCTGCCTGGAGCGTCGCCGCAGCTACCCATGCTTCGGTCGCCGCCGAAGTGTCACGCGCGCCGATCGGCGCTTGATTCAGTTGCAGCTCGGTTGCTGGTGGCAACGATCGCGCTCGCCGGGCGAGACGCCACGGTCGGCGAGGCGTTGGCGCAACAGGACCAGGGCCGCAGTGAGCGTGCCGAGATGCCGCTCGGGCGGGATGCGCGTGATGAGGGTTTGCGTCATGCCTTCCAGCAGCACGCCGAGCATCACGTAAGGGTCGGCTTCGCTGCGCAAGGCGGTTTTGATCGCGACCGACAGTTCCGCCAGCGGGTCCGGCGCCTGTGAAGCTGCCTGTTCGGCTTGGCTGGACAGCGTCCGAACAATGCGGGCGTTCGGCCGTCTTCTGGTCGGTTTCATGGGCTGCGTCCGATGAGTGACCCGGCGGGCGATATCCAGGCTGGACCGGTCTGATAGACGATTGCGCGCCGGCTAGCTGTGCGATTCCGCACAGGAAATGCCAAATTGCCGTGTGCTGGGTGCCAGGTGGCGGGCAGTCGTGTCACGATCCGCACTACCTCGGCAGGTCTTAGTTGCATCGGCTTGTGGTATCGTCCAGAATCGCCATGGCTGAGATGACCAAAATAGCAAAATAGCCAGAAGATCGTCAAGCTATTTTGCCATTATCGTCAAAATTTGGACGAACGATGGCTCAACCGCCGCCCGCCCCCCGAACGCGCCGCGCAATCGAAGCGCAGAATCGGGCCTCGCCGCAGGTCGAGGTTCGCGGTGCGAACCCGGGGGTAGCCGGTCGCCTGCACGAGGCTGTCCGCGCGGCCGGCGGCAACCAAGCCGTGGCACGACGTTCCGGCGTGCCGCTCGCCACCGTCAATAATTATGTTCGTGGTCGCAACGGCATGAAAATCGGGCCGCTGGCGGCCCTTGCGGTGGCGTGCAACGTCTCGCTGGAATGGCTCGTCGCCGGCGGCGAGGCGTCTGCAACCGCACTGCTGGCCGACCCCGATTATCCTGCCGCCATGGCCGCCCCCCCGCCCGGCCTGGCCGAGGCTCAAGCGGAATCGTCGCCGGCCGACATGACCGGTGGCATCGATGTGCGTATCCTGGTCAAGGCGATCGAGATCGTTGCCGCGATCGCCGGGGCAGCGGATTTTCTCGACGACCCGAAGGAGCTGGCCCGCCGCATTGCTACCACCTACGCGGTGCTGATCGAGCCGGAAGCATCGCGGGAGTGACCGGCTCGGGTCTCGGCCGTGCGGCGGGGTTTCGAGCGCAGTTCAGCAGCAACGTTCAGGGCCAGCCGGGTAACGGGAGGATGATTCGATGTTCGTCGTGCTGTTCGAAGTCGAGCCGCGGCCGGAGCGCTGGGACGACTACCTGCGCTACGCCGGAATGCTGCGTCCTGAACTGGTGCAGATCGACGGGTTCCTGGACAACCGGCGATTCCGCAGCCGCCGGCATGCGGGGCGGCTGCTGTCGCTGTCGTTCTGGCGTGACGAGAAATCCGTCGTGCGCTGGCGCTCGCATGCGATGCATCACGGCGTGCAGGCGAAAGGCCGCGCGGAGGTGTTCCGCGACTACCACCTGCGCGTTGCCGAGGTGGTGCGCGACAACGGCGCGGCGCAGCCTCAGGCGCGGCTCGACGAAACCGAGACCGGACTGGCGCGGGCGGCGAGCATCATCGAGGGTCCAGCGGCCGAAACGCCGCCGGAAGCGGCCGGGCTGATGGACTGGGACATGTTCGACGGCATCCAGGACCCGCAGGACCGCCTGCTCCTGCTCTCCTGGCGCGACGCCGACACGATGCAGGCCTGGGCACCGCAAGCCGGGACGCGGCGGCGCGACGTGCGGATCGTGCGCGACTACGGGCTGCGCGACCGGGCCGAGGCGCCGCAGTTCCATCCGTGATGCGGTAGCCGCGCCAGGCGGCCGGAGTCAGAACGGAATTTCGTCGTCCAGGTCGCCGCCCTTCGGCGCCTCCCACGACGGCGCGCCGCTGCCGCCGCTGCGCGGGGCGGCGCCGGCCGCCGCCGGCCGCTGCGCCGGCGCGCGCTGCTGGTAGCCCCCACCGCCGCCCTCGGCCATCGCGCCTTCCTCGCCGCGCTGGCTGTCGATCAGCACGAGTTCACCGCGGAACCGGCTGAGCACAACTTCCGTGGTGTAGCGCTCCTGCCCGGTCTGGTCGGTCCATTTGCGGGTCTGCAACGAGCCCTCGACATAGACCTTGCGGCCCTTGCGCAGGTAGCGCTCGGCCACCTCGCCAATCCGGTCGTTGAAGATCACCACGCGGTGCCACTCGGTGCGCTCCTTGCGCTCGCCCGAGGTGCGGTCGGTCCAGTTTTCGCTGGTGGCCAGCGTCAGATTGACGATTTTCGTGCCGTCCTGCGTGGTGCGCACCTCCGGGTCCTTGCCGAGATTGCCCACCAGGATCACTTTGTTCACGCTACCTGCCATGACCGCACCCTCATTCCCAAGGGAGTGAAATTACCCCCTCCATCCCTAAATCGCTATCGGTTAACCGACTCTTCCCATTCCACCCGGAATCAGCCTATACCCCGGGAACATCTAGAGAACAAGCAGGACAGTCATGGCCGGCTCCATCCATGTGCGCGGCGCGCGCGAGCACAACCTGAAGAACGTGGATGTGGTCATTCCGCGCGACAGCCTGACCGTGCTGACCGGGCTGTCCGGCTCCGGCAAGTCGTCGCTCGCCTTCGATACGATCTATGCCGAGGGCCAGCGGCGCTATGTCGAGTCGCTGTCCGCCTATGCCCGGCAATTCCTGGAGTTGATGGGCAAACCGGATGTGGATTCGATCGAGGGCCTGTCGCCGGCGATCTCGATCGAGCAAAAGACCACGTCGCGCAACCCGCGGTCCACCGTCGGCACGGTGACGGAGATCCACGACTACATGCGGCTGCTGTGGGCGCGCGTCGGCGTGCCCTATTCGCCCGCCACCGGCCTGCCGATCGAGGCGCAGACCGTGTCGCAAATGGTCGATCGCGTCGTCGCCATGCCGGAGGGCACGCGTCTGTTGCTGCTGGCGCCGGTGGTGCGCGACCGCAAGGGAGAGTACCGCAAGGAACTCGCCGAGTTGCAGCGCCGCGGCTTCACCCGCGTCAAGGTGGACGGCAAACTCTACGAAATCGGCGAAGTCCCCTCGCTGAACCGCAAGATCAAGCACGAGATCGAGGCGGTGGTGGACCGCATCGTCGTGCGCGACGGCATCGCCCCGCGCCTGGCCGACAGTTTCGAAACCGCGCTGGCGCTGTCCGACGGCATTGCCTACGCGGAAAATGCCGATGGTGGCGAACGCACGGTGTTTTCCTCGCGTTTCGCCTGCCCTGTCTCGGGCTTTACCATCGAGGAGATCGAGCCGCGGCTGTTCAGCTTCAACTCGCCGCACGGCGCGTGTCCGGCGTGCGACGGGCTCGGTACGGAAACGTTCTTCGATCCGGCGATGGTGGTGCCGGACGAGCGCCTGGCGCTCGCCGACGGCGCGATCGCGCCGTGGACCGGCTCGCAAAGCCCGTATTACGACCAGACGCTGCAAAGCCTGGCGAAGCACTTCAAGATCACCACGAAGACTCCGTGGCAGGATCTGCCGCAACGCGTGCGCGACGCGATCCTGAACGGCACTGGCGAGGAACCGGTCGCCTTCACCTACAAGGATGGCGTGCGCGCCTACACGGTGACCAAGCCGTTCGAGGGCGTGCTGCACAACCTGCAACGCCGCTTCCAGGAGACCGACAGCGTCTGGGTGCGCGAGGAACTCACGCGCTACCAGGCGGAAAAGCCCTGCGCCGCCTGCAACGGTGCCCGGCTCAAACCGGAAGCATTGGCGGTGCGCGTCGCCGGCAGCAACATCGCCGAGGCTTCGGCTTTGTCGATCCGCCACGCGCTGGATTGGTTCGACGGGGTGATGCCGACGCTGACGCCGCAACGCGCCGAGATCGCCCGCCGCATCCTGCGCGAAATTCTCGACCGGTTGCAGTTCCTGGTCGATGTCGGGCTGGATTACCTGACCCTGGCGCGCGGCTCCGCCACGTTGTCCGGCGGCGAGTCGCAACGTATCCGGCTGGCCAGCCAGATCGGCTCCGGCCTGACCGGCGTGCTGTATGTGCTGGACGAACCGTCGATCGGCCTGCACCAGCGCGACAATGAACGGTTGCTGACCACGCTGCGGCGGCTGCGCGACCTCGGCAACACCGTGCTGGTCGTGGAACACGACGAGGATGCGATCCGCGCCGCCGACCACGTGATCGACATGGGTCCCGCCGCCGGGGTGAACGGCGGTCACGTCATCGCCGAAGGCACGCCGGCGGAAATCTCCGCCAATCCGAAGTCGTTGACCGGCGACTATCTCTCCGGCCGCCGCCGCATCGACATTCCCCTCCTGCGCCGCCCGGCTCAGGCAGACCGTGTGGTGCGCGTCGTCGGCGCCCGCGGCAACAATCTCAAGCACCTGACGGCGGAATTCCCGCTCGGCACGTTCACCTGCGTGACCGGCGTGTCCGGCGGCGGCAAATCGACGCTGGTGGTGGACACGCTGTACAAGGCGGCGGCGCGCCGGCTGATGGGCTCGGGCGAGGTGCCCGCGCCGCATGATCGCATCGAGAATTTGGAATTGCTCGACAAGATCATCGACATCGACCAGTCGCCGATCGGCCGCACGCCGCGTTCGAACCCCGCCACCTACACCGACCTGTTCGCGCCGATCCGCGACTGGTTCGCCGAGTTGCCGGATTCCCGGGCGCGCGGCTACAAGCCGGGCCGCTTCAGCTTCAACGTCAAGGGCGGGCGCTGCGAGGCCTGCCAGGGCGACGGGGTGCTGAAGATCGAGATGCATTTTCTCCCGGATGTTTACGTCACCTGCGACGTCTGCAAAGGCAAGCGCTACAATCGCGAAACGCTGGAGATCAAGTTCCGCGACAAGTCGATCGCCGAGGTGCTGGCGATGACGGTGGACGAGGCGGTGCCCTATTTCAGCGCCCAGCAGCGCATCCACGACCGGCTGAAAATTCTCCAGCAGGTCGGGCTGGGCTATATCCAGCTCGGCCAGCAGGCGACCACGCTGTCGGGTGGCGAGGCGCAACGGATCAAGCTGTCGAAGGAACTGGCGCGGCGGGCGACCGGGCGCACGTTGTACATCCTCGACGAGCCGACCACCGGCCTGCATTTCGAGGACGTTCGCAAGCTGCTGGAGGTGCTGCACACGCTGGTCGAGCAGGGCAACACCGTCGTGGTGATCGAGCATAATCTCGAGGTGATCAAGACGGCGGACTGGCTCCTCGATCTCGGTCCGGAGGGTGGCGATGGCGGCGGGCGCATCGTCGCCGAGGGCACGCCGGAGGACGTCGCGGCCAATCCCGAAAGTCACACGGGGCGTTTCCTCGCGCCGATGCTGCTGCGCATGACCAAGCAGAAGGCGCGGCGGAGGGCTTAGTCCTTCGACCCCATGCTTCGATCTGGACCGCTGTCAGTCCGCAAGCAGAATCACCACAAAGGCACAAAGACACAAAGAAGTTGATCTTCGTGCCTTCGTGCCTTTGTGGTGAATCTGCTTGCGGACTGACATGGCGCGCCGGCGATTCAAATGTGGCAGTCGCTACGCACCGCTCCCACTACGCAGGCGACCTGAAGCGATGCGGTATCCGCTGAATCTCCTCCACCACCTTCCGCCGTGTCGCCGCACTCGTCCCCGCAACGAAATCGATCGACACCGTATCGACAATGCCGCCGAACCGCCGCTCGATTGCCTCGGCAATCCCCTCGTACGGCGCTCGTGCGACAAACAGGTCCAGCACCTCGTCGGAGATCTGCGCCGCCATGTCCTTCCACGCGCCCTGCTTCGACATCTCGGTCAGCTTGACGCCAAGGTCGGACAGCCCATGGATGTCGAACACCCCGCGATACGCCGGCGTCGATCCGTAGAACGCCACGCGATAGCGGATCTTCTCCGCCGCCGCGCGCACCGCCGCATCGTCCGGGCCGGTCACGACAAACCCGCCCCCGGTGATCTCGAAATTCTCGAACGACTTTCCCGCCGCGGCCAGTTCCGCCGCCAGCATCGGCCGCACCACCTCCTCCAGATACCGCCGCGTGGCGAAACCATGCAGCCGCACGCTGTCGGCGACGCGCGCGGCGGTCTTCGACATCAGCGGCCCCACCGCCGCCATGGCGATCGGCACCATCGGCAAACCCAGCGGCCCGGGCGAGAACTCCGGCGTCATCAGCGTGAAGTTGTAGTGCTTGCCGCGGAAATCCAGTTTTTCCCCGGTCTCCCAGCAACGGAAGATGGCCCGCAGCGCCTGCACGTATTCGCCCATGCGTGCCGCCGGCGCCACCCAGGGCACCGAAAACCGCCGCTCGTTATGCGCCTTCACCTGGCTGCCCAGTCCCAGAATGAACCGCCCCCGCGAGTGCCGCTGCAAATCCCACGCATGGTTGGCGACGATCATCGGGCTGCGCGGAAACGCGATCGCCACCGAGGTGGCCAACTGCACGCGTTGCGTCGCCAACGCCGCGAAGGCCAGCGGCGTGAACGGCTCGTGCCGCAACTCGTTGGCGGTGACGCAGTCGAAGCCGTCCGCTTCCGCCTGGCGTGCGGCCGGTCCACAGGCCCCCCAATCCTCCACCGGCAGCACCGTCGAAACCCGCATCGTCATTCTCCCCTGTACGGCCACCGTCACGGCCCACGCAGGCCGGCCATCCACGACTTTCTTCCCGCGCGCAAGTCGTGGATGGCGGGCCGGAGCCTGCCCCCTGGCGCTTGGCCCCGGAGCCCGCCATGACGGATCGCGCCCGTCATTTGCGGTCCGCCCGCTGCTCACGTAAAGCGGTCGCCTGCGGGAGAGGAGCCATCGCATGCAGAGCCTGGCGGGCAAGGTCGTCATCGTCACCGGTGCGGGCCGCGGCATCGGCGCCGCCGCGGCTGCTGCGTTGGGCAAGGCTGGTGCAAGCCTGGTGCTGGCCGCGCGCGATGCCGCGCAAATCGACACGGTGGCGCAGGCCATCACGCGTGACGGTGGCGCCGCCGTCGCCCTCGCCTGCGACGTATCCGACTGGAATGCGGTGCAGCGCCTGGTCGCCGGGGCGCAGCAACGCTTCGGCAAGATCGATGCGCTGATCAACAACGCCGGCGTGATCGAACCGATCGCCGTCACCGCCGAGAGCGATCCCGCCGTCTGGGCACGGTCGATCGAGATCAACCTCATCGGCGCCTACTACGCGATCCGCGCGGTGCTGCCGCCGATGCTGGCGGCCGGTGGCGGCACCATCGTCAACGTCTCCTCCGGCGCCGCGCACAATCCGCTGGAGGGTTGGAGCGCCTATTGTTCGGGGAAAGCCGGCCTCGCCATGCTGACGCGCCAGATCGCGCTGGAACATGCCGCGCAGGGAATTCGCGTGTTCGGCTTCCAACCCGGCACCACCGACACCGAGATGCAGGTGATCATCCGCGCCTCGGGTATCAATCCGATCAGCAAGATCCCACGCGAGAACCTGACGCCCGTCGCGCATCCCGCCGCGGCGATCGTCTATCTCTGCACCGGCGCCGCGGACGACCTGGCCGGCAAGGAGTTTTCCCTCCGCGACGAGGCGTTCCGCAGCCGCCTGAACCTGGCATGAGCGACGCGCCACTCGCCGGCATCAAGGTGATCGAGGTCGGTCAGGCGCTGGCCGGACCGCTCGCCGGAGTCATCCTCGCCGACCTGGGCGCCGACGTCATCAAGGTGGAAAAACCCGAGGGAGGCGACGACGCGCGGCTCTGGGGCCCGCCTTTCGTCGATGGCGACGCGCTGACCTTCCACGCGATCAATCGCGGCAAGCGCTCCATCACGCTGGACATCAAGCGCGCCGGCGATGTTGCGAAGCTTACCGCGCTGGTGCGCGACGCCGACATCCTGATCCAGAACCTGCGTCCGGGCATTGTCGAAGACTGCGGCATCGGTCCCGTCGCCATGCTCGCCGTCAATTCGCGGCTGATCTATTGCTCCATCTGGGCCTTCGGCTATCGGGGACCCTTGCGTATGGCGCCGGGCTTCGATCCGTTGTTGCAGGCCTATGCCGCGGTGATGACGCTGACCGGCCGGCCGGACGATCCGCCCACGTTCTGCGCCCCCGCGATCAACGACACCGCGACCGGCATGTGGTGCGCGATCGGCGCACTGGCGGCGTTGCAGCAGCGGCAGCACACCGGCAAGGGTTGCGTCATCGACACGTCGCTGTTCGAAAGCGCCGTCGGCTGGGTAGGCTCGCCGCTCGCCGCCTTTCTGCGCACCGGCAACCTGCCGCAGCGGCACGGCACCGGCAGCGGCGTGCTGACGCCGTACCAGACCTTCGATACCGCCGACCGGCCGATCTGCATCGCGGCCGGCAACGACCGGCTGTTCGTCAAACTGGCGCAGGCGATGGGCCGTCCGGAATGGGCGATCGAGGCGCGCTTTGCCAACGGCCGCCAGCGCACCGCGAACCGCGCGGAGCTGGTCGCCGCGATGCAGCCGGTGCTGCTGACACGCTCGCGGCAGGACTGGCTCGGCATCCTCGGCGAGGCCGGCGTGCCCGCGGCGCCGGTGAACGACATCGCCGAGCTGGCGTCCTCGGAGCAATTGCAGGCCATCGATATCCTGCGCACATTGCCTGGGAGCGAGGCGCGGATTACCGGCCTGCCCATCAGCTTCGACCGGCAACGCCCGCACCCGCGCAGCGATTCGCCCAAGCTTGGCGAGCATAACGCAGAGATCCTCGACCGACTGGAGAGACCCGATGCCTGACGACATCCTCGATCGCGCCCGCCGCTACCACGACGAGCTGACGGAATTTCGCCGCGACATCCACGCCCATCCCGAACTCGGGCTGGAGGAACACCGCACCGCCGAGCGCGTTGCCAACAAGCTGGCGGAATGGGGTGTCGAAGTGCATCGTGGCGTCGGCAAGACCGGTGTGGTCGGCGTGTTGCGCAACGGAGACGGCCCCGCCATCGGCCTGCGCGCCGACATGGACGCGTTGCCGATCCACGAGGAAACCAACCTGCCCTACAGCAGCCGCAACGCCGGCCGCATGCATGCCTGCGGCCACGACGGCCACACCACCATGCTGTTGGGCGCGGCAAAATACCTGGCGGATACCAGGAATTTCCAAGGCACGGTGAACTTCATCTTCCAGCCTGGCGAGGAAGGCATCGGCGGCGCGCTCGCCATGCTTGAAGACGGGCTGTTCGAGCGCTTTCCCTGCCAGGCGATCTTCGGCATGCATAATCGCCCCGGCATGCCGGTCGGCCAATATGCCATCAGCCCCGGCGTCGGCATGGCCGGCGGCGCGTTTTTCGACATCGCCATCACCGGCAAGGGCGCCCATGGCGCTCGGCCGGAGGAGAGCGTCGATTCCGTGCTGGTCGCCTGCCATATCGGTGCGGCATTGCAGTCGATCGTCGCCCGCAACGTGCCGCCGCAGGACGTCGCCGTGCTGAGCGTCACCCGCATCCTGGCCGGCGACGCCTATAACGTGATCCCGCAGACCGCCACACTCGCGGGTACCGTCCGTACCATGAAGCGCGAGACGATGCAGTTGGTGGAAGCCAACATGAAACGGTTGGCGAACCACGTCGCGGCCGGTTTTGGCGCCGAAGCCACGGTGGATTTCCGCGTGATCTTTGCGCCGCTGGTGAACGACGCCGACCACGGGCGCGCCTTCGCCGATGCCGCGGCGGACCTCGTCGGCGAGGCAAAGGTGAACCGCAACAAGCCGCCGGCCAATGCTTCGGAGGATTTCAGCTTCATGCTGGAAAAAGTTCCCGGGGCCTACATCAACCTGGGCAACGGCGAGGACAGCGCGCCGGTGCACAACCCGGCGTACAATTTCAACGATGCGGCGATTCCCTACGGCGTCGCGCTGTTCGCCAGCATCGTCGAACGCAAGCTGGCGAAATAGATAATACTCCCCCTCCCCTTTGTGGGAGGGGGGAGACTCGTCCCGTGTCCCCGGCCACTCCCATGACGTGTGATGTTCAATCGCCCTGACACCGCAACCCTCACGATCTACCTGGACGGCGCGCCACTCAGCGCCCGCGAAGGCGACAGCGTCGCCGCGGCACTGTTGTCGCATGGCATCCACACAACGCGGCACACGCCGATCTCCGGCGCGCCGCGTGGCCCCTACTGCATGATGGGCGCCTGTTTCGAATGTCTCGCCGTGGTGGACGGAACCCCCGGCGTGCAGACCTGCCTGGCCCCGGTGCGTGACGGCATGCGCATCGAGCACCAGCACGGCGCGCGTTCCCTCTCGGACCCGCCATGACCCCCGATCTGCTCATCGTCGGCGCGGGCCCCGCCGGCGTCTCCGCCGCAACCGAAGCGTGCGCCCACGGACTGTCCGTGCTGCTGCTCGACGAAAACGCGGCACCCGGGGGACGCATCTGGCAAGCGTTGGAATCGCGCAGCGCCAAAGACGCGGACGATATCGACGGCCTGCTGGCCTTGCATAAATTCCGCGCGTGCGGTGCCGATGCACGCTGGCGCGCCAGCGTCTGGGCCATCGAACCCGACGGCACCGTGTTCTGGAGCGAGGACGCCGTCGCACGCTCCGCGCAAGCTGCGTTCGTCATGCTTTGCACCGGCACCACCGAGCGGCCGATGCCCATCCCCGGCTGGACATTGCCTGGCGTGATGACCGTCGGCGCCGCGCAGATTGCGCTGAAGACCAGCGGACTGCTGCCCACCGGCGCCACCTGGATCGCCGGCCAGGGACCGCTGCTATTGCTCTATGCGGTGCAGGCGCTGCGCGCCGGCGGCCGCATCGCCGGCATACTCGATCTGTCCGACGGCACCGCGCCGCTGCGTGCATTGCATCATCTGCCAATGGCGCTCCGCGCGTTCGACGATATTACCAAGGGCCTGGCTTGGCGCCGCGAGATCGCCCGCGCCAACCTGCCGTGGCTGAGCGCCACGGCACTGCGCGCGGAAGGCGACGGCACGCTGCAACGCATCGCCTTCCGCGCCGGCGGTCGCGACCGGGTAGAGAACGCCGATCTCCTGCTGCTGCATGACGGTGTCATCCCATCGGTGCAGGTGACCCGGGCGCTCGGCTGCGCCCATGAATGGGACGGCGGGCAACACTGCTGGAAGCCGACCGTGGATGCGTGGGGCGTCACGTCGTTGCCGAATATCGTGGTGGCGGGCGATGGTGCCGGCATCGGCGGTGCGCGGGTCGCCGCGCTGTCGGGACGCATCGCCGCGCTGGGTGTCGCACAAGCCCTCGGGCGCATCGACATGGCGATGCGCGATGCTGCCGCCGCCCCGTTGCGTGCCGCGCAAGCCCGGCAACGCGCGGTGCGGCCATTGCTCGATAGCTTGTACGCGCCGCGCCCGCGCGTGTTGGATGCCGCAACGATCGTCTGCCGTTGCGAGGAAGTCACCGCGGGTCAGATCCGTGACGCGGCATCGCTCGGTTGCCTCGGGCTGAATCAGTTGAAGTCCTTCACGCGTTGCGGCATGGGGCCGTGTCAGGGCCGCATGTGCGGCAGCACCGCCGCGGAGGTGTTGGCCGCCGCGCGTGGTGTGCCGGTTGCGGCGATCGAGCCATACCGCACGCGGTTTCCTACCAAGCCCGTGACGGTTGGCGAACTTGCCGCGATGGCGACGGAATAAGGCAACCAGGCGATGGGCATGCGCATCTGGCATCAAAGCTTCACCGTGCTGGGTGACCTGCCCGGCTACGCCGACGCGATCCGTACGCACCTCGCGGCGACGCTGCGCCCCGATACCGAGGTGGTGCTGCATGGCCAGGCCGATGGCACCTATCCCGGCAACTATCCCGGCGACGACATCGGCTACGCCTACACCTATTGGATTCACGGCAATCAATGGGTGGCGGCCGCGCGTGCCGCCGAACGCGACGGCTTCGACGCCTTCGCCATGTGCACGCTGCCCAATCCGATGCTGCGCGAGGTGCGCTCGCTGGTCGAGATTCCGGTGATCGGCATGGGTGAGACGTGTTTCCACCTCGCCACCATGTTCGGCCAGCGTTTCGCCGTGATGCTGTTCATCGACCGCATGATCCCGCTCTACCAAGAGCAGATGCGCAATTATGGACTGACGGAGCGCTGCGCCGGGGTGGTCGCGTCGGGATTGGGGTTTCAGGAAGTGCTGGCCGGGTTCGAGAATCCCGGGCCGGTGATTGCGAGATTCCGCGAGGCCGCGCGGCGGATCATCCGCGAGACCGGCGCCGACGTCATCGTGCCTGGCGAAGTGCCGCTGAACCTGCTGCTGGCGATGAACGGCATGAACCGCGTGGACGACGTGCCCGTGCTGGACGGGCTGACCGCGACGCTGAAGATGGCAGAGCAGATGGTCGACCTGTATCGCACGACCGGCATCCGCCATAGCCGGCACGGCTGGTTCAATTCGGTGTCGCGCCAGGAACGTGTCGCCCAGGTGGCAGAATTCTACGGCGTCGATCGGTTGAAGTTCTAAGCATGGGTTTCGAGATTGGCATCGATGTCGGCGGCACCTTCACCGACGTGGTGTGTCGCGGCGACGATGGTTCGGTGCGCATCGCCAAGCTGCCGACCACGCGCGACGATCCCAGCAAAGCCGTACTCGCGGCGTTGGCGATGGCGCGCCGCGACTGGCGCGTGCCGCCGGCGGCGATCAGCCGTTTCGCTCATGGCACCACGGCGGCAACCAATGCGGTACTTGAACGCAAGGGCGCGCGCATCGGCCTGATGACCACCGAGGGCTTCCGCGACGTGCTGGAAATCGGCCGCCAGATGCGCCACCAGATGTATGACCTGGTGCTGCTGCCGGAGACGCCGGTGTTCCTGGCGCCCGCGCGGTATCGCAAGGAAGTGCGTGAACGGCTCGATGCGCAGGGCCGCGTGCTGATCCCGCTGGATGCGGACAGTGTGCGTCGCGCGGTGGCCGAGTTGGTCGAAGCGGGCGTGCAGGCCATCGCGGTCTGCCTGCTGTTCTCGTTTCTCGACCCGGCGCACGAGCATCGCATTCGCGCCATCATCGCTGAAGCGCATCCTACGCTGCCGGTGTCGCTGTCGAGCGAGGTCGATCCGGCGTTCCGCGAATACGAACGCACCTGTGTCACCGCATTCGACGCCTACATCAAGCCGGTGATTGCCGACTATCTCGCCAACATGGAGCGCGGTCTCGCGGCGGCTGGTGTGACCGTGCCGTTGCAGGTGATGCAGTCGCGCGGCGGCCTGATGTCGTCTTCCATCGCGCGGCAACGTCCGGTGCGATTGTTCCTGTCGGGACCGGCAGCGGGTGTGATCGGCGGCGTCGAAGCCGGCCGCGCCGCGGGGCTCCACGAGCTGATCACGGTCGATATCGGCGGCACGTCCTGCGACATCGCGTTGGTCACGGGTGGTGCGCCGCTGATCCGCGGCGAAGGCGTGATCGACGGCTACACCGTGCGCGTGCCGATGGTCGATGTCAGCGCGATTGGTGCGGGCGG
>JBEKNT010000068.1:0-21126 GCA_049522565.1 Acetobacteraceae bacterium
CGGCCGGCCACGACGCAGGAGGGGCCGGTGAGTACCGATGGCGAGATCGCGGTCTTCGCCCGCGGCCTGGTCCGACGCTACGGATCGCTGGCTGCGGTGCAGGGAATCGATTTCGCTGTAAGGCGTGGCGAGATTTTCGGCCTGGTCGGTCCGGACGGTGCCGGCAAGAGCACGATCATGCGGATGCTTGCCGGCGTGCTGCGCCCCGATGCCGGCGAGATCCGCCTCGAAGGCATCGACGTCGTCGCCGATCCAGAGTCTGCCAAACCGTATCTCAGCTACATGCCGCAGCGCTTCGGCCTCTACGAAGACATGACGGTCGCCGAGAACGTCTTCTTCTATGCGACACTGTTCGCAGTGCCTGGGAAGGTGCGCCGCGAGCGCAGCCAGGAGTTGCTCGACGCCGCGGGCCTGCTGCCGTTCCGCCGGCGTTTGGCTGGTCAGCTCTCCGGCGGCATGAAGCAGAAGCTCGGTCTGGTCTGCGCGCTGATCCATACGCCTCGGGTGCTACTGCTCGACGAGCCCACGACCGGCGTTGACCCGGTCTCGCGCCGCGATTTCTGGGGCATCCTCTACAGCTTGCGCGAGCATGGCGTCACCATTCTGCTCTCGACCGCGTACATGGACGAAGCCGAGCGCTGCTCGCGTCTTGCGCTGCTGCACGCCGGCGAAATCCGTCACTGCGACACACCCGCACGACTAAAGCAGGCGATGCCCGGCGCGTTGCTTGCGGTCGTGACGGGAAATGCGCGTGGCGCGCGCGCTGCCCTGGAGGGCTTACCTGGTGTGCTGGGCCTGCTGCTCATGGGCGATCGCGTCAACGCCCGGGTAGATGATGCCGGCCGCCGCCTGCCCGAATTGCGTGCCAGGCTCGCGGCGCAAGGCATTAACGATGCCGAGATCACGCGGATCGAGCCGGGCATCGAGGACGTATTTGTCGCCCTGCTGGGATCGGGGGGCACGGCATGACGGATACTGCCCAGGCCGTGGTCGCCGACGGACTCACCAAGAAATTTGGTGCCTTCACCGCGGTGGACCGGCTTGATCTCAGCATCGCCAAGGGTGAAGTCGTGGGGTTCATCGGCCCGAACGGTGCGGGCAAATCGACCACCATCCGCATGCTGTGTGGGCTGTTGGCACCGAGCGCTGGGGCCGCCACGGTCGCGGGTTTCGATGTCGGTCGCGAACCGGAGGCGGTGCGCGAACATATCGGCTACATGTCGCAGAAATTCTCGCTCTACGGCGACCTGACCGTGCGGGAGAACCTGCGCTTTTTCGCCGGCCTCTATTTGGTGCCGCGGAGCGATCTTGCTGCGCGCATGCAGGTCGCGGTTACCATGGCTGGATTGGAGGGGCGAGAGAATGCGCTGGTTCGCACTCTCGCGGGCGGATGGAAACAGCGGCTCGCACTCGGCTGCGCCATTCTGCATCGCCCGCCGGTGTTGTTCCTCGACGAGCCCACCTCGGGCGTCGAGCCAGAGGCGCGCCGACGCTTCTGGGATCTGATCCACCGCCTGGCGTCGGAAGGCGTCACAATCCTTGTCTCAACCCACTACATGGACGAGGCGGAATACTGCAACCGCATTGCGTTGATCGATGCGGGCAAGCTGGTGGCCGTCGGTAGTCCAGGAGAACTGCGCCGGCGCGAACTCGGCGGCGTGTTGTACGAGCTCGATTGCTCCGCACTCGGCGCCGCGCTGGCAGCACTGCACGAGGCGCGGGACGTCATCGACGCGGCGATCTTCGGCGACAAGCTGCACGTGCTGCTGCGCCAGGCCGAGGCTGCCGCCACGTTGCAGCCACTCCTGGCACAGCAGGGGATTGTGGCCGGGCCGCCGCGCCGCATCGCACCGAGCCTGGAGGATGTGTTCGTGCAGCTCGTTACCAGGCCGCACGTGGCGGAGGCATCCGCATGAGCCCGCGGCGCCTCTTCGCCATTGCCTTCAAGGAAACCCTACAGGTCTGGCGCGACCCGCGCAGCCTCGCAATCGCCCTGCTCATGCCGCTGATGCAGATGGTGTTGCTCGGCTACGGCGTCAGCCTCGACATCAGGCGCGTGCCACTCTGCATCTACGACCAGGAGAACAGCCAGACCAGCCGCGAACTGGTGACGCGGTTCGTTGCCTCGGGATGGTTCGTCACTGCCCGAACACTGAACGACGAGCGGGCGGTGCGCGACGCGATGGATCACGGCGCCTGCATCGGGGCGGTCACCATCCCGGTCAATTTCTCGCGCAGGCTTGCCTCGACGGGCAGCGCCGCAGTGCAGACGGTGTTCGACGCGACGGATGCCAACACGACGAGCATCGCCATCGGCTATGCGCAAGGCGTGATCGCGCTGGCGACGGCCAATTTCGAGTCAAGCTGGGCGGCGGCGCACGGCATCCAGCCCCAAACGGCGGGTGGCGTCGATCTGGAGCCGCGTGTGTGGTTCAATGAAGGGCTGGACAGCCGGAATTTCATCATCCCTGGCGTGGTCGCGGTTATCCTCGGCCTGGTCGGTGCCCAGCTTTCATCGCTCACCATCTCCCGCGAGTGGGAGCGGGGCACGATGGAGCAGTTGATTTCGACGCCGGTGACTGCGCTGGAGGTGATGATCGGCAAGCTGGTGCCGTATTTCGTAATCGGACTGTTCGACGCGACGTTCTGCCTCTGCGCCACCGCTTTCTGGTTCCAGGTGCCGTTCCGCGGCAGCCTCGGCACGCTGCTGGCGACCACCGCGCTGTTCACGCTGGTCGTGCTGGGCATCGGCTATCTCGTATCCGTGCGTATCCGCAGCCAGCTCGGCGCGAGCCAGATCGCACTGATGCTCACCATGCTGCCCATCGCGCTATTGTCGGGCTACACGTTTCCGATCGACCAGATGCCGGGGCCGATCCAGGCCGTGACCCTGGTCGTTTATGCGCGCTATTACGTTACCATCCTGCGGGCGCTGTTCCTCAAGGGCAGCACGATTGGGGATCTCACCGTGCCGATTTTGGCGCTGGTGCTGTACGCCGTCGCCATCATCTGGATCGCCGCGCGCGCCTTCCGCAAGCGTCTGGGCTAGGCGATGTTCGAGCGCCTCTACGTAATGCTGATGAAGGAGTTCCTGGAGCTTCGCCGCGACCCATGGGCGATGTTTCGCCTGATCGTGCCGCTGCTCATTCAGGTGGTCGTGTTCGGCTATGCCGCGACGTTTACTGTCAATCACGTGGCCACGGCCGTGCTCGATCTCGATCACAGCCAGGCAAGCCGAGGCCTCATCTCGCATTTCGTCGCGACGGGCCGGTTCGACGTCGTCGATATCGCGGCGACGCAGCGGCAGATTACCCGGGATATCGATACCGGCCGGGCAGTCGTGGCCATCGTGATCCATGCCGGTTTTGCCCAAGACCTGAACAACGGCCGGACCGCGCCATTGCAGGTCTCGGTTGACGGCACCAATTCGAACACCGCCTTGATCGCGCTCGGCTACGTTAGCCTGATTGTTGCACAATTCCAGACGGAGCAAATGCAAAATGCCTGGCCGGTGCAGGCCGGGGTGGCGTCCCCCAGAGTCGCGGCTTCACTGCAGGAACGCCCTTGGTTCAACGAAGGTCTCGATGACCGCTGGTTCTTTATCCCCGGGGTGATCGCCACGCTGACCTTCATGCAGGTGGTCAGTCTGACCGCCTTCGCCGTGGTGCGCGAACGCGAGGTGGGCACGCTGGAGCAGATCATGGTTAGCCCGATCCGGCCGTTCGAGTTCATCCTCGGTAAGACCGTGCCGTTCTTCCTGATCGGACTGGGCGACGTGGCCCTGGTCACCATCGCGGGCGTGCTGTGGTTCGATATCCCGTTCGTCGGAAATCCCTTGGTCATGTTGCTCGGGGCGACGCTGTTCCTGCTGGCCGCACTCGGGCTCGGTCTGATGATGTCGACGTTCTCGCGCACCCAACAGCAGGCGTTCGCGTTGAACTTCTTCCTGGTAAATCCGTTCTTCATCCTGTCGGGATTTGCTTTCCCGATTGCTGCCATGCCGCGGGCGCTGCAATGGTTCACGCTGATCAATCCGTTGCGTTACTTCCTGGTCGTGATCCGCGCGGTCTTCCTCAAGGGAGTCGGGGTCGATGTCCTGTGGCCCGATTTGGGTGCAATGGCGTTGCTCGCGGCCGGGATGCTCACGCTAAGTGTTCTACGGTTTCGGAAATCGCTAGATTGACGCCACTTGGCCCGATGCCGCCCGCCATCAGTGGCAGCAGGAACGGCAGCAACCCGGACGTCAGCAGTTCATCGCAGGCGCATGCGGTTGCCTCTTATGCGTGGAGCGCTGTTGCCAGGTTCGCTTTCATCTCGGCTCGATTGAGCGTGGTGAGGAGCAACTCCAGCCGATCTGCCGCTCCGGGATGTAAGGCAGCATCCAGTCGGAAGCCCGTCTCGCAGGATAGGCATCTGCCGGTGGTTTCGCACCTATGACTTGAACCTTGGGACGCGGATCCATCTACCGGTCGGTCACAAGCTCCCAGTGCCCAGTTTCATTGGGATCAAGGTCCACCGTCACTTCGGACTCGATCTGCGCGAGTCGGTCTACGAGACGTGTCTCTGCCGCGACCTCGTCAAGGACAGGCTGCCGATCAAACGCCAGGTCTCGCTTCCGGTCATTTACGGCGGCGTTCGCCTGCGCTGCGGTTATCGCGCCGATCTCATTGAAGAGCAGATGATGATCCTGGAAATAAAGTCGGTCGCCCAGATCACTCCGTTGCATACCTCCCAGATATTGACCCGTTTACGCGTGAGTGGCCTGAGCGTTGGCCTGCTGATGAACTTCAACAGTGTCACCTTGAAGAACGGCCTGCGGCGCTTCGTCCTGTACACCGCATCCGGCAAGCCCCGGGATACCCAGGCCACCGCATGACCGCTAAGCTGCGCCGGAGCAAGCCTCCGACAAACCGGCCAGGCGGGAGAAACGCCATGAAGATTGCCAAGATCCAGACCGACATCCTCCGCATTCCGGAAGACGATCCACTGGCCGACATGCCGGAGGAAGCCGGTCGCCTGCGCCCGATCGTCATCCTGCGCATGCAGACCGACAGCGGCATCGAGGGCATCGGCCTCACCTTCTACGGCGGCGCCATGACCGGCACGCTACGGTCCGCCGTCGATGAGCTTGGCGCGCTGACCGTCGGCGAGGATCCGCTGCGCATCGAGGCGATCGTGCGCAAGCTGCGGCTTGCTGCCGGTGATTCCTGCGGCCCCGCCGGCATCTTCCTGCTGGCGCTGTCGGCGATCGACGTCGCGTTGTGGGACATCAAAGGCAAGGCGCTCGAACAGCCGCTGTGGAAATTGCTTGGCGGCACGCGGGACCGGGTGAACACCTATGCGTCCGGTTCGTTGCGCCGCGGACTGACCGACGCCCAGGCCGCCACCGCCGCGCGCCGGCTGGTGGACAAGGGCTTCGTCGAGATGAAGACGCAGATGGCGCTGCCCGGCAATCCATCACCCGCCGAGGAGGTGCGCCGCGTGCGCGTGGTGCGCGACGCGATCGGGCCCGACATCAAGTTGATGTGCGACATCAACCAGCGCTGGCGCGTCGAACAGGCAATCGATATCGGCAAGCGGGCGGAGGATGTCGGTCTGTTCTGGCTGGAGGACGTCACCACGTGCGACGACTACGCCGGCCTGGCGCGCGTCAACGCAGCACTGTCCACACCGATCGCCGGCGGCGAATACCTGTGGGGGATTACGCCGTTCCGCCAGATGATCGAGGCGCGTTCGGTCGATTACATCATGATCGACCTGTGCCGGGTCGGCGGCCCGACGCAATGGATGAAGGTCGCCGGCATGGCCGAGGCGTTCAACCTGCCGGTAGTCAGCCACGTGATGCCGGAGATGCACTTGCATCTCGTCGCGGCGATACCGAACGGACTGACGGTGGAATACATGCCGTGGATGCTGAAGCTGTACCAGGAGACTCCGGCGATCGAGAAGGGCCAGTTGGTGCTGCCGAGCAAGCCGGGCCTGGGGCTGGCGTTCGACGAGAAGGCGGTGGCGGCGTACCGGGTCGGGTGAAACGAGGTGGCGGGTCAACGCAGCGCGGCGCGGCCCGCCAACCCGGCGGCATAAGCGGCGATCAGCGCGCCGATGATGCTCCACAGCTAGATTTTGCCCGGCTTCGAGCTGAGTTCGGCGCGCAGTCCCGGACGCAGGTCAGGGATATCGTTGCGACGCCAATTGTTGCCGTTGGCAATCTCGTCGAGCAGACTGGACTTGCTCCGGACGATCTCCAACCGCCCCCGCCAAACCGATCGTTCATCTCGATCTGCAATCGAGCATCAGGCATTGCGCGGCAACGTGTCGTCGCTGAATGCAATCGCATGCACGAAGCCATATTGCGGCGTCGCAATGCGCGGCACCGGCTTGGCGCTCAATAAATATTGCCGCAGGAAATCCATCCGCTGCGCCGGACCGATCGTACACCACACCCCATCCTCATACAGATGCATGAAACGGTACGGCGCCAACGCCTCCGCGGCACTTAACGCACACCGTAACCGCAGCAACGCATTGTGGTAGGCGTCGCCTCTTGCGACCAGATTGAACGGGTGGAACGACACGTGCAGCCATGGCTTGTGCTCGGCCAGCAGCGGCGCAATGACCCGCAGCACCTCGTATTCCGCGCCTTCGATGTCGATTTTCAGCAGCGTGCGCCCGTCCATGCCGATCTCGTGCAGCACCGCGGCGGCGTCGCGCAGCGGGATGACTGCGTTGGGCTGAGCACTCAGCACGCGGTCGCGTTCGACCTGGCGAAACACCGACGAACCGGAATCTGCGGTGCCCTTCGAGTACAAGGTCACCTCCTCGTCGCGCGCGCCCAGGCCGTGGCGAAACAGCCGGATACGTGATGCCAGTTCAGGGTTTTCGGCGACGTTGCGCGCCAGCAGTTCGTGGTTCACCGGGCTGGGTTCGAAGGCGAACACGGTGTCCACGTGCAACGCGGCGTACAACGCGGTGAAGCCGATATACGCACCGAAATCCACCATCCGCGTGCAGCGCGGCAACACGGCGTCGAAGAAGCGCAGCGTGCCCTCCTCGAAGCCGCTGCAGAATTCGCGCGCCGCCGCCACCGCCAGCTTGTGGTCGGTGACGCGGAACGAGCGTCCGCCCCGTGCCACCACCGGCACCTGCGGCTCTGCCAGCATGTCCATGCGCCGTTCCTCCGGCAACCAGCCGGCGAAACTAGGTGACGCAGGTTAAGAGAACCTTGACGCGCCGCGCCCCGGCGTGCGTCGGATCAGCTTGGATCGGCGATCAGTCCGGCCGCTGCGATGCCCGCCAGCGCCGCCGCCTCGTCGTTGTCGGACGTGTCGCCGGACACGCCCACAGCGGCGATGATCGACGTGTCCGCCCCGCGCACCAGCACGCCGCCCGGCACCGGCACCAACGAGCCGCCCACCGCGTGTGTCGCTGCGGCGATGAAATGCGGCCGATCCTCCGCCCGCTTGCCAAGCGTCCGCGAGCCGACGCCGAACGCCAGAGCGCCATGCGCCTTCCCGGTGGCGATCTCCGCGCGCCGCAGGCTGGTGCCGTCCTCCGCGGCATACGCTTTCAGTACGCCGCGGGCGTCCAGCACCACGATCGCCAGCGGCTGAAACTTCTTCTCCCGCGCGGCCTGAAGTCCGGCGGTGATGATGGTTTGGGCCTGGTTGAGCGTGATCGACGACATGACGCGAGCTCCCCGTACGAATGTGGCGCAGCGTGGCGCAGGTCGCGATGTTTGGCCAGCCCGCATGCGGCAACCTCGCCCACGAAGTGGGAGAGGTCGGAGCGCGGAAGCGCTCCGGGTGAGGGTGATCGGGTCGCTCCGCAGCATGCGAGTGCAGCGTGCCGACTCGCTCACCCTCACCCTCGGCGCTCTCGCGCCTCGACCTCTCCCGCGCGCAGCGCGGGAGAGGTTCTCAAGGTATCAGCGGATTCCACTCCTGCAATTTGTCCTTGTCGGGCAGGTCGCCGGTGTTCCAGCCACCGCCCAGCGCCGTGACCAGCGTGACGCTCGCCACCAGGCGGCTCTGCTGCACCGCCAGCGCCGCCTGCTGATCGGCCAGCAGCGTCTCCTGTTCGGTGATGACGCTGGTATAAGCGACAGTGCCGGCGCGGTACTGATTGAACAGTACGTCGACCGCCTTTTGTGCCGCATTAACCGCGACTGTCTCGGCCCGCCCCTGCTGCTCCAGGATGCGCAGCGACGCCACTTCGTCCTCGACCTGCTGCAACGCCGTCAGCACCACCTGGCGGTAATTGGCGACGCTTTGGTCGTAGGTGGCGCGCGCTGCCGCCACCGCCGCCGTGCGAGCGCCGCCCTCGAACAGGGTCTCGCTCGCCGCGGCACCGAGCGACCACACGCGATTGGCGGTGGTGAACAATTGCGACAGCGGGCTGCCGATGAAGCCGGCCAGGGTGGACAGGCTGATATCCGGATAGAACGCCGCCACCTGCACGCCGATCAGCGCGTTCTCCGCCTGCATTTGCCGCTCCGCGGCGGCGATATCCGGGCGGCGTTGCAGCAACGTGGACGGCAACCCGGGGGGCAGCACCGGCACTTGCGACGCCAGCGGGGCGTGCGGGATGGTCAGTTCGGCCGGCGGGTGACCGGTCAGCACGGCGATGGCATGCTCGTAGATCGCCCGTTGCACGCCGACGCCGACAAGTTGCGCGCGTGCGCTTTCCAATTGAGCTTCCGCCGTCACCTCATCGGCCGACGACGTGGTGCCTGCGACGTGCTGGTTATGCACGATCTGGTACGCGCGCTGATAGGCGGCTACGGTTTCGCGCAACAAGTCTTCAAGCGAATCCTCGGCGCGCAGATCGAAATAGTCGGTGGCCAAAGTCATCTGCGCGGAGAGCCTGGCATTCGCCAGATCGGCGGCACTGACCTGCGCAGCGGCGACCTGGCTTTCCACCTGCCGGCGAACACGGCCCCACACGTCCGGGGTCCAATCGATCGTGCCCTCCACGCTATATTGCGTGCGCGGAACGCTACCACCACCGCCACCCGCTGGCGACACGCTCGTGGACGTCGAACTCGCGCTGCCGCTGCCACCTCCACTGATCCCGGAACCGCGCGACACGTTCGCGGTGACGCCAACGGTCGGGAACAGGCTGGCGCGCGCCTCCTGCACCATCGCCACGGCGTTGCGATATTCCGCCTCGAACTGCTTCACCGTCTGGTTGGAAACCTCGACCTGACGCTCCAGGCGGTCGAGTTCGGCATCGTGGTAGATCGACCACCACGGTCCTCGGTCCGCCGCATCCTGCGGTTGCGCCACGGTCCAGCCTTGCAGTTCCTTGTAGGCCGCAGGTACCGGAGCGTCGGGGCGATGATAGTCGGGCCCGACCATGCAGGCGGACAGGCCCAGGGCGAACAATAGTGGAGCGAGATGCGAGCCCCTGCTCTTCTGCCCCTCCCCTTGTGGGCTTGGGCCGCGAGACGGACCAAGGCGGAGGGCGGGGGAGACATCGGACTGCCGCTTCATTCCGCCGCTCCCGGAGCACTCTCGAGACCAGGAAAGGCCTGCCGCCAACGCCGCTTCGCGGCAAGGCGGAACCGGTCGAGATACAGGTACAACACCGGCGTCGTGTACAGCGTCAGCACCTGGCTCACCAACAGCCCGCCAACAATCGAGATCCCCAAGGGCCGGCGCAACTCACCGCCATCACCGAAGCTCAACGCCAATGGCAGCGCGCCCAGCATAGCAGCACACGTGGTCATCATGATGGGTCGAAACCGCAACCGGCAGGCTTCGAAGATCGCGTCGTGCGGGTTCATGTTGTGCGCGCGTTCCGCCTCCAACGCGAAGTCGATCATCATGATCGCGTTTTTCTTGACGATGCCGATCAGCAGGATGACGCCGATCAGCGCGATGATGCTGAACTCGGTGTGGAACATCAGCAGTGCCAGCACCGCGCCGACCCCGGCCGAGGGCAAGGTGGACAGGATGGTGATCGGGTGGATGTAGCTCTCGTACAGCACGCCCAGCACGATGTACACGGCGATCAAGGCCGTAGCGATCAGGATCGGCTCACTGTTCAGCGACGCCTGGAAGGTCTGCGCGGTGCCCTGGAAACTGCCGTGGATGCTTGCCGGCATGCCAACCTGCCGCATCGCGTCGTTTACTGCCACGGTGGCATCGCTGAGCGATTTGCCGGGTGCCAGATTGAAAGAAATCGTGGTCGCGACGAACAGTCCCTGGTGGTTGACCGCCAGAGGCGTATTGCCCGGCCCGTATTTGGTGAAGGCAGCCAGCGGCACCATCGTCTCCTTGCTGGTGCTGACGGCGGCACCGGACGAGGCGCTGCCCTTGCCGGTATTGCCGATCGCGTTGGTCGCCGCATTGCGCGCCGAACTGCTGGCGATGCTGGCGGCGGTGGTTGCATTGCTCGCGGCACTGCCGGTCTTCCCGGCGGACACGGCGACCGTGCCGATCACGGCGTTTGTCGACTCCGTACCGCTCGCGGTGCCGCCGGAGGTGCTGACATAGATATCCTTCAACGTGTCAGGCGTCTGCCAATAGCGCGGCTCCACTTCCATGATCACGTGGTACTGGTTCTGCGCGCTGTAGATGGTGGAAACCTGGCGCTGGCCGAACGCGTCATACAGCGTGTTGTCGATCTGGCTGGCACTCACGCCAAGCCGGCTCGCGGTGGCGCGGTCGATGATCAGGTCAGTTTCCAGGCCCTTCTGCTGCTGGTCCGAATTGACGTCGGCCAGTATCGGATTGTGCTCCAGGGCGGCCAGCAGTTTCGGCGCCCATTGATACAGCAACGTGGTGCTGTCGGCCTGCAGCGTGTACTGATACGCCGCACTGCTTTGCCGGCCGCCGACACGGATGTCCTGGATCGGCACCAGGATCAGCCTGGCGCCCGGCACCACCGCGAGTTTGCGACGCAGGCCGGCCATCACGTTGTCGATCCCGGCGCGCTGCGACAGCGGCTTCAACGCGACGAAGACCGAGCCGGTATTGGTCGATCCGCCGCCACCGCCGCCGCCCGCGCCGGTGAATCCGACCACGGTCTGCACCGCCGGATCGTGCTGCACGATATCCATCAACTGCGCCAGCTTCACCTGCATCGCCTGGAAGGAGATGCTCTGGTCGGCCTGGATCTGGCCCATCATCCGGCCGGTGTCCTGCTGCGGAAAGAAGCCCTTCGGCACGATGACGTACAGCACGACGTTCAGCACGACGGCGATCAGCAGGATCAGCATCACCAGAGCGCCGTGGCCCAGCGACCAGGACAGGCTGCGCTCGTAGAGCGACAGCGCGCGGTCGAACAGCGTGCGCCGTTTCGGGCCGGCGCGACGCCCGTCCGGCTTCAGGAACAGCGCGCACATCATTGGCGTGGTGGTCAGCGAAATCGCCAGCGACACCAGGATCGCGAGCGACAGCGTCATGGCGAATTCGCGGAACAGGCGTCCGACGATGCCGCCCATCAGCAGGATCGGCAGGAACACGGCGATCAGCGAGAAGCTGATCGACATCACCGTGAAGCCGACCTCACGCGCGCCGAGCAAGGCCGCCTGGGCGCGCGGCATGCCATCCTCCATGTGGCGGGAGATGTTTTCCAGCACCACGATCGCATCGTCCACCACGAAGCCCGTGGCCACGGTCAGGGCCATCAGCGACAGGTTGTCCAGGCTATAGCCGAGCAAATACATCGTGCCGAATGTGCCGATGATGGAGACCGGCACGGCAATTGCGGGAATCACCGTCGCGCGGGCGTTGCGCAGGAACAGGAACACGACCAGCGTCACCAGGGTCACGGCGATGATCAGGGTCATCTCGGTGTCATGCAGGCTGGAGCGGATCGTCGTGCTGCGGTCGTTGGCGATCAGCAGGTCCATATCGTGCGGCATCGCCGCCATGAGCTGCGGGATGGCCGCTTCAACGCTGTCCACCGTGTCGATGATGTTGGCGCCGGGCTGGCGGAACAGGATCACCAGCACCGCGGGCTTGCCGTTGGCATAACCGGCGTTGCGCAGGTTCTCCACCGAATCCTGCACGTCCGCCACGTCGGACAGCCGCACCGCGGCACCATTACGATAGGCGACCACCAGCGGCTGGTAGTCCACCGCATGCGATGCCTGGTCGTTCGTGTAGAGCTGATAATGCAGCCCGTCGGCTTCGATCGAGCCCTTCGGGCTGTTGGCATTGGCCGAGGCAAGCGCGGCGCGCACGTCCTCCAGTCCGATGCCGTACTTGAACATTGCCTGTGGATTCAGTTCCACCCGCACCGCGGGCAGCGCTGCACCGCCGATAATCACCTGGCCGATGCCGTTGATCTGCGACAGGCGCTGCGACAGCACGTTGGTGGCGGCGTCGTACATCTGGCCGCGGGTCAGCGTCTCCGAGGTCAGCGCCAGGATCAGGATCGGCGCGTCCGCCGGGTTCACCTTGCGATAGGTCGGATTGCTGCGCAGGCTGGTCGGCAGGTCGGCGCGCGCCGCATTGATCGCGGCCTGCACGTCGCGCGCCGCGCCGTTGATGTCGCGGTCAAGCCCGAATTGCAGGGTGATCCGCGCCTGCCCGACCGAACTGGTCGAGGTCATCTCCGTCACATCGGCGATCTGGCCGAGATGGCGCTCCAGCGGACTGGCGACGCTGGTGGCTACCGTATCGGGGCTCGCGCCGGGCAATTGCGCCATGACGGAGATGGTTGGGAAATCCACCTGCGGCAGCGGCGACACCGGCAGCTTGAAAAAGGCGAACATGCCGGCCAGCGCGATGCCGACGGTCAGCAGCGTGGTGGCGACCGGGCGTGCGATGAACGGGGACGAGACGTTCATGTCGGCGCCTTGTCCGGGGAAGCCGTGCCGCCCGCCGCGCCCCTGCCGGCAACCCGCCACGCCAGGCGATCGAACACCAGGTAGATCACCGGCGTGGTGAACAACGTCAGCACCTGGCTGACGATCAGGCCGCCGACGATCGCCACGCCCAGCGGCCGGCGCAATTCGGAGCCGGTGCCATTGCCCAGCATCAGCGGCAACGCCGCCAGCAGCGCCGCCATTGTGGTCATCAGGATCGGCCGGAAACGCAGCAGGCAGGCCTGGTGGATCGCCTCACGCGGCGGCTTGCGCTCCTCGCGCTCCGCTGCCAGCGCGAAGTCGATCATCATGATCGCGTTCTTCTTGACGATGCCGATCAGCAGGATGATGCCGATGATCGAGATGACATCGATGTCGTCGCCGGCGATCAGCAGCGCCACCAGCGCGCCGGCGCCGGCGGACGGCAGAGTGGAAATGATCGTTATCGGGTGGATGAAGCTTTCATACAGCACCCCCAGCACGATATAGACGCAGACGATCGCCGCCAGCACCAGCAGCAGTTCGTTCGACAACGACGCCTCCAAGGCCGCGGCGGCGCCCTGGAACGCGGTGACGAAGCTTTCCGGCAGGCTGATGTCCTTCTCGGCCTGGCGAATGGCGGTCACCGCCGCCCCCAGCGACGAGCCCGGGGTCGTATCGAACGAAATCGTCGTCGCCGGAAACTGTCCCAGATGGCTGATCTGCAACGGCCCCGGCTTCTGTTCTATCCGTACAATGGCGGACAGCGGCACCTGGCCGGTGGTGGAGGCGGCCGACGGCAGGCGGATCGCCGACAGCGCGTCCAGCGAGGTCTGCAGCGACGGGTCGCCCTCCATGATGACGCGGTACTGGCTGGACTGGGTATAGATGGTGGAGATGATGCGCTGACCGAACAGGTCGTACAGCGCATTGTCCACCGTGGCGGGGGTGATGCCGAAGCGCGCCGCGGTCTCCCGGTCGATTACCAGGTTCACCGACAGCCCTTGCTGCTGCAAATCGCTGGCGATGTTGGTCAGATCGGGCGATTGCCGCATCTGCCGCAGCAGCTTCGGTACCCATTCGTTGAACGCCGACAGGTTCGGGTTCTCCAGCACGAACTGATACTGGGTGCGGCTTATGGCGGCGTCGATCGTCAGGTCCTGCACGGGTTGCAAATACAGTTGCACCCCCGGGACGTCCGCTGTCTCCTGCTGTAGCCGGCGTCCGATCTCGGTCGCATTCAGGCTGCGGTCGTCCTTGGGCTTCAGGTTGATCAGGAAACGGCCGCTGTTCAGCGTGGTGTTGCTGCCGTCCACGCCAATGAACGAACTGACGCTGACGACGTCAGGGTCTTTCAGGATCGCCGCCGCCAGGTCCTGCTGGTGTTGCGCCATGGCGTCATACGACGTGGTCTCCGCCGCGACCGAGATGCCCTGGATCACCCCGGTATCCTGCACCGGGAAGAAGCCCTTCGGCACGATGATATAAAGCAGGACGGTCACCACCAGGGTGATCACCGCAATCAGCAGGGTCAGCGGCTGGTGATCGAGCACGACGTTCAGTGCCCGGTCATAGCGGCCGATGACCCAGTTGAAGCCATGCTCTGCCGCTCGGTCGAAGCGGCTGCGCTGCGCGTCCGGCCGGTGCCGCACCAGCTTGGCGCACATCATCGGCACCAGCGTCAACGACACGACGGCGGAAATCACAATGGTCACCGACAGCGTGATAGCGAATTCGTGGAACAGCCGACCCACCACATCGCCCATGAACAGCAGCGGGATCAGCACCGCGATCAGCGACACCGTCAGCGATATGATGGTGAAACCGATCTGCTCCGAGCCTTTCAGCGCGGCGGCGAGCGGCGCTTCACCCGCCTCGACGTAGCGGGAGATGTTCTCGATCATGACGATGGCGTCATCGACCACGAAGCCGGTGGAGATGGTCAGCGCCATCAGCGACAGGTTGTCCAGGCTGAATCCGAGCAAGTACATCACCGCCAGTGTGCCGACCAGCGACAGCGGCACCGACAGGCTGGGAATGATCGTCGCGGGCAGGTTGCGCAGGAACAGGAAGATCACCAGCACGACCAGGACAACGGCGAGGCCGAGCTCGAACTCCACGTCGGTGACCGAGGCGCGGATCGTCGCGGTGCGGTCGGTCAGCACGGCAACATCCACTGCCGCGGGCAAGGTGGCCGTCAGTTGCGGCAACAGCGCCTTGATGGTGTCCACCACCTGGATGACGTTGGCGCCGGGCTGACGCTGCACATTCAGGATGACCGCCGGCGTGGTGTTGGCCCAGGCGCCCAGCTTGGTGTTTTCCGCGCCGTTGATGACGGTGGCCACGTCCTTCAGCCGTACCGGATTGCCGTTGCGGTAGGCGATCACCAGGTCCAGGTAGTCGTTCGGGTCGGAGATCTGGTCGTTGGCATTGATTGTCGAGGCCTGTGCCGGGCCGTCGAAATTACCCTTCGGCGTGTTGACGTTGGCATTGCCCAGCGTGGTGCGCAGGTCGTCGATGTTGAGCCCGTACGCCGCCAGGGCGCGGGGATTGATCTGCACCCGCACCGCCGGCCGCTGGCCGCCGCTGATGCTGACCAGGCCAACCCCGGGCTGCTGCGAGATCTTCTGCGCCAGCCGCGTGTCGCTCATGTCCTCGACCTGGGTCAGCGGCAGGATTTTCGAGGTCAGCGCCAGGGTCAGGATCGGCGCATCGGCCGGGTTCACCTTCGCATAGATCGGCGGCGCCGGCAGGTCGGACGGCAGCAGGTTGCCCGCCGCGTTGATCGCCGCCTGCACCTCCTGCTCTGCGATATCCAGGCTGAGATCCAGGCTGAATTGCAGGGTGATCACCGACGAGCCCGCCGAACTGGTCGAGAACATCTGGTTCAGGCCGGGCATCTGGCCGAACTGCACCTCCAGCGGCGAGGTGACGGAGGACGTCATGACCTCCGGGCTGGCGCCCGGATAGAAGGTCTGCACCTGGATGGTCGGGTAGTCGACCTCCGGCAAGGCGGAGATCGGCAGGAAGCGGTAGGCGACAATGCCCACCAGCATGATCGCCGCCATCAGCAGGCTGGTCGCGACCGGTCTAAGGATGAAGAGGCGTGACGGGCTCATGCCGCGTGTCCGTCAGGAAGTCCTGCCCGTCCCCATTGGGGCTTGGGCCGCGAAGCAGACCAAGGTTGGGGGGAAGGGTGCGTCGCAACCGCAACCACCGAAGGTATGCACGCCTCCCCCAACCTTGGTCCACTTCGCGGCCCAAACCCACGAGGGGTGGGGGAGAACCGGACTGCGGCAACCGCACCTGCCTGGAAACCGCGGATCATTGTGACTGCGACTGCGGCGGACGATGCTGGCCGCGCTGGTGCTGCTCCGACTGTGGTTGTGTCTGGTCTGGGGGTGCGGCCTGGGCCGGTGGCTGGCCTGGCGCAGCGGTCTGGTTCGGCTGGGCGGGTTGGCTCGGCTGGCCCGGCTGACTAGGCGTAACAGCCTGGCTCGGCTGGGCTGGCTGGGTGCCTTGGTCCGGTTGGGTTGGCTGCGCCGCCTGGCCCGATTGGCCGCCGCTCTGACCTGGGCCCTTCGCCTGTGCCGGCGGCGGCACAGTCACCGCGACGCCGTCGCGCAACCTGTCCGTGCCGTCGGTCACCACCTTTTCGCCGGGCTGTAGACCTGACACGACCGCCGTGTAGCCGCCATCAGTCGGCCCGAGCTTCACCGGACGCACCGAGACGGTGTTGTTCGCATTGATCACGTAAACGAAGGTGCCCGGCTCGCCACGCTGCACCGCCGGGACTGGCACGCGAACGATGTTCTGCATGGTGTTCACCAGCAACCGCGCGTTCACGAACTGGTTCGGATAAAGCAGTTCGTCCGGATTGGCGAACATGGCACGCAGCTTCAACGTGCCGGTCGTCGTGTCGATCACATTGTCGATCGTGGCAAGCTGTCCGGTCGCCAGCAGCTTTACGTTGGCTCGGTCATACGCCGCGACGCTCAGTGTGGCGCCGCCGCGCACCCGTTGGATGATGTCGGGGAGATTATCCTCCGGCACCGAGAACAGCACCGAGATCGGCTGCATCTGGGTGATCACGACCATGCCGGTCGTGCTGCTCGCCTGCACGTAGTTGCCGGGATCGACCTGGCGCAGCCCGACCTGGCCGTCGATCGGCGAGACGATGTGGCAATAGGCCAGGTTCAACTTCGCGTTGTCCACCGTCCCCTGGTCGGTCTGCACGGTGCCGGTGTATTGCTGCACGAGATAGTGCTGGTCCTCCAATTGCTGCTGCGCGATCGAGTCCTGCCGGCCCAGCGTCTGGTAGCGCTTCAGGTCGGCCTGCGCCTGCGCCAACAACCCCTGGTCATGTGCGAGGGTACCCTGTGCCTGTTCCAGCGCCGCCTGGTACGGCCGCGGATCGATCTGCGCCAGGAAGTCGCCCTGCTTGACGACCTGGCCCTCCTTGAAGCCGACCTCCGTCAGTTGGCCGCTGATCTGTGTGATCACCGTCACGGTGTCGAGGGAGGTCACCGTGCCGAGTTCGTTCAGGACGATACGGATGTCGCCCGTGTCGATGGTGGCGGCGCCGACCGGCTGCGGAGGGGTTTGCGCGCCGCGCCCGGGGCCGCCGCGGCCGGCGGTCTGCGTCGCTTGGTGAGTCGACCAGAACCAGGCGCCCGCCAGCCCGGCGCCCAGCAGGATGACAAGGCCAAGCACCCAACGCAGCCGCGACCGGCGTACCACCACCACCGGCCCGGGCGACTGCCGGAAATGCTCGAAGTCGGCCTTTGGCCGGTCGACGCGTTCATCCATGCGCTTTGCGTGAGCTCCACAGGAGATCGAGGCAGTCCACGGGGAAGGTTAGGCGCCCAACGGGCCTCCACTCAATGCACGCCCGGCGGGCTGTTACCAAAATCATCACTCCGTAATTCGCGGGCAAACTAAGCCGGTCCGGCGAGACCCGGCCGGGCATAGCTGATCGAACGAGCGGCAGGGGTACCACGGATCGCGCTGCGCAACGGAGAGTCGGTGGGAGACGAGGACGGGGCACGACGAGCCTGGAACGCAGCTTATGTAGCCCGATTTGCGGCGATTGTCTCGCGGCTGACCCGGATCCGCGGGGAATGCGCGTCGGCGCGCTGCGCCGCGGTCGTCCCTCGTCATGGTGGGCGAAGGCGCACCATCAACCACTGTTGTTCCGGGGCCAAAGGCAAATCGTTGATGCTGACCTTCGCCCGCCACGACAAGGGGGCTTGCGCCGATGGCCCTGCCCCTGACGCCATCGCGCGACGCCCTCCGGCGGCGCCGGCACCCACCCCGAGCGCCACGCGCCTCGTCAGCTCATCCGGTCACTCGTCGGCATGACCGGTTTGCGAGCCCTGCCCGATAGAGCGTCGACAGCGGTCAGTGAATGCCTTTGGCGTTGAGATGCGGCCGATATTTCTGGTCGCTGCCCTGGATGTGCTTGATCAGCCAGTCCTTGAGGAAATGCAGCACATCGAGCGACAACGTGGCCGAGGCGCCCGAAGCGTATTTTTGCTGCACATCGAGCACCTGACGGGTCAGCGCGTCATGCTCCTGCTTGTGTGGAACGGCCGCCGGATAGCTGGTCTGTGCGAAGAACTTTTCCTCCCGGGCAAAGTGAAATTTGGTGTATTGCACCAGCCCATCCAGGATGCGGCCGAGCGAGTCTTTGCCGTGTCCAGACTGCATCGCGTCGTACAGTTCGTTCACCATGCCGACGAGCTTCTTATGGTCGTCGTCGATCACAGCCACCCCGACGCTCAGCTTTTCGGTCCAGTTCATTAATGGCATCGCCGTCATTCCTTTCAAAGCAGTTGTAAATCCGCAACCTGGAACGCACGCGCGCTCAAGCCGCGAGACGCTGTTGCAGCCGGTCCAGCAGCGCGCACAGCGCCAGCCGGACGGCCTCATCCACCTCGAATTCCACATGCAGCGCACCGCGGTCGTCGACACTGCGGACGACGAAGGGCACCGGCATTGCCATGCCTCCGAGCGAAACCGTGCCACGAGCGCCAGGCGAGAGCAGTGGTGCATTGCGCAAGTGAGCGCCGGTTGCCGACAGGTCGGCCAACTTTGCCTCGTGCATCCCGCCCGCCGTGCTCAAACGACACGGCAGATCGACCGGATAACGCGTGGCGCGGCGGCGATCGACTTCGGTCGTGGACGTTCGCACCACCCGGATGATGGCGTGCCGGAGGTCGGCCACTGCGGCCTCCAACGCCGCCGCGTTCTCACGCACCGAGAGGGCGTGCCGCTCGGTTTGTTCCGCCTCCGCGGAAACCTCGGTGATGCGGCCACTCATCTCGTTGGCCGCTGCGGCGGTCTCCGCCACGTTGAACGCAATGCCTGTGGTCGCCGCTGCCTGCTTCTCGACGGCCGAGGCGACCCCGCTGGCAATAGCGTTGATTTCGCCGATCGTTTGCTCGATCCGGGCGACCGCGGCGACCGCAGCATTGGTCGCGCCGCGCACTTCGTCGATGAGACGGCCGATATCCTGGGTGGAGCGCGCAGTCTGCGAGGCGAGCGCCTTCACCTCGCCGGCGACCACCGCAAAGCCTTTGCCCGCCTCGCCCGCCCGCGCCGCCTCGATCGTCGCATTCAGCGCCAACAGGTTGGTCCTGCCGGCGATTTCACCGATCATGTCGGCCACGGCGCCGATCCGCGCGACCTGGGCATTCAGCGCCTCGATCGTGGCGCGGGTCTCGTGGCCGGCTGCGACCGCGCGGCTGGACACCGCGGCCGACCGGCTGACCTGGCCGCCGATTTCACTGATCGCCGCAGCAAGCAGATCGGCGGCATTCGCCACGGTCTGTGATGTTTCCAGCGCCTGCGCTGCGGCGGCAGCGGCACTATCGGCCGAACGACCGGTCCGCGTCGCGGAGCCGTTCATTTCCGTCGCCGTCTCTGTCATCGCGGTGGTCCGCGCATGCACCTCGGCCAGCGCCGCCCCGGCTTCGGCCTCGATGGAGTCCGCCATGGAGACCAGCGCGGCCTGTGTCTCTGCCTGCGCGCGAAGCTTATCTGCATCATGTTCCAGGCGGCCTGCCGAGATCATGTGATCCTTGAACACCACCACCGCCGCGGCCATGGCGCCGAGCTCATCCCGGCGGGTTTGCGCGGGCACCTCGGCCGCGAGATCGCCCGCCGCCAGTTGCCGCATCACGCCGGTAAGCGCCGCGATAGGCCGGGTAATGCCTCGCCCCACTGCGATGGCAAGCACGACTACGACGCACAAGGTAGCACCGGCGGCTCCGGCAGTCCGCCACACGACGTCGCGGATCGCCGCCTGGACATCGTCAACATAGACGCCGCTGCCGATAACCCAGTTCCAGCCGCTGACACCCTTGATGTAGCTCTGCTTGAGCCGTGCCGAATCGTCCGGCGGCCAATAGTACTGATAGAGCCCGGCATCCTGGCGGGACGCGATCCCGATCATGTCCTTGAAAAGCTGCGCTCCCGCCGCGTCGCGCATACCGAGCACGTTGGTCCCGACCAGTTGCGACGAGGTCGGATGCATCAGCATCAACCCGGCCATGTCGTTGACCCAGAAATACTGGCCCTTCTCGTAACGCAGTCGTGACAGGCGGGTGAGCGCCTCCTGCTGGGCCGCCGTCTCGGTCATCTCACCGAGCGCGGCACGCCGCTGGTAGTCCGCGACAAGCGACTGTGCGGTTTCAACCAGATGCCTGGTCTCGGTCCCCTTCGCCGCGAACAGCGAGTCCCGCGTTTCCCCGGCGGCGATCGCCAGGACGCTCAGCATACCCAACGCCATAATTGCGACGGTGAGGTAAAGGCGCCGGCCGATCGTCCGATCGAAGAACAGCAACCGCGAGGCGGCAGGCTTCACGCCACGTCTCCATGCGTCGCCGGTTATGCCGTAGGCGCGGCGACAGGCGCGAGGGTAGGTGGTCCGTGTTAACAAACCCCTAGCGATGATCGGGCTCCCGCTTTTGGCGGGATAGCCCCCGCCAGTACGCCGGGACGCAAGGACCTCGGGACGGGCTATGCATGACGGCCTTGACCCGGACCGGGCCGGGTGGCTACCTCGCGCCGGCCCCGCCGCGACAACGCCCTCGAGGTCGAGCCCGGGCGGCGGGCGCCGGGAGACAAGGATGCGCCCTTAGCTCAGTCGGATAGAGCAACAGCCTTCTAAGCTGTGGGTCGAAGGTTCGAGTCCTTCAGGGCGCGCCAAATTCAATGGCTTACGGGCGCATTGGTTGGCAGTTGGCATAACGGTTTGCATAATGCTGACCGTCACCGCCGCTTGGTCAATCCGAGGTTGACCACCTTTGAGTCCGCCTGCGGAGCCT